>CAYTNC010000014.1:0-33238 GCA_964438935.1 uncultured Bacteroidales bacterium
ACGGTAATCAATATTGGCAACAGCATATCCTTTTTGGGCCATTCGTCTGCACAATAATTTTACGGAGGGGTAAGTTCTAATTCCTGAGGTGAATCCGCCACCATGAAGGTAAATAATCAATGGCCTGTTAGTTATGTTGTCATGTGCGGGTTCATAGAAATCAAAGAGCAAATTTTGAGTAATATTTTGGTAATCTGAGGCTGTTCCGTAAACACCTCCAATAACAGAGTCAAGTTGGGCATAATCATCTGTGAGATACCTTTGAGAATATGCTGTCAGTGAGGACAATAAAAGCGTTATAGTAATTAATTTTCTCATTCCAGGTTTTTTGAAGCACACGATCCGCCGGCAGGTGCAGTCCACACTGCCTGACTTTGGTTGGAATTAGCCGGCCAAACCGAAGTGGAGCCTGATTATTTTACCCGAAAGTTAGCCAAATGAAACAACATGAGCAACTAACCGGCTCGGTATGCTGCCAAAAAAGAAAGACGCAGATATTGAAACCTGCGTCTTTCAAAAAGTAAAACAGCATCTTTTTAGTGATCCTTAAAATTCCATTTGGAGTTGTCACTATTCATATCAAATTCAGCCAATGTGGGTGTGCTGTCTCCGATGGATATCAGCGCCAGCTTCTTAGTTGAGTTGGGAACTACCTTGGGCATAATCCGGTATGTTCCATCCGTCAACTGATCAATCCGCCACAATTGTTCCGGAGCACCCGTGAATGCCGGAACAGTTATTACTTCAGCATCGGCTGTTGCGGTCAATGCCCGGTCTGTTCCTGCTATCACTATTTTATAATAAGGACCTCCCAAATATCCGCTTGAATCGGGAGCTGCTGTGATGGTCCATTTCTGATGCGGGCGGAACATGTAATCTCCAATTCGTACACCAATGTTTCCGGCTGGCCATGTATGAATTACATCGGCCAGTTCCTGGGATGGAACGGGTTTTATTGGTTCATTTGTATTTCGTCCGAATCCTCTCATTCCTCCTGGCATACGTACAAAATCCACTACCAACTCCAGTGCATAGCCTCTTCTTTCAGATTCAATTTCATAAGTTCCTTCTTTGATATTCTCTCCTGCAACCGGCCATTCGTTCTTCCAAAGCAAGGGACGGATTGCCAGCACGCTGCGTCCGCTTTGATCCAAATCAGCTTCATAATGGCACGACATTTTTTCAACTCCGTCTTCAAGAATCACCCGTCCGAAGTGTCCCGGTCCGGTAACTCTTCCGCCTGCTGCAACTACCATCTTGCCGCCACCTTTTAACATGTCTCTTCCCATATTGTCGAGGTAAGGACCTGTTACCTTTTTGGAACGACCTACGACAATATTATAGGTTGAGTTCGCACCATCACAGCAGGTTCCGTGTGTGCCAAGCAGGTAATACCAACCGTTGCGATACTCCAAATCTGTGGCTTCACAGTCAATGGCAATATCAATGGCTTCATTGCCTTCAACACGCTTGCCAGTTTGGGGATCAAGCTCTACAAGGCGAATGAAACCAAAATAGGTACCATAAGAACACCACAAACGGCCATCGGTTGGATCCAAAAGAAGTCCGGGATCAATGGCGTCACAATCTTCCATATTCTCGGATTTTGCAACAACGATAGGTTCCGAAAATTTAAAATCGGGCGAATTCGGATCGAGTGTCTTATTCCACATAGTGTTTATCAGACCGTTATGTCCGCCCCCCAGGCCGCCGCCAGTTGAGCCATAGACTACCAGGTAGCGATCGCCAATTTTTATGGCATCCGGAGCAGCTCCCCTGCCGGGTCTTACTGCACCACTGTTCCACTTCCAACCATCTTCGGATATCAATCCGCCTCCACCTGTGCCGAATGTGTAATACTTACCATCACATTCCATAATTGTGGAAGGATCATGTATAAATGGTTTCCCGATTTGCGCTGTAAGTGTTCCGGTTATCCAAAGCGACAACAGGGCAGCTGTGACCAATATTTTAATTCTTGATTTCATAATTTCAATTTCTTAACAAATGAGATCTTAATAAGATGACTAAATAATTTTATTCACAAGTAATGGTGAGATCTTTGATCGGCTCTCCATTTTCATCCAGGAAGCGAACGCAAAAATCACTCATTCCGGGACCATTGATTACGGCTCCCCGGATGATGTTCTTACCCTTATTAAGCGTCAGCCGGGTTGAAACGCAATCATCCATTACCATGCGCCTGTCTCCCGAAAGTATCACGGCTTCCTTTCCATTGAGCCACCACATGGATGCTGAATTCGAGCCAACTGCCATTCTTACGTTTTTCATTTCCTGCGGACTGTTAACTACAGTTACAGCCCAAAACACAACTCCGTATATGGGTTTATTCAAACCATAAGCGAAACGAAATAGTTTGACATTGAACATTTTACTGTCTAATGCATGCCATTTTAATCCCTGCGCTCCAACCTTTACTTTTTCTCCGTCCTTGGGTAAAACGGTAAACTGGTTTGGAAAATACAAGGTATCGAACGCTTTTCTGATATAGCTGTCTGTAAAAACAGTGTTGCTGCGGTTAGGTTTGCTAATTGGTTCCAAAAGTAACCAACGTTGAATGAATCCTTCGGCATCCGGGGTCTTTTTTGCTTTAGTGGCCGGAGCAAAGTATGCGGCAATGCTTCTTCCCGTAGTATCGGTCAAAGCGGGGTCGTCCATCTGGCGCCCTTGCGTAACGGGTTGTGCCTGTAACCCCAATCCCGCTAATATAAGGGATCCCATAGCTAAAAATAATGTTTTGCGTTTCATGTTCATAGTAGATCTTTACAGTGTTTACGATTATTATTCTTGAAAAAACAAGCAAATTCTTTTCAAAACTACAAAAAGAATTTTCGCTTTGTACTATATGCCTGCTAAATAATGCAATTATGCAGCAAGTTGTTCAGGTTTAGAAATACATTCCTATTTGCAGTGAATACTGGTTGTTGTATAATTTATACTCTCTGGTAAGTTTTGATCTCAAATCTGATAGGTATTCATAACTTACATTAGCAAAAAAAGTATGATTCCCAATCCAGTTTCCTTCTATGCCTGTGGTTGCGATCAAGCCACACAGCCATGTACGAATATTTTGGTCATATAAGTCGTAGAAATAATTCACCTTAAAATTCTCATTCTGCGACAAGATGATTTTATTGGAAAAACCTACACCTAAAGTATAGATTGCTTTTTTCGAAATATTAAAGTCAAAGTTCAAAGTAATGGGAATTTTCAAATCCATAACTTCTAAATCCCCTTTTATTTCTGATTTTATTGGCGTCATATAAGGAGGCTGAGGATAATCCTCATAATCCAGGAAATACGGTTCATCGTCAATGGTTAAAGGATAGATATCACCCTTTTGAAGAGAAAATGCATATGTTTTGGAATCTTTTTCGAAGATAAGACTGGCCTTTACATTAATATGCCTGTTAAACATGAACAGATTCGATATTTTTAATCCGGCCCCGATCTGGAAAACATTGCCATAATTGGTATTTACCCGATATCCAAAATTATACTGGTTTATTGCCAAACCCAATAATACTCCATATTTTACTTCTGGTGATAATTTGTTCTGTTCGTAAATAACACAACTCTCCGTATTACACACTTTCTCATGATAATCTTTCGTTAGTTTTATCAGCGATTTATGGGTAAGAGTTGTAGTCAAAATTTCATCATTAATATCAGGACAGTCCTGTAATATTGACATGAGTTTATTTTTATATTTCTTGGGTTGGATAAACTTACCCTTTTCATTTTGTATGATTACCTCCTTCTCAGTAAGCTCTGTAAAACCCTGTGGAAGTTTCTCAATATAATAATGCTCCGCATCGTCTACATAATAGTATACATTTGCCATTCCTTTAATCAAAAATTCCAGGAAAACAACCTTTGTAGTGGTTGGATCAATTTGAATTTCCTTTGAAATATAGTATTTCCCGTCTGAATACCTGTACCCGGCTATTTCACCTGGTTTATAAGTTTTACTTTCACTGTTGGCATTGAGTTTAAAAATACAAGTTTCAGATGCATCTTTGCTCTCCTGTGCCAAAATAAAGCCTTTTGTTGTATCACCATTTAACGATATGATATATCCCTCTTTTAAACGGTTATCTGAATTGGCTTTCAGTTGAGCGGTGCAACAGCAGAGAATGAATAATAATTGCAAAAAGCGTCTCATTTTTAAAATAGTTGATTGATACTAATTAGCTCATTTTATATATAACAGCAGCCAATATAGTATTAATTTTGTTTCCAGAGACTCCTTTGAGGCAGTTTTAAAGCATTCTGTGGTCGTATTTCTTTCGAAAGGATGGGTACCAAATCCGATTTTCAGGTTAATCAACGGTGTCAGCCTTGATTTTACGGGAACTGAAAATAAAAATTGTAGGTGCCTTTTGACAGAGGTTCGAAATTGTAATAGGCTATATTTATTTTTGTACTCTTTTTACTTTCCAGCAAAGAAAACCAATTTATATCAAATCTGGACCTGTGCTCTGGTCTTTCAAGACTGTCCCAATCAAAAAAAACACCTTTCATAGGTTTCAAGATGAATACTGTTTAATCCATTTGTATAATAATGGAAAAAACTTTTTCCAAATATCCAAACGATTGCTGGTTAATGGGTTCCTGATGGCCAATAGGACCGGAACAAGTTATAAATCAATAACGTAACCGGAGCATTTCTTTTCTTTTATTATTTCAACTGCCTTTTCCAGAATTGCCTTTCCCGCTGAAATCAGGAAAAGGGTTTATGAAACCATGGCAGGTTTCAAAGATTAACCTAATTACCTGGTATAAACAGCAGTAACATCATCAATGGTGTTTCCTCCGATATTGATCTTGTATTCCCAGGTAATTTTGTTGCCGCTGATCAGTCCTTGCCCTGAAAGAATCACATATCCTCCTTCCATTGTCTGGCTCGGAATGGTAATGTTATTGCCACTGACTTCAGCTTTAACACCAATATCTCCCAAATGATAAAACCCATCAATCAGAATGCCATTATCATTATCTGCATCTGGAGATATAGTTACCACATAGTTCTCAGATGTTGATTTTTTAAAATATTTACTGACCTCAGCACAGTTCCAATCACCTTCTATTTTTGATATGGTTGCATTGCCCAGCAGATCATCACCAAGCTCACAGGAGTTGGTCAGCATCAGCAGCACTCCTGCCAACAGTATCATTACCTTATTTGTGTTTGCTTTCATACATGTTTTTTTAGTTGCAAAAAAGAAGCCTTTGGCCATTAGCCATTAGCTGTTGGCTCTTGGCTCTTGGCTCTTGTTTCTAATTTATCTCCAATATCATGCCAAATTCACAGCAATTGACTATTTTCGGTACGAATTTTCTACGTAATTCTAAACCCAATTGTTAACCATTAACAAAAAATAATAACCATGAAGACCAGCAGAATAATTCTTATTGTTGTTGTTGTTGCCTTAGCATTACTTGTTTTCAGGGGCTGCTCGGGGTATAACAACCTTGTCACGCTGCGTGAGCAGGTAAACAGCGACTGGGCAAATGTTGAAAACGTGTATCAGCGCCGTGCCGATCTGATACCCAACCTGGTAAGCACTGTTAAGGGATATGCTGCCCACGAGCAGGAAACCTTTGAAAAGGTTGTTAATGCCCGTGCCAATGCTACTTCCATAAAAATTGATGCCGCCAACATGACCGAAGCTGATCTGAAACGTTTCCAGGCTGCCCAGGGTGAAATGAGCTCGGCTTTATCCCGTTTGATTGCCGTGGCCGAAAATTATCCCGACCTGAAAGCCAACCAGAACTTTTTGGAACTGCAGGCCCAGTTAGAAGGAACCGAAAACCGGATAGCTGTTGAAAGAAGGAATTTCAATATTACAGCACAAAAGTATAACACGGCCATCAAAACGTTCCCGTCTGTTATTTTCGCAGGCTGGTTTGGATTTAAGGAAAGGCCCTATTTCGAAGCTGAAACAGGCGCACAGGAAGCTCCTGTGGTTGAATTTTAACAACACGTTGCATGAAGGCATCTGAATTTTTCACTCCCGAGGGGCGGCAATTGATTGAGAAAGCCATAGCTGAAGCTGAGTTGAATACTTCGGGCGAGATCAGGGTACACGTAGAGTTAGAATTCGAAGGTGATATTCTTGACCGGGCAGCTGCGGTTTTTGCCCGGCTGAATATGCACCGGACCAACCAACGCAACGGCGTGCTCATCTTCTTTGCCATCAGAAACCGCAGGTTCGCCATCCTGGGAGATGCTGGCATTAACAAATTGGTTCCTGGAGATTTCTGGGATAACGTTAAAGCCGTGATGGAATCTCATTTTAAAAATTCGGAGTTTGCATTGGGAATTGCTGTAGGCGTAAAAATGGCTAGCGAGCGGTTGAAAACACACTTTCCCTACCAGACAACCGATACTAATGAACTTCCTAACGAAATCTCGTTCGATTCGAGCGAAACCTAAAGTTACTCCAGAAATGAACAGGCAAAGACTTACTTTCTTCCTTGTATTGATGACGCTCCTGTGGCCAATGTACGCACAGCAGTTTCCGAAACCTATGGTGCCATTGCGGTTGGTTAACGATTTCACCGGACTGCTGAGTGAACCGGATCAGATAACCCTGAACAACAAACTGCTTGATTTCAACAACCAGACCTCTACACAAATCTATGTGGTGACCTATGACGACCTTCAGGGTTATGACATAGATGATTTTGGCAACCGGCTTGGATCAGACTGGGGTATTGGACAGCAAGGTAAGAACAACGGCCTGCTGATATTGATAAGTCCTGCCTCGCGAAAAATGACCATCCAAACCGGTTACGGACTTGAGGGCGCTGTACCCGATGCCATCTGCTCAAGGATAATCACTAATGTACTGACGCCAAGTTTTAAGTCCGGTGCATATTATGCAGGTCTCGATTCTGCTACCAATGTGCTGATGGCGCTTACCCGTGGCGAGTACACGGCTGAGGACTATCTGAAGGGAGGCGAAAATTCTCCCGGCATCATCTTCGGCCTGCTGATGCTTATGGTATTCATATTTATTATTGCCTCAAGTTCGCGGCGAAACAACAAATATTATTCTCCCAAACACAGCATACCCTGGTGGTTACTGCTTGGAACGGGCAGCTCAAAAGACAGCGGCTGGGGAAGTTTTTCATCGGGAAGCGGCAGTTTTGGTGGTGGTGGTGGTGGCGGTGGCGGCTTTGGCGGCTTCAGCGGCGGCGGTGGCGGAAGCTTCGGCGGCGGCGGCGCCTCGGGAGGGTGGTGATTGTTATCAATGAGCAAGTAACAATTAACAATTAACAATGAACAATTAACAATAGAGTAGTTTGACAACCCGATTTGCCATATTGCTTTTCAGCCTGGTAACCCTTTCCGGCTTCTCGCAGCAGGCCGATACTACCCGGCTTTCACTGGTTTTCGCCGGCGACATCATGGGCCATGACGAACAAATCACCGGTGCATGGAACGCAACTGCAAACAGCTACAATTATGAACCCACGTTTCGCTATGTAAAGCCTTACGTCGAAAAAGCCGACCTGGCCATAGCCAACTTCGAAGTCACCCTGGCTGGTAAACCCTATAAAGGATACCCCCAGTTCTCAAGTCCCGATGCCCTGGCCATTGCCGCACGCGATGCCGGTTTCGACCTTTTCCTGCAGGCCAACAACCATGCACTCGACGGTGGAAAAGCAGGTTTTGCCAGAACCCTGACCATGCTGGATTCCCTGAGCATTATTCATACAGGCACTTTTACCGGTAACGAGGACCGGGGTAAAAATTATCCGCTGGTTGTTGAAAAGAACAACATCCGCATTGCCCTGCTTAATTATACTTACAGCACCAATGGAATAGTGCTTCAACCACCTTTTATAATCAACCGGATTGATACAGCGATTATCCGGCGCGATCTTGTCAAAGCCCGGCTGGCCAATCCCGATTTCATAATTGTTTGCATGCACTGGGGCGATGAATATCAGCGTATTGAGAACCTGGGCCAGAGAAAGCTTGCCGCATTTATTCTGAAGCATGGAGCCGATGCCATCATTGGCTCGCATCCCCATGTGGTACAACCTGTGAAGCTATACCCCGATGCGGCAGATACAACCCGGAAAAAGATTGTGGTCTATTCCCAGGGGAATTTTGTTTCGAACCAACGTGCACAGTATAAGGACGGGGGCATAATGGTGGAGATGAACCTGCTGAAAATACAAGACACCACAAAGGTTGAAAATTTCAGTTACATGCCCACATGGGTTTTCCGTGATGACCTGCCCGGCAAATCCACGTTTTATATTGTGCCGGTTGCCTATTACGAAAACAATACGCTCCGGTTCGGGTTCAAAGACCACGATCGCTACAAAATTTCCCTGTTCTCCAAGGATACACGCGAGCACCTGAAAAATGTGAAGGAGAGTGAGTTTTTTGCAGGGACGAGGAACGAGGGACGTGGTAGCCTGCCTGATGATCAGGCGGGGGAAGAGCCCGCTTACCCGTAAGAAAGGGCATAGATGTTGTAAAATTTATATCGGATATATATTCTTTACCGCGGAGCGGTTATAGTATTGTAGCAATTTGTATTGAATATGTACCCTTTACCGCGGAGCGGTTATGGTATTGTGAAGAAGGAATATAAGGCACAAAACTATAACCGCTCCGCGGTATAAGCATTACCGTAATTTGGTTTTCTTTTCTTTTAAAGAATTCATGAAATCCATTAAACTTATTACACATTGTTTCAAAACCAAACTTATTATCATGGTAATCTAGAAAAGTCAACAATAACGGATATTTTAGGCAACTTTCCATCAAATCTTTTGTGGGTATTTTCAGTAGGATGGAATCGGGGATTTGGCATGCTTGTATCATTTCATCATACGTTTGCAATTTCTTCCAATCATTACTCCCCGGTTTTATTGGGAAATTATACTCTTGACAATAAGTATAATTTGTTATACTTGCTATCAAAATAGGAAGCACAAATAATAACTGAAATAGCTTCATTAAATTAAATTTTTGATAAATAAAGTGTTTTTGGAGATTCGTTTTTTGAGAGGAATTGTAAAAATTAACATTTTCGCAAAAATAAAAATCAACAAATGATCATATCAGGCTAATTTATTATCAAGGCATTTTTGAAAAGGTAAGTATGTCATTTTCTGACAGACTGTCTTCGAAAAAATTTCCAATCTTAAACTGTTCTTTCCTAGAATCAGGATGAAAATAGTAATTCTTTCCAATGCCAAGACTTGAACCACTCCATTTTAGGTATATACTATTGTCACTTATTTCATAGAAATATGGCCCGGAAAGATCCTTGGGAAATAATTGGCTATTTCGTAATTCAAAGCCGCGATATAAAGTAAAGGTTCTTGAACTTAGCGTATCAAAAACCAGTGTGTCTGTCTTGTGGCTAATTTCTAACCAGGAACCGTTTAAATCGATTGGTTCATTATCAGACTTTTCACAGTTTGCTAATGAAAAAATCAAGATTCCGATGAATAGCAAATTTCTCATGTTCGTCTTTTTGGTTAATAATATCTGTTAATGCAACTGAAGTTGCTAATCTACCAGCCAAGCCGGAACACCACTGAAGGTATAATACTATTGCCTTTCTTCCTTCGTCTCTTTCAGTTTCTCCTGCTACCCTTAAAACCTTTCAGCGATTTCCGATAAATGAACGTCGAAACAAATATTGTATAAACATAAAGTTACTGAATAATGGACAAACAACAATGAACAATAAACCAAAAATCGAAAAATGGATGATATAGAGTAGCCGTCATTGCGAAAGAAGTGAAGCAATCTATTGTATATTAGAAGGTTGCTTCGGTCGCACCTCCCACAATGACGCGGAAATGTAACCATATAGTTTGATGTCATACAGAGGCCGGCAGGCAGGCTTGTCGAAGTATGACAAGCAGGGGAAAAAATCTGCGGAATCTGCTCAATCTGCGCTTATCTGCGAGAACTTCTTCGCGAGAAATGTTTGCGAGAACTTCTTCACGAGAACTTCTTCGCGAGAACCCCGGATTCCTAATTCCGGATATCCTCACCCCACTTCAGCTTTTCCCTGAGCGTTTTGTAGAAACTGGTATTGGGAAGTTTCACCATCTTCAGCTTATGCTCCGATTTGCCAATGCGAAATTCCTGCTCCCCGCTGATCTGCTTGGTGCGGTTGTCTGCAGTTATTGCATAAACCCCGCTGCGGCTGTTAACTTTGAGGGTAATAATGTTTGTGTCAGGTATAATCAGTGGCCTTACGGTGAGGTTGTGCGAAGAAACAGGGGCAATGATGAGGTTCCCTGAACCGGGCACTACCACCGGACCTCCCACACTTAATGAATAGGCCGTGGAACCTGTGGGTGTTGATATGATCAGACCGTCTGTCCAGTATGTATTCAAAAATTCATCATTAATGTATGCATCAATGGTAATCAGCGAGGAATTGCTTTTGTGGATGGTGATGTCATTGAGCGCAAAATTAATGGGTTTGAACAGGTCTTCCGGCTGCTTAATGCAAATTAGTGTGCGGTATTCAAAGGTATACTCACCTGAAAGCAATGCCAGGAATGCTTCGGTGATGTTTTCTTTCGAAATGTTGGCCAGAAAACCCAGTCGCCCTGAATTAATACCTATCACCGGCAATTGCTGGCGGATAACAAAGGGTATCGACTCCAGAAAAGTGCCATCACCTCCGATGCTCACCATCAGATCGCAATCGCACGCAAAATCATCGGGTCCGCTGAACATACTGCAATAATGCCTGTCTTTGCCTGTCTGACAGCAGATGAAGTCGTAAAAAGGCTTATAAACCGTAACCTGAACCTCGCTTCTTACTAGCAGGTCAAGCAATTCATTGATAAAGGGCACAAAACCCTGGTTGAATGTCTTTCCGAATATGGCGATTTTCATCTTAAAAGGCTTTTGGCTTTTAGCTATTGGCTATTGGCTGTTGGCTATTGGCTATTGGCTATTGGCTGTTGGCTAAAAGCTAACGGCTAATAGCTAATGGCTAACGGCCAACGGCCAACGGCATATTAAATACTGAGGTACTTCATAAACATATCATACCTGTTTTCATACAAACTGTCCATATCATCATGATCCATAAAGGTACTGTGAATGGTATAATTGTAGCGTGTAAAGGTTTGAACTATTGAGGTCAGGTCGTTGCGGTTGATTTTGAGTGTTACTTCCATGCGGGTGGTTGCCGAATGTGAACTGATGTACATGCTCAGAATTTTCGCATCATTGCTTTCAACAATCTGGGCAATTTGCGACATGGAGTAATCGTGAATATTCATATCGAGCACTATGATGGCTCCGGGTTCCTTTAGTGCTGCATAATCGGCGAAATGATGAATCAGGTCGGCATTGGTTACCACACCTTTGTAACGGTTGTTGTAATCGAGAACCGGAACTATCGACAAATTTAGCCGGGAGGCCATTTCTATTACTTCATAAATATGCTGATTTTCGGTAACAAACGGACTGAAAAGCGAAAGGTTGTGATTCCCGATGGGCTCGTCGGCCATGTTGGCATCGTAAATGTCCTTATCGGATATCAGCCCCAGGAAGTCTTCGTTATTAACTATCGGAAGGTGTGATATACGGAATATATCCATCCAGTAAAGCGCTTTTTGCCCGCTGTCGGATGTACGCAAC
Source organism: uncultured Bacteroidales bacterium (assembly GCA_964438935.1). GTDB lineage: Bacteria > Bacteroidota > Bacteroidia > Bacteroidales > UBA10428 > UBA5072. The sequence goes on from CAYTNC010000014.1 coordinate 11,672, forward strand.
GAAGGAATTACATCTGATATTAAATCTTTTGCCAGCATACACTATTGTATAAAACCTGCTAAATTTGCGTGATCCATGAGATTAAAGGTAATTCATATTTCAATAATAACAAAACAACGGGAAAATGACAAAATTAAGTGTCAATATCAACAAAATTGCTACCATTCGAAATGCCCGGGGTAGTAACATACCCAATGTTACCGAAGCAGCCATCAACTGCCAGAAATATGGGGCACAGGGCATTACAGTGCATCCACGTCCCGATGAGCGCCACATCCGCTACCAGGATGTCAGGGAGATCCGGCCGATTATCACAACGGAATTCAATATTGAAGGATATCCCTCCCAAAGGTTTCTCGACCTGGTAATCGAGGTCAAACCGCACCAGGCAACACTGGTTCCCGATTCGCATGATGTGATCACTTCAAACCAGGGCTGGAATGTAATCAAATATGAGAAGTTCCTGGTTGATGTAGTTGCAGAATTGCACAAACATGGCATCCGTTCTTCATTGTTCATTGAAACCGGACTGGAACAGATTGAACGTGCCGCCGCCACCGGTACCGACCGTATTGAGCTGTATACCGAACCCTACGCGACAAAATACCCCGTTGACCGCGAAAAGGCCATTGAACCTTATATACGTGCCGCAAAAAGGGCAGTGGAACTGGGCCTTGGGTTGAATGCCGGGCACGACCTGAGCCTCGAGAACCTGAAGTATTTCAAACAACTTGTACCCGGGCTGCTTGAGGTCTCCATCGGACATGCCCTGATATCCGATGCCCTATACTTTGGTCTGGAGAAAACCATACAACTTTACCTTGACCAGATTGCCTGATGAAATTATTTTTCAGACATCTCGGATCGGGTGAACCGTTAATCATTCTTCACGGCCTGTATGGCTCGTCTGACAACTGGCATTCTATGGGCCGGGAGCTTTCGGCAGATTACTCCGTTTACCTGGTCGACCAGCGCAATCACGGCAATTCACCTCATAGCAGCGATCACAACTACAGCCTGCTCAGCGATGATCTTCAGGAATTCATGGCAGATCAAAGTCTGGATTCCGCTATCATCATGGGGCATTCCATGGGCGGAAGAGCTGTGCTGCAATTTGGACTGAAACATCCTGATAAGGTCAGAAAGATGATTGTTGTTGATATTTCACCCATGGGCAATGAGTTCCGGCAAAATGCGCCGGAGATCATGGTGCACAACCGCATCATCAATGCCCTGCTGCAAATCAACACCGATTTAATTACCAGCAGGGATGAAGCCGACAAGCTCCTGCAACAATCCATTGCACTTCATTCCGTCAGGCAGTTTCTGCTGAAGAATCTCAAACGAAATCCCGAAGGTAAATTCAGATGGGCTTTCAACCTGAAAACACTGTCAGAGAAACTGCCAGATATCATTACCGGCATCATCCGGGAAAATGAAACCGATCCGGAATCCATTCCGCAATTTCCGCTGCTGTTTATTAAAGGTGCGCTTTCGGGCTACATCCGCCCCGAAGATGAAACATCCATCAGGAAGTATTTCCCCTGGGCTGATATCACAGTGATTCCGGAGGCAGGGCATTGGGTTCACGCCGAACAAACCGCTGCTTTTCTGAAGGCAGTAAGGGAATTCCTTTAAGAATTTCTCGCGAAAAATTTCTCGCAGATGTTTCTCGCGAAGAATTTCTCGCAGATTTCCGCAGAAGGAGCAGATTTCCGCAGATGTTTCTCGCGAAGAAGTTCTCGCAGATAAGCGCAGATTAAGCGGATTTCCGCAAATTTGTCTGAATAATATCAATAGCCCCGGCCTGAAGAGGCTGTGTAAATATTCAAAAATTGAGCGTAGTCGGGAGACCATTGCCGTCAACTTAAGAAAGGCTTACGCCCTTACAGGGCTTATATTCAATATGTTGACTTTACACAGGGCTTCGCCCTGTGCTGTTTGCTGTTGCCCCTTCAGGGCATAAACTTATGCGGCTTTTGAGCCCTGAAAGGGCATTATAGCATTAGCCCAGGGTGAAACCCTGGGTATTAGGTAAGCTCTCAAACATAAGCCCTGTAAGGGCGTAAGCAATTTATCAGATCGTTAAGTTGACGGCTATAGTATTCAACTACGCCGAGTAAAATGAATTTTTACACAGCCTCTGAAGCCCGGGGCTACTTATTGCACGACTGCGCAACCTCACAGACTAAAAACAACAATTCCCCGTTATTTTTCGTATAACGCCTTACTAAACTTTTCCATATATGAAAAACAAAACAAATCAGTTCTTTGCTATAGCCTTGATTGTGAGTATGATTACTGTTGGCGGTTGCAAAAAGGATAAGGAAGAATCTGCTCCAGCCCTGCCTCCGATGTCGTCATTGGCCATCGATGTATCTGCTATTACCGGGGATGACCTGAAAAAGTCGACACTATTTGATACCTGCAGTTATTTTCATGTAGTTTCCGGTGCAATGGGTTACTGGAACCTTTCACTTGCCATTTCACTGGCAATTCCGGTTGCAGCCTATGCCGAAGCCCTCGAACAGGAGGCCGTTCGGTTGGATAACGACACCTGGGTATGGTCGTACAGTATCAACAATGGCTATTCAGCCGACCTGGTGGCCGATGTAATAGGTGATTCGGTGCTGGTGGGCATGTACATTACCAAAGCCAGCGTTTACGATAGCGTGCTATGGTATTCTGGTAAATTTGACATACTGCGAACAGGTGGTAAATGGACCGTTTATAACGTGCCTGACCACGCAACTACTGCCTGGCTAACAATCAAATGGAATGCCGATTATAAGAACGAAACTGCTGATATCAGATATACGGTTGTGGATCCGGCAAACGAGTATCATAACAGCTATATTGAATACGGCAAAACAACAGACCCTGATTATGATTTGTACTATTATCTCTACCTTTCACAGGAAGATAAGTTGTATTCTGTGGGATATAATTCCGAAACCCATGTCGGATATGTTTCCTATGACATGAGTCAGTTCTGCTGGAATAAGAACCACGCAAACTGTGATTGTCCTGAAATAGAATGAAGAAAATAATCGCAAAATAAATAACGAAAAGCTAAGGCTGTTACAAAAGGCAGATAAGGTAGAAACGTCATTGCGAACGAAGTGAAGCAATCTATTGCAAATAAACAGATTGCTTCGGTCGTGCCTCCCTCGCAATGACGAATTCCCAGCCTTTTGAAACTGTCTTCGAAAAGCTAAGCGTAGTCTCCCGACTACGCTTTTTTTTACCCGAAATGCTGAGGGTAGTCTCATACCATGAACTTAAACTTATATAACATTGATAATCATTACATTTTAAAAACATGAGATTTCTAAGGGGTGAAACCCCGAAATATAATAGCACAGGGCGAAGTGAAACGTAGCCCTGTGTTATATGCGGGCAGTGATTTTTAAGCGCTGTAAGTGCGAGACTTATGAAATGCAAATAAACAAACTCATTACATTTCGGGCCTTCAGCCCTTATAAACATTTGTATTATCTTACACAGGGCTTCATCATGCTTGCGCATGATTTCGCCCTGTGCTTATACATATCGTTCCTTCGGAACTATAAATCAGGACAATACCATAAATTAACGATTACAGTCTCCCGACTACGCTTTTTTTATTGCTCTAAATACTTTTTCAGGCCGGGTGTGAAATAAACCTGGAAACGACCCTGCGCATCGGCAAAAATCAAAAAGGCATCCAAAAACCAGTGCTCCTGTAAAAATTCAATGGATTGTTCCAGTCCCATTACCATAAAAGCAGTGGCATAGGCATCGGCTGTAATACAATCTTCAGCCACCACTGTTGCACTCAGCAGGTTCGACACCACCGGGTAACCGGTTTTGGGATTGATGGTATGAACATACTTGATCCCGTTTTTTTCATAAAACTTCCGGTAATTGCCCGACGTGGCCAGTGATTTGTCATCCAGACTAACTATTGCCTGCAGGTTTGCTCCGGGGAGCATGTTCCCCTCCTGTGGCCTGTCAATGCCAATTTTCCAAACGGATCGTTTGCTGTTTTTTCCCTTGGCCCTTACCTCGCCGCCAATCTCCACCATGTAATTCCGGATTCCCCTTTCTTCAAGAAAACGGGCAACGAGGTCTACCGAATAACCCTGGGCAATGGCATTCACATCGAGCTGCATGTTTGGATGCTGCTTCAACAGTTTTCCTTCGGCAAGGTTTACCTTGTTCATCCCCACATATTGAAGCAGGCTGTCGATCACAAGGCTGTCCACCGCCAATGTGTCCTTGCTTCCGAAGCCCAATGCATTAACCACCGGACCAACCGTAATATCAAAGGCTCCATTTGTGGCAGCAAAAACTTCTCCTGACTTGTTGAATACCTCAATAAATGCATCATCAGCCGCCACAGCCGGATCATTTCTGTTGAACCGGGAAATGATTGAATTGGGATCGTAAATTGAAAGAGAACGATCAAAATCGGTTAAAAATGAATCAATGGACGATTGCAGGTTTTCACCGCGTTCAGATTCATAAATAATACTGTAGGTAGTGCCCTGTGCAAATCCCGATAATTCTTCATAGTTCCGTTTTTTTCCGGGCCGGGTTAAAAGAAAAGCCACAAGAAAAAAAACGGCAACAACAGCAAGTTGCAAAATGGTATTCCTGAATTTCATGTTGCGAGGTACTATCCGCCGAAGTCGTCGAAATCAACCATCTCATCAGGCACACCCTGGTCATACAGCATCTTCTGCACTGCATCGTTCATCATGGGCGGACCGCAAAGGTAATATTCCACATCCTCGGGGGCCTCATGCTTACTTAGGTATTCGTCAAACAATACCTGGTGTATGAAACCTGTATACCCGGTCCAGTTGTCCTCAGCCACCGGTTCAGACAAGGCAATATTGAATTTGAAGTTGGGAAAGTCTTTTTCAATTTTCCTGAAATCCTCTTCATAAAAAACTTCGCGTTTTGACCGGGCGCCATACCAATAACTGACTTTCCGGTTGCTTTTAAGGGTATGAAAAAGGTGGAAAATGTGTGAGCGAAGCGGGGCCATACCGGCGCCACCACCAATATAAACCATTTCGCGATTGGTGTCTTTAATGAAGAATTCGCCATAAGGCCCTGAAATCATCACCTTGTCACCTGGTTTCCGCGAAAAAATAAAGGAGGAACAGATACCGGGAGGGACATTTTTGAATGCTTTTGCTGCCCGATCCCATGGTGGGGTGGCAATGCGGATGTTCAGCATCACAATATTGCCCTCGGCAGGGTGGTTGGCCATGGAATAGGCTCTGAAAGTTTCCTCCTGGTTCGACATGGTCAGATCCCAAATCTTGTTTTTGTCCCACTCATCACGGAACTGCTCTTCCACATCGATGTCCCTGAATGCCATTTCATACTTGGGCACATCAATCTGGATGTAGCCGCCCGATTTGAATCGGAGTTCCTCACCCGGTGGCAGTTTAACCACAAACTCCTTAATGTAGGTAGCCACATTCCGGTTCGAAACCACTTCGCATTCCCATTTCTTAATTCCCAATACTTCTTCGGGAACATGAATCTCCATATCTTCCCTGACTTTCAGCTGGCAACCGAGGCGCCAGTTGTCATTTACCTGCTTGCGATTAAAAAAACCCAGTTCGGTAGGTAAAATGGAGCCTCCCCCGCTGACAACCTGGCAACGGCACAAGCCGCATGTTCCGCCGCCACCGCAGGCTGAAGGAAGAAATATCTTCTCTTGTGAAAGCGTTGATAACAAAGATGAACCAGGGGCAACCTCCAGTTCTTTCTCTTCATTGATATTGATCTTTACAGTTCCGCCTGCAGTCAACTTGGATTTTGCATAGAGCAACATGGAAACAAGCAGCAGGGTAATTCCCAGAAAAACGACAATACTAAGTAGGATAATCTGTCCGAGGCCCATAATTCAATCAATTACTATAATTACTTTTATATCTTAATGCCGCTGAAACCCATAAAGGCAATGGCAAGCAGGCCGGTGATGATGAACGCCAGTCCCAGTCCCCGCAATGGTGCAGGCACATTGGAATACTTCAGCTTCTCGCGGATAGCAGCCAGCACAACTATGGCCAGTGCCCAACCAAACCCGGCACCAAAGCCATACACGGTAGCTTCTGCAATAGTTCCGTATTCCCGTTCCTGCATAAACAGGGCTGCTCCAAGCACCGCGCAGTTCACGGCAATAAGCGGAAGGAAAATACCCAATGCATTGTACAAAGCAGGAGCTGCTTTTTCTACCACCATCTCAATCAGCTGCACCATGGCTGCAATAACAGCAATAAATAAAAGAAAGCTCAGGAAGCTGAGATCCACCTGGTCAAACGAAGTTCCAAGCCACTTCAGGGCGCCGGCCTTCAACAGGTAGTTCTCGAGCATCCAGTTGACGGGGACCGTCACTGTGATCACAAAGATTACCGCTATCCCCAGGCCAACCGACGTTTTAACAGTTTTTGAAACCGCCAAAAAAGAGCACATACCGAGAAAATAGGCAAATACCATATTCTCGGTGAAGACATTTCGAACAAAGAGGCTGAATAAATTTTCCATGACTTTCAGTACGGTTATGCCTGTTTATTTTTCTATAAGCTTGCTGTTATAGCTGCGTTGTATCCAAATGATCAATCCCACGGTGATTAGAGCCATAGGGGGCAGAATCATCATGCCGTTGTCTCTGTAACCCATTTCATAAAAACTCTGGGGGATAATCTGGTAACCCAGCAAAGAACCGCTTCCCAGCAATTCACGAATAGTTGCAAGCGCTATCAGAATGAGTCCGTACCCGGCTCCATTGCCAATTCCGTCAAGAAATGACTCCCAGGGCTTATTACTCATGGCAAATGCCTCGAGCCGGCCCATCAGAATGCAGTTGGTGATGATCAGCCCGACAAAAACCGAAAGCTTCTTGCTCACATCGTACATATAGGCTTTAAGAAATTGGTCCACGAGGATCACCAGGAAGGCAACCACCACAAGTTGAATGATAATTCTGATTCTTGGGGGAATGGTATTGCGTCCGAATGAAATGATCAGGTTCGAAAAGGCGGTAACCACAGTTACCGAAAGCGCCATCACAATGGCAGGTTTCATTTGAACCGTAACCGCCAAAGCAGAACAGATACCCAATACCTGAACAGTAATCGGATTTTCGTTGTTCAGCGGATTTACAAGCAATTTAAGGTTCTTCATATCACTCAAAATCTTTTAATTCTGTTTGAAAAATGTCTGGTAACTCACCAGGCAGCTATCCAGCATGGCTTCAAGTCCTTTGCTTGTAATGGTCCCTCCCGAAATGCCATCTACCTCATGGGGTGATGCGGGATCAGCGCCGCCCTTTACCACATCAACGGAAACAAATTCGTTTTTTTCATTGAATACCTTCTTTCCGTTGAATGGATTCATAAAAAAGGGCTGATTGATTTCAGCACCCAGCCCGGGCGTTTCACCCTTATGGTCAAACATTACCCCGTAAATGGTATTGAAATGCGGAAGTCCCGCAGTGACATTGGTTTCTTTTTTAAAGGAAACATATCCCCAGATGGGTCCCCACAAGCCCTTTCCGTAAACCGGAATAACAACAAAAGCGGTATCTCCTTTCTTGGCCTCGAATGCCGGCAAGTTGCGCGCTGAAAGTTGCTTTTTCAATTCTGCCCTGAGGTTCACGGTAAACGGATCCACTCCGCTTACCTTTTCACCGAGCGAATTAAGCGTATAACTGTCAGTGATGTATTGAGCATATAGCTTTCCGGCATTCGACCGGTCGGAGCTGATGTGGAGTGAGGTAAGAATGTTCTGTTTCTTCTCCACCTCCACATTTTTGTCCTGTGCAGGTTTCAGCGCTGTGGCAACAAGAGCTAGTCCTGTGGCTACAATCAGAACAATGATTGTGGAGTAAATAAACGTGTATGAATTACTTTGGACTTTCATGACCTTGTGCGTTTACCTGTTATTTGCAGTTTTGACAGTTGCCCTTTTGAGTCTTCTCAGACGCCGATTGATATTGGCTTCAACAATATAATAATCAATCAGCGGTGCAAACACATTCATCAGCAGTATGGACAGCATCATGCCTTCGGGATATGCCGGGTTTAGCACCCTGATAATGATGGCCAGCATACCGGTAAGCAACCCGTAAATCCATTTGCCGGTTTCGGTTTGTGAAGCAGTAACCGGGTCGGTGGCCATAAAAACAGCTCCGAACAGGAAACCACCATAAAGGAAGTGTTTGTAAGCAGGCAGTGTCATGTATTCATTGGCTGAAAATGCATTCAGAATAAGCCCCATAAACAGTCCCCCGGTAATTGTTGACAACATGATCTTCCAGCTTCCCACTCCTGTATACATCAAAACAAATGCGCCAATCAGAATGGCCAGTTTGGAAGTCTCACCTATTGATCCGGGGATAAATCCCAGGAATGCATCCCAATCGTTGGGCAGGTGATCATGAATGTTTTGCGCCAGATTACCTAGCGGCGTGGCCCCGGAAAATCCATCGATGATGTTTTCTCCCTTGTTAAGTCCGGCAATCCATACTTTATCTCCGGTCATATCCGACGGGTAGGCAAAGAACAGAAAAGCCCTGGCTGTAAGAGCCGGATTAAGAATGTTCATTCCGGTACCTCCGAATACCTCTTTGCCGATGACCACGGCAAAAGCAGTGGAAACAACAACTGTCCAAATGGGCACATCTACCGGCAACACCAGCGGAATCAGCATGCCGCTCACCAAAAATCCTTCGTTGACTTCGTGACCCCGCACCTGGGCAAAAATAAACTCAATGCCAAGCCCGGTTACATAAGATGCTACCAGCAGGGGAAGTACTTTAATAAAGCCAAAACTAAAAACCTGCCAGAAGGTGCCGGTTTCTCCAATCGACAGAAAATGCTGGTAACCGGTGTTGTACATTCCAAACAGCAAAGCAGGCAGCAGGGCAATGATCACCACGGTCATGGTGCGCTTCATGTCCATGCTGTCACGGATGTGTGCTCCTGTTTTGGTAACCTTGTCAGGAACAAACAAAAAAGTTTCAAAAGCATCAAAAGTGGAGTGGAACTTTTCGAACCGGCCTCCTTTTTCAAAATCAGGTTTGATCTTATCAATGAATCGGCGTAATGCTTTCATTCAGTTTTGATTTGTCATTTTAACTCATTTCCTTTTTCATCAGGTCCATTCCCTTGCGCACCAGCAACTGCATTTCAGTTTTAGAGGGACAAATGAATTCGCACAGTGCAAAATCTTCTTCAGCCACTTCGTAAATGCCCAGCCGTTCCATCTGATCAATATCCTCGGCCAATATGGCTTTCAGCAGTTGCATGGGGTAGATATCCAGCGGAAAAACTTGCTCATATAAACCCGTCATTACAAAAGCGCGGTTTCCGCCATGCAGGTTGGTGTCAATAACAAATTTGCGGTCGGGCATGAGCCACGACCAGAACGAGCGTGAAAAACTGTATTTATTGAAGCCGGGCAAAGCCCAACCCAGGAATTCATGATGATTGCCTTCCGGAACCACAGTGAGCTGGGAATCATAAAACCCGAGGAATCCGCTATGAGGAACCTGGGTTCCGGTGAGTGGGTTTCCACTGATGTACCGGTGATTCGACTGACTGATGTTGCCGTCGGTTATACTTTTAACGGAAGCCCCCCTGATAATCCTGTAGTAGCGGGGGTTCAGAACTTCTGAACCGGAGAGTGCCACCAGCCTTGAGGCATCATAGTGTCCTGTTGAAAACAACCTTCCGATTGAAATGACATCCTGGGGAAGTACCACCCAAATAACCTCTCCTTTATTCAAGGGGTCAACCCGCTGGATTTGAACACTAACATTACCTGCCGGGTGCGGTCCCCTGAAATAATTGGTTTGCGCGTTACGGGCATTTGTATACGCAGGCGACGCCGGATATTCATCGTTTACACTGATGTGTACCTTGCCGGTTGTTAGCATGGAAAGTGCATCGATACCGGTTTGAAAATCGGCCTCTGCTCCCTGGATCATAAAATCATAATCGGGGGACAAAGGAGCCGTGTCAAATGCCGGAACGAAAATCGACTTGGGCGTGTCATTCGGATTGGCTACCAAATTGTATGGCCGTTGTTTGATTGAAGGCCAGAGTCCGCTTTTCAGGAGGTTCTTAAGCACTTGTTCGCGGGTCATGTTAAGCGGATCTCCCGATTCGAACGATTCGTATTCCATGCTGTTTCCGGCCTGGATAACAACCTCCAGGATAACCCTGCGCTCACCCCGGTTAACCAACATTACCTGCCCGCTGACAGGCGACGTGTAGCACACTTCAGGTTGGTTCTTATCTACAAACAAAGTAGTGCCGGCTTTAACTTCCGACCCTTCCTTCACTTCGAGTTTTGGAACCAACCCATGGAAATCCAAGGGCTTAAGAGCGTATAACTCTGACGGATTCGCCTTGCCGAAAAACTTCTCAGCTTTGCCGGCCAGGCTGATATCCAATCCTTTCCTGATTTTATATACAAGAGGCATCAGTACTTTTGTATTTTTCAAGCATCAAAAATATATAAATTTACACAAGTGAGGTCGTTCTGTAAAGAAATTAATGTGTTTCTGTTTCATGTATGCCAAATATCAGCCAGAATTAAGATTTATCAGGCACTCCAACCAGCCTCTATCAATAAGTAATTTTTCACCATCTTTGGTTTCAAATTTGTAATGAACTGATAAACTACACATCATGCCTGGCCGAATTCGAATTTTACTTTTCCCTATCCTGTTTTTTATTGTTACAGGAATAACAACAAACCCGGTTTTTGGTTTAACCATTTCAGAAAAATTACTGCCCGACACCTTTAAAAATGAAGTTTATGATGCCGGTATTCACACTGTATTGCTGAATGCCTCCGGCTGGGAGTTTTCGTTGCCGGTGCTGGATGCAGGAAGCCGCGATCAGCTTGAGCTTCGGTTTGACGACCTATCTGAAGAACCGCGAAATTTTGGTTATGCCATTTATTTGTGCAATGCCGGTTGGGAAAAATCGGAATTATCTGAACAGGAGTATATTTCAGGATTTCCAACAGGTGTGATCAGGGAAGCCCGGGCATCTTTTAATACCACCTATGATTACTTCTCGTATCGGTTGTTGTTTCCCGAAGAGAACTGCGAGTTGCTACTTAGCGGAAATTATGCCCTTGTGGTATTTGATCAGGATGATCCCGATAAAGTAGTGTTTTCCAGGAGGTTTTATGTGACCGAAAAACAGGCTCAGATTCAGGCTAAAATCAGGCCCCCTCTTTATGGAAGCCGGAAAGAAACATCACAGCAGCTTGAATTGGTGGTAACCTACGATAACAATGAGATTCGTGATCCTTTGTCGGATTTGAAAGTGGTGGTGATGCAGAACGGTCGCGATGACCTTGCCGCAGTGTTGGGAAAACCCTATAATATTGTACCGGGACGCCTGGAATATACCGATCCGGGTCAGGGTTTCTTTCCGGGGGGCAATGAGTTCAGGAGCATTGATTTGAAAAGCATGCGTTACCAGACCGAAAACATGAGTGCAATTGAATTCCGAAACCCATACTTCCACGTAATTATGAAGCCCGATGCGAAACGGTCAGGTGGGCGCTATTTCAGCAAAACCGACCTGAACGGGAACTTTTACATCGACATGGAAAAAGCACAGGAAAGGCATGAAGAGGCCGATTATGTTTACGTTCATTTTAAACTGGCCATTCCGCCATCGCATGCCTGGGAAAACATATTTGTTACAGGGGCATTCTGCGATTGGAAACGAACCGCTGCCAATAAAATGCAGTACAACGATTCAATCAACCATTTCGAGCTCACCTTGCTGATGAAACAGGGCCTCTATGATTACTGTTACATGATGGCCGACCCCGAAACCGGAATGGTTAATGAGTATGCGCTTGAAGGCAGTTATTATGAAACCGAAAACGATTATGCCATTTTCGTTTACTACCTCGACGGCCGGCTGAACCACCACCGGCTCGTGGGCTATTTATCGCTTAAATAAGGCTACTTTTTGCTCAGCAATATAGTCTTCTTGTTGAAATCGGCAGCAGCATTAATTACCTTTCTGAAGTCCCCGAAATCTTCAACCGGGTAGGTAAGCTCGGAATAATACTCGGTGGAATAAATTACGAGTTGGTTTCCGGTTACTTCATAGTCCGATGTAAAACAACAGCTCACCCGGCCATTCCGCACCATTTCCACCTTCATCTTTAAATTGCTCAGGTTTGAAACGGTATACCCTTCCGGGATTTCAAATATAATTTTCCGGAAATAGTTGTGCAGGTTATCAACATACACAGGCAACATCCGCTCCGTTTGCTGGTACATTTCGGACTGCTCGCCAATGGTTTCGCCTATTTTCACAATAAGGTCGTCTCCGGCCTGCTCAACCAGCGAGTTGGCCGTTAGTTTTACGTTCCAAATCAAAGGCCGCACGGCAATGTCTTCAGGTGAATTGTTGATGAGGTCATAGGAAAGAATGGTGGTGTTGCGCTCACCCATATTGAAAATACTGCTCACCATTTCATCCTGGCGCTCTTTATTGGCAAGTTTCCAAAACGATTGAAAGGTGGCGGCAAATTCACCGGTAAAAACACGGCGAACAGCAGCCTCCAGGTTCATCTCAGCGGTATTCAGTTTAACCTGTATCTGCAGGGTATCGGAATGGTTCCGGTAATCGTCAGCCGGCAGTTTCTTCACCTCATAGGCCAGGGTTTTCACTTCGCCTGCATATTCCAAAGGATGCAGGAACAGCCCAAATGAGTTTTGGTAGGCCGAAGGCATGATGCCCAACCGGTACGACGGGTTATCCGGAAGAATCACCTGATCCAAACCCGGAAAATAAATCAGGTAGTCGTTCAGGTAATTCCAGCCGTCAAAATCTGGATCGAAATTTCTCACCGTCTGATCGCATGAAACAACCAGTTCAAAATCGGCCTTCAGTTGATTCAGAAAACCCACAAAGAGCCTGGTAATTCCAAAGCTGGTAGTCTGCCGCAACCTGATCATTGCATCAACCGCGGGAGTTGCCGGAAGGTCTTCTGAAACCGTAATCTCTGTTTTAAGCCAGTGCTCAACCGCCCTGATCTGCTGTTCGCGCGATTTGCCTGCCAGCTGAAGCTTTTTAATCACCGACTTTATGGCTGCGGTTTCACTTTTGTTGAGCAGGTACATATTGCTGTATATGTTGCCGGCCACTTTGCCGAATGAATAAACCCGCAGTGAATTGTTGTAATTGTTGTGCGTGAGGGTGTACTCATATCGCATGAGGTTTGCTGCGTATGCCGCGTATTTTTCCTCGGTAACGGCAGGTATGTATTTCCTGAAGGCTTTCAGGTAGCTTAATTCCTTTGCTGAATCGGTTGTTGCCACAAAACCGGGAAATCCGTTATACGACCGGATCATAAACTCCAGGTTTGGCGGAAATGCATGAATGATTTCCACATTCGCACGCGGATCGGGCCCCTGCAGGGTAACAGATCCGTAAGGGTCGAATTTGGTGCGCAGCTTGTAGTAATATTCAATTTCACCGCCTGCCTCGGCCCCTTCAATGGCAAATGTATGGTAATTGCCCAGGTTTTCCAGATTCTCAATTTGCCGGATGCTTTCCCTGGGCACTTCGGTTATCTTTCCCGAGGGTGAAATAAATCGCGCCCTGATGTCGAGTACTTCAACAACATCACTTACCGGCACAAAAATCTTGTTGAACCGGTTGATGGCTGTATGCGATTCCACCCTGATCTTCCGGTGAAAAATACTGATTTCCTCAAAGTAGGCTTCCTTGTTCAGATACACCTCATGAATGAACCTTTCAAGGGTAATCAACGATCCGTTAACCGGTTTAATGGAATCGGGAACCGACAACACCGGGAAGGTATTCCAGTTATATCCGGTATATATAGTTTCCTGGGCAAAAAGCCTTATAGAAATCAAAAGCAGGAATACAAGCAGGTAGCGCGTCATAATGTTTGTGTTTTTGCAAGTGGCAACGATTTCAGATAGCTGCGGTTCAGCAGCGAAAGCATATCGTGGAATTCATTCAGAACCGGTCCGTCAATCACCTGGAAATCAATGGTGATGTTCGATCGAAGTTCAACACGGTTTCCGGTTTGTGAATACGTTTCCGAGAATCCAAACAGGGAATGTGAATAGGAAGCATTTTCAGGCAGTTTCTTCAACCCGTATCCTGTTGGCAGTTGCAATTGGCATACCGTAGTGTATTCAACCGTCATTGGTGATTCCAGGGGTATCTTCCGGTCTCTGTTGATGATCATTTCCTGAAGAAACCGGTCGAGGCTCAGGCATACATAGTCATTATGCTGAACCCGTGTCAGGTAATCGGGCAGTGTAAAAGAATAACCAATCACAAAAGGCGCATCATCAGCAGGAACACCCGGCATCCTGACCCCGGTAATCATGTGCTTGTTGCTGGCTTTGGGCAGGTTGGCCTGAAGAATCTTGTTGTACAATGAGGTGTCCTTCCCCTCAAACAGGCCGATCATCTGGGCCCTGTTCTCACCCCTGAGGTATAATTTACCCGTGCCGGTGAGCGTGTCGCCCTGTATCTGAACAAAAATAGAATCCACAACTAAGTTGGAAACCGGAGGGGCTACCGGGATCCGGTATACCATAAAGTCGTCCTTTCCTTTTTCTATAACGCATTCCTTCCCCTGTATGAAAGCAGGCACATCTTCCATGCGGTGGCTGAAGGTGGTGCCATCGAGCAGAACCGGATGCTCACCGTCCCACCAGGCGGCAATCATGTGGTCGCTGTTTACAATCGACGGGAATTCCGAAAATTTGTAAGGGCGCTCCCTTGAGCCAACCCACGCGAAACTTGCCTTCATCCCCTGCGACCGGATCAGCGATACGAGCAGGCTGGTTTTTCCTTTGCAATCGCCGTACCTCCGCATCAGCACCTGGGCTGCCTCACTGGGCACATAGCCATTTTCGCCATCCTCAATGGCAACGTATTTGATGTGTTTTTGAACCCACCGGAACAGGCTTCTCACCTTTTCACGGTCGCTCATACAGCCCGCAGTAATTGAATCTGCAAACTTGTTGACTTCGGTATGTATTTCATCCGGCATGCCGCTGATGTGCGAATAATCAAACGCATACAGGTCTTTGAGGCTGCCTATCACCGCTTTCTGCTGGTTGTTTATGCTGTACCCTGCAATCTGTACAATCACGTGGGGAACGAAATACCTGATTCCCGGTGCCTTTGCGTCAATGTCATAGTATTGTGGGTTGTCCGCCTTCCAGGTATGAATGATCCTGTTGCCTTTAACCAATTTGCTGTATTGTACAATGGATGTATCATTGCCAAAAAGCCTGAAAATGATCTGAACATCACGGGGCATCGATACGGTAAGCACCATGTTTTCACCGGGCATAGGGCCTCCAAAGTCGAACACCACCGGGATATACGCGTAATTTGTAGTGGCAACCGAGCGGGTCACCAGTTTGGTTCCCTTGCCCACTGCCGGGTAAGTATAAGCATACACATACTGGTCATCAAAAAAAACGGTGTTGTCCATTTCAACCGATTTGGTGAATTTCGACACGCTGACTTTTTTGTACTGGTTGTTCTCGGGCACCAGGCTGTATGCTTCCAGTTTCTTCAGTTCAAAATGGTTGTTGAAATACTCTTTCGAATCGGCCAGGAATGCCGAATTGTCTTTCAGTACAATCATTTCCTGGTAGTCGTCCAAGGTAGTCTGCAGCGCATTATCAACCAAATCAATGGTTACATGAAGTTGCTTTGAAACCGATACCAGGGCATTCCCGGGGTATTTCTGCTGCCATTGCTGCAGTTCCTGCGACGGTTGGATGCCCGCAGCAACTTTCAAACAAAGTAAAAACAGTGTTACCACTGCCGGAACGTATTTATTTCTTAACCAGGTCATATAAATCGCCGTAATGATAAAACAAAGTTTCTGTTTCCCTGCCGCTTTCGTCATAAGCATGCCATTCACCATGTTCGTTTTGTGCCGTATAACTGCCCGTAAGTTTTATCTTGCCGTTCGGGTAGTATGTGGTATAGGGTCCGTTCAGTTCGTCGTTCAGGTAGGTAGCAACCTGCAACAACCTGCCGTTGGGATAATACGTTTTGGTCACACCGGTATTTTCGTCGAACAGGTACTCCGACTCGCGCAACGGCTTTCCGTCGGGATACCAGGAAACGAATTTTCCGTGGTACAACCCGTTTTTCAAATATATGCTGGCCGACATCTTCCCGTTGGGATAATAAGCTATCACCTGGCTGGTTTTCTGATTCACCAGGGTTTCGGGGACAAAGCCACCCGAACTGTTTTTCCAGCTGATTCCCTGAATCGCGTTATTTTGATACCTTACCCGGTACATGAAAGTGCCGTCGGGCGCATAGTAATCCGAAAATCCGTTCCGCTCATCATTTTCCATGTTGATTTCCCGGGCAATTTTCCCGTTATGGTGATAACCGGTATTTCTTCCGTTGTTCAGCCCGTTCTCAAAAAACATTTGGTAATCGGGCAATCCCTCATGGTATAGTTTGTATTCCCCATCCAGTTCACCCAGGGTATAATTGCATTCCATTTCGAGGCTACCGCGATAGTCATACCGGGTGTGCTTTCCATGAGGTTTGCCGTAGAGGTAAGTGATTTGCGATTTGAGCTGCCCGTTCGGGAAGTATTTTTCCTGCAAGCCATGTTTAACGTTGTCGCATATTCGAATCACCGATTTCAATTTCCCGTTGGAATAATAGGTTGTAAACTCATGCTTGCCAAAATCATACCTGTAATCATCAGTTATTTTACCATACCGGTCGTAATCAATAGTTCTTACCGCCTTGCCCTTGTCGTTATAAAAAACCTCGGAAACCAGCTTTCCGTCAGGATTATAGGTCATGTTTCTTCCGCACAGAACGCCCTGGTTATAAAAATACTTCGATTCCACGCTGTCGTTTCTGTGGTAACTGATCCATTCGCCATCTGCTCCATCTTTCAGATAATTGCCAATGGTTTGAACTGTGCCGTTTATGTAATACGATTTGTAGGGTCCTATAATAAAACTGCTGTCGCACGAAAATTCTTCTTTCAGATTTCCGTTACCGTAATACTTCTTCTGTGGCCCCGATTGCAGTCCTTTTAAGTAATTCAAATCTTCAATCAGGATACCCTGCGGATTATACTTCTTCCAGTTTCCCTCGTTGTTGCCGGCAACCAGCCACCCTTCCTGAAACAGTGTGCCATCAGCATAAAACGATTTATAGTAAACCGAATCGTCTGAAGCCGTTACGCTATATAACAAGTTACCGGCAACATCAAACGATTCAACTTTCTGAAGTGTGTCGGAGACGTAGGTTTGCACAACCTGCTTTTGGCCATTAAGGAAGTAACGAATGAATGATCCGGTTAGCACTCCGTTGGTGTATTCCTTCCCTGACGTGGCCAGTTTGCCCTGCCGGTCAAAAGTCCGGTATTCACCGTAGTAATTGCCCTGGTCATTCATTTCTGCCTCATCCATAACCTTACCGTTGGAATGGTAGTTAACCCAGCGGCCCGTTTTCACCCCGGCAGTGTAGGTTCCTTCCGATTCAGGCTTTCCTGTGGGGTACCACGATTTATAAGCTCCGTTGTTAAATTCCTTTTCAAAAGTGCTTTCCAGCTTGGACTGACCGTTGAGCCATTGTTCGGTCATTTTGCCAGTCAAGCTATCGTTCACGTAATTGAATTCCCGGGTGTATCCTTCGCTGTAATTATTATTAACACCCGGGCCGTTGTAAACATCGGCTTCCAGGGTGTTGGACCCGGTGAGCATACCGCCTGACGAGTATTCCTCAGTTATGCCGGTTTTTTTACCCGCCACAAAAGGATATATCCATTGTTTTGATCCATCGGGATAAAAGGTAAAAATGGTACCGTTGAGCTGGTTGTTCACAAAGTTCAGTTTTTGTTTGACCCGGCCATCCGGATGGTAAACCAAATATTCGCCCTGCGACTCATCATTAACGTAATTACCCTTTTCAGAAACAGCGCCTTCGTCGGTGATCACCAGGTGAACACCATTTCGTATCCGTTCGGTTCCGGTTTGTTCACCAATTCCCGACAAAACACCGGCATCGTTAAAATGATGCACAGCCCGATCAATTTTTTCATTATCCTGCAGGTAACCGTATATCCTTCCCTGGTCCAGGAATTGCTGAGCCCATGAAATGAGTCCATCTATTTTCCCTGAATTCTTACTGTTCCATGCTTGTGCCAACGGATTGCTGATGTTGTTCATGCAATAGTTGATGTAGGTTTCAAACATGCCTTTCCGGTAAATTTCCGAAAACAACCTGGCGTATAAACGATTGTAAAGCGATGTGTCGGCCGGATTGTGCCGGAGGTTCGAAAAGAGCAAATAAGATTGCCTGGTGAATGTAAAATCGAGTTTGTAAGGAAAGTTAAAATCTTTATTGAAAGCCAGCTCCGATTGGAGCAGGTATTTGAGCCCATCCCAATGGGCACGATCTGCTGTGGCAGGGTATGGGTAAAGGTATGCGCGGGGTATAAAACCCGTTTTACCGCCGATGGTATTTTCAAATTCCCTGATGTTTGAGGTGCCCGGGTTAATCAGAATGGCCATACTCAGGGCCAGGTACGATTCGGTGATCCTGCCCATGGCGTAGTTTGCCCTGGACAGTACCAGGTGACTGCGTGTATGGTAGGGGTAAAAAACAATGCTTCGGGTAAGCACAATTTCTGCGGAATCGGGCTTTCCGGCGTTCAGGTAGCAAAGTCCCAGGTTGTACATGATGTTCTGGTTGTAGGGCCATTTCGTAAAGGCCTTTCTGAGCAAAACCAAGGCTTCATTGGTTCTGCCCAGGTCATCAAGGATGCTGCCCGTCATGCTGTACAGGTAGGGATGGTCATAGCCCTGGAATTCAGCTTCGCGGCATTTCTGAAGCGCAAGCTCCTTGTTATCAGAGTGGTAAAAGCTCAGTGCCATTTCATAGCAGGCCCAGGGGTAATTCGGATCAACCGGCGACACCTGTTTAAGCAAGTTGATGGCCGGTTGATAATAACCGCTGTCATGCAGTTGATTGGCCTTCCGTATCAACGCATCGCTATCGGCAGGCTTTTCAGCAGAAACGACTGCAAAAAGAGGTAAGCTGATGATTAAAAAAAAAGCCAGGCAAGGGATCAGGAATGATTTCATAAGGAAGTTATGAGTAACATGAATTAACATTCGGTTCAAATATAGGCTTTGGATCATATTTTTACATAGGAAACCCGTAAAAAGTTACGTTGAGATCACAGCCAGAACCATATGCTTTTCCACTGCGTTTGTCATTGTAAGCGCTAGCAAAGCAATCCTTCAGCGTACCATCCGTCATTGCGAGCGGAGCGAAGCAATCTCTGTTTTAAAGCGAATTATCCCCTGAATTTATTTCCTGCTCAAAAAACAATTAAAATTTATTGGTAAAAAGCAGGAACAATGAAAGTAATTTATAATTTTAGGATACGAAATCAGCAAAAAAGTTGATCTATCACATTTTAAAAGGCAAATTCTGAATGGGTTAAAGCCGGGTGTGAAAACCAGGCTTTACAATTGTGGAGGGGAGCGGAAAAGAGGATGTTGTTATTTCAGAAGCAAACACAAAATGGGGTCGAGGGGCACGAAGTGTGCAAAAAAGCGAAAAAACCTAATTTATCCTCTTGAGAATTTGTCCGGTAAAACTTCGTATATCCTACTTATTTTGTGATATAGACGAACTTTTTACCCTTAAATACCAACCCCAAAAAATGAAAGCTATATACGTTGAACATAGAGGTTTGAAGCGTATTAAAGTGGTATTTCCCTATAACAGTGAAATAGTTACACAGCTTCGTCAGGTTGAAGATTGCCGGTGGAGTCAAACCATGAGAGCTTGGCATATACCGGATACGCCTGATGCAATTAACAAATTGAAAAGTATTTTTCCCGAAGTTGTGTTTAGCGAACGGAATAAGGCCTTAAATGAAAATACTGAATTACTGAAAATCAAAACTCCGGAAGAAAAGCCTATTGACAAAACAAAAATTTACCTGTACGTTACAGGGCGAAACATTATTATCCGCATGCCTAAGGTAGATGCTGATGTTCAATTTATTAAGAATCTAAGATACAGTCGCTGGGATAAGAAAAACTTTAACTGGGTCCTTCCAAATTATCCGGGGAACCTGGAGATGCTCAAAAATTATTTTGGCGAACGGATTGCATCTGTCAGCATCAATGAATCTATAGATTACCAGTCGAAGAGCGAAATAAAAACCTTACCCTCCGACCATATGCTTCTTATAAAAACCCAAAGAGGCATTTTGAAATTGATAGGAATTTATAAAAAAGAAATTATAGCTGCGCTGAAAACCATCAGCCTTAAAAATTGGGATAGCAACAACAAATGGTGGACATTCCCTTATTCAGATGCAAACAAAGAGGTCATCAGGTTAGCGTGCGAGCGGGCTGGTATTACTTTACTAT
The DNA here is from genome assembly GCA_964438935.1 of uncultured Bacteroidales bacterium. Lineage (GTDB taxonomy): Bacteria > Bacteroidota > Bacteroidia > Bacteroidales > UBA10428 > UBA5072. Next base: position 32,157 of record CAYTNC010000014.1, read on the forward strand.
ATGAAGAAGAGGAGTTACGAAAAGGAATGAAAAGACCTGATCCTGAAACGGTCCCGAATTATCGTGAGTGTCCTGAGGAATATATTTTAAAGTTAAAAGAATTAAGGTACAGCGAGAATACCATTCGCACCTATACAGATTTATTCAGGGAGTTCATCAACTATCATTTCAGGTATGATATAAAAACTATTGATGAGCCTACCATTATAGCATACCTGAGATATTTGGTGATGGAAAGGCAGGTATCATCGTCGTATCAGAACCAGGCGATTAATGCCATAAAGTTTTATTATGAGAAGGTTTTAGGAGGACTGCGCAAATTTTATTTTGTAGAAAGGCCGACAAAGGAAAAGACGTTACCGGTAGTTTTAAGTAAAGCGGAGATTACAGCAATGATTGAAAAAGAGGAGAATATTAAGCACAAAGCAGTGATCATGGTAGGATTTTCGGCAGGATTGCGGGTGGGTGAAATTGTGAATCTTAGATTAACTGACATTGATTCCGACCGGATGCAAATAAGAATAAATCAGGCAAAGGGAAAAAAGGACAGGTATACCATACTATCGCAAAAAACACTTATAGCTTTGAGAGAATACTTCATCAAGTACAATCCGTCAGAATGGCTTTTTGAAGGGTGGAAAGGCAATAGAATGTCGCCAAAAAGTATTCAGGATATAGTTAAAAATGCCGCAAAACGTGCAGGGATAAAAAAGAGGGTAACAGTACATACGTTGCGGCACACCTTTGGAACGCACTTGTTGGAACATGGAACAGATTTAAGGAATATACAGGAGCAAATGGGACATGCATCCATCAAAACAACACAAATATATACCCATATTTCAACAGGTGGTCCAAATCAAATAAAAAGCCCTCTGGATGATTTGGACTTGTGATACATATTATATAACTATGCAAAAAGTAAAATTAAATAACCATCAAACCAACTATCCCATATAGTAAATATAGACGAACTTTTTTTGAAGAAGTTCGTCTACACTAATGTTAGCTGCAAATGCAGAGACAGAAAACCAGACACTTAAAAGTGTTTTAAAGATTGGATAAAGCAATGATTGGCCTTA
>CAYTNC010000015.1:0-33120 GCA_964438935.1 uncultured Bacteroidales bacterium
AATTCCTTTAACCTGCCGAAATAATTGGCAAAAAAAGGCCGCATCACGCCGTTTGTTTCAAAAGAATATTTGTACCACTTGGGATGAGGCACTATGCTTGCCAGGTATACGCTTTCCTGCAGGCTCAGATCGGAAGGCTTCTTGTTGAAATAAAAATGACCGGCCTGATTGATGCCGTAAATACCGGGGCCCCATTCGATGATATTCAGGTACACTTCATACATTCGTTGTTTGGAAACCAGATTTTCATTTTCGATGATCCACACGATGATGGCTTCTTCAATTTTGCGCGCCAGGGTTTTATTCCGGGTAAGAAAAACATTCTTTACCAGCTGCATGGAGATGGTACTGCCCCCGCGCGCAAAACGTTTTTCCTTAATATTGGTCGAAATGGATTCTGTGAATGCTTTGGGGTTAAATCCGTTGTGATAAAAGAAACTACCGTCTTCGGAAGTCATAACAGATGCCCGCAAAAAGGGTGAGATTTCTTCGTATGGCACATAATCAGGGTTCCCGGCTCCTACAGGAAAAGCAGCCACAAGCCTTCCTTTCTCATAAACCTGATGATTAAAATTACCGTTAAGCATGCGGTAGTCATCCACTCCATAGGCTGTTATATGAAAATTCTCACTGGTAAGTCGGGTATTGAAATAAAGGCTGTCGGGGCAAGCCATATCAACAGAGAAAGTAAGAAAATAATGCAGTGTTCCTTCAGTTTGAATGCCATTTAAACTGGTAAACATACCCTGCGGTAGCGAACTGAAAAAGTCATTTGCAGCCCATGTCTGCGGGATTATCTTAAATTCAACAACAGGTTTATCCGATAAGGTTAACCTGAAATAGGGATGAAAACCAATCCGGTTCAGATGTACCTGCGTAGCACTGTCAATTTCAGCAAAACTGGCTCCAATGTTTACCTTATATGAAGAGGTGAAATGATCAATCAGGATATTACCTGTGGATAACCGGTCGCCTTTTGACTTAAAGCCGCTGAAGGCAAAAACGCCCTGCGGGCTGACCAAGTGCCGGTTTCGGCGGGAAAGATCAACAGAGAATTCCACCGAGTCAAATCCCGCTTCAAATCCGTATTTATCTCTTAAAATGGGTACGGGTAAAAACGAAGTATCCGGATTGGCCATATTGAAGCTGATTTCCGGAGTCGATTTATCCAGCTTACCGGAAAATGGTAATTGAAGTATATTTGAATCCCCTCTCAATACCATGACAGCCGAGAAGACACCCCGATTCAGTTTGAAATTTTCAATACCCATTCCGGATACATTGCCGGAATACCTTACTTCAACATCAACTTTTTCCAAATTCACCCGCGCCGGGATATAATTAAACAACCTGCGGATATTCCTGTAGGCGAAACCAGCCATATCAGTTTCATCGTGTGATTCGAAAAAGCCTGCCGAATCGGTATGCGCTGCAACATTTGCCACAATGGCCGAATCAATGTAATTGTAACGTACAACAATTGATTGGGCAGATATTTTTTTAATTCTGATGCGCTTTGTCAACAGAGGAATAATCCTGGGCTTAATAAAAAGTGAGTTAATCTGCACCGAATTATCGCCTGATTCAGAATGAATATATATCTCCTTAATATAAACAGCACTCAGGCCCTTGAACCCTGCCCCATCGAATTGAACTGCGTAATTGTGATTCCTGAACCTTTCAGTAATGTTAAGGATTGCCTTTCTGAGAATAATTCCCCTAAAAGCAAATCCGGCAAACAGCAGGAGTAGAACAAAAATCAGGAATGCCAATATAATCTGCTTGCGGGTGAACTTTTTGAGATACATGGTTGTGTTATTGTAGCTGCGAAATTAATAATCTATTTGGCAGGAATCAAAAAAATGTGAATATGAGTCTGCATGTCGCCCTACATGCATGGTTGATTTCAAAGATCTGCTCAATACAAATCTTGCTTTTTCTATAATAGCTGATAATCCAACCTGCTAACGTAACATTTAGGCAACGGCGTCGTAAAAAAATTGAATTTACTTATACACAAAGAAATGAGACTCATCTATATATTAATCGGCTGCCTGATTTTTTCGTTTGTGTGTGCACAAAGTCCGGATGACCTTAAGAATAAAGAAAACCTGGCACAAAATAAGGTTAAAACTCAGATTAACTGGGATTACAAATATGTTGGTGATAACCTGGGCAAAAACGGAGTCAAAACTTCCGTTACCACTTATTCAGCATCAGGTGACATCGTCCAGGTTAATGCCCTAAACCCGGCCGGTGCCGTGCTGCATACAGAAAAATACAGCTACGATTCACGCGGTAACAAAACGGAATACACAAGGAAATCGGGCGACAATTCATACCAGAAGAAATACGTTTATAATGAAAAAAATCTTCTTGCTGAAGAGAGTGGATTTGACGGGGTTGAAAATTTTAAAAACCTGTATTTCTATAATGCCACTGGCGACATGACCGAGATCAGGTACATGAAGAATTCTGTTTTACAGGAAAAAAGAGTTTTTAGTAAAGACGGTGTCACCACCAACGTATCTGTTTACAACAAGTCAGGTGCCATTGCTTCGAAACTGGTATTGATTTATGACAGCCGTGGAAATCTGATTGAAGAATCAGTTTATGGCGTGAATCAGAATCAGCTTGAAAAGAAAACATATAATTACGATGAGAGAAGAAAACTCAAGGAGGAAGCAAAATACAAATTAAACAAGATCTCTGTCAGAAGCACATACAATTACAACAATACAGGCGCACTGGCCGAAATTATTGAAGAAGGCCCCGGAGTTGCCAAATTTGTTAAAAAAAGTATGAGCTATGACAACAAGGGCAACCTGATCGAGATCAAATGGCGCAGGAATGGCAGCGAAGAGTTTAACAAAATAACCTATCAATACGACGAAAGAGGATTGTGCACATCTGCAGATACATTCTACCCTGCAACAAAATACCGGGTTCTCACAAAGTACACCTATGAGTACTTTTAAACTTGCGGTTCAGTTGAATATGCGCTGTTAAAACCCTTCATTTTAGCTTCAAAACCAAACAATTAATTATCTTTGCCCCCTATCTTCGCATGCTTTACTGATGTTGCTTAAAATACATCCTGAAACACCCGGACAACGACAAGTCCAGAAAGCGGTGGAAATCCTGAAAAATGGAGGAATAATCATATTCCCAACTGACACTGTTTATGGCCTGGGGTGCGATATCTTTAACCACAAAGCTGTGGAACGTGTTGCCCGCATCAAGGGCATCAACATTGAAAAGGCCAATTTCTCATTCATCTGCCACAATCTGAGTCACCTTACGGATTATGCCAAACATGTGAATAATCCTTCTTTCAAATTGATGAAGCAATGCCTGCCCGGTCCGTTTACCTTTATTCTCGATGCCAGCAGTAATGTGCCGCGCATTTTCCGGAACCGCAAAAAAACTATTGGCATCCGGATTCCGGATAACAACATCATTGTTGAAATTGTCAGGGAACTCGGGAATGCTGTTTTAACAACATCCATACATGACGAAGATGATGTATTGGATTACATCACCGATCCGGAATTAATTCACGAAAAATATGAGTCGCTTGTTGATGCTGTCATCCATGGCGGTTTTGGAGGCAACATGCCCTCAACGATAATCGACTGTACTGGTCCGGTTCCCCAACTGGTGCGCCAGGGTATCGGACAGGTCGATATTTAATTCCTGAACTATCAGAAGATTTTTCCAATATTCGTTCCCGGTATTAATTGGAAAGCCCCCTGCTTACTAACCTGCCAGCAGGTAATTTGTTTTCTGCTGCAATAATCCTTCCATTGCATTGCATGCTGAAAAGGCACAGAGGAGTCAATAATAATCATTGATGTTTCAAGCAGATCAGGCAGATTTGTATTGGGGAAAACACTTCCACTCACCGCCAGGTAATCCGCATGGAAAGGAAATTCAGAAGTATAGTTGAAGAAAGTGTCATCTCGTAAGACGAGGATTTTCCGGTTGTCCAATTCAATCAATACATTATTACCCAGCCACGGACCGGATATTGACATACCGGGCAGAACCATTTTTTCTATTGTTCCGGCAGGTAACTGATCATAAAAATACTGTTTTCCGGCAACGCCATGCTTAATCCAGAAATTGTTCAATGCATATTTCAGCCCCCGGTCATCAAGATCAGGCAATGCATCGCCAATAATAACTGCATCCGCACCAGAGATTACACTTATTAAAGAAGCCTTGTTAATATCAGCCACCAGAAATACTTGCTGATGTCTTGCGCTTTGGGTGTGCAGCAATACAGTGAGCTGAAGCAGCAAAATCGCTGCAAGAGAGGCAACTAAGAAGTTGCATGATCTGTGCATCCGAAAAAGTCCAAAGCAGAGAATGGCCATCAATAGCAGGAATGCCTGAAAACCGCTGATATTAATATTTTCAAGCAGGGCATATGGAAGTACTTCAACAAAGGCAACACTTTCATAGAGTATAACAAGCAGAAAGGATAGCAATTTACCAGCCAGAATCATGAGCGGATTTGCAAAAGATACCAGGAGATAAATACCTGCAATGCAAATGATCAGGGAAACCAGCGGAACAACATAAAGATTGGTAAGCCAGAAATACAAAGGAAACTGGTGAAAGTACAGCAGGGTAAGCGGAAGGGTTGCCAACTGTGCCGCACATGAAACAGCAAACAATTGCCACAACCTGTTGATGATGGAGTATCTTGATTTTATCATGCCGCTTATTAAGGGTTGAAAAAGCAGAATGCCCAGAACTGCTGAAAATGACAACTGGAAGCTTACATCATAAATCAGTGGGGGCGATATAGTCAGTAACAGAAAAGCCGAAGCGAAAAGAATATTGTAGGTATTTACCTGCCTGTGCAGCATTTTACCCCCGATAACAAAACTCAACATAACAGCAGCCCGTGTGACTGATGGAGAGAGACCAGTAACAAAAACAAAGAACCACACCGCCAGTATAACAACAAGTGCTCTGATGATTCTGCCAGTTCCGGATCTATCAAGAAAAAAGAGCAGGTAGTTTAGGGCAAATGCAATAACAGCAACGTTAAAGCCGGATAAGGCCATTACGTGCATCACCCCGGCCTGTGAAAAAATCTGCCTTGTATGGGCTTCCAGATCATTTTTGTATCCGAGGGTTATGGCAGAAAGCAGACTGTACAGCGTGTTGTTAAGATGAAGCGACTTGTATTTCACCAGGAGATGTTGCTGAATCGTACCGGCAAATACGCTGACTGATCTTCTGGCATTATAATCAATCAGCTTCCACTGATCAGACCTGACGAAGGCCTGATGTTGAATTCCCCTTGCAGCAAGGTATGCCTTATAGTTGAATTCATATGGATTTGAGGGAGGCGACACCTGGTTTATCCTGATAGCAGCAGCAATTCTGCAACCCGGTATAAGCCTCATGGATGCAGTGTCCTTTGTAATAATAAGAATAACCTTCCGGTTTTCACGGTTTTCCAACCCATTAACAAGCCTAAGCTTCATCACCGCCTGGGCTTTAACTGAATTCTCAGCTATTTCAGGAGGGTGTGATATATCAAAAACAAAAAGTCCCGAATAATTGTCCGGTTTGGATTGCCGGCTTGTAATTTCATGGTAAATCCCCATAGCGGCCATACCCGAAAAGAACAGAACAACAGCTACCATCAGGCCCGATAGCCAGTTGGTATGATAGCCCGGATACTTGTCGGCCCATATGAAACCGACTAAAAGCATAAGAATTGCAGCAACAGTGAAACCTGATCCAAATGTATTGGGGCCAACAGAAATACAATCAGCCGTTAACATCCCTACCGCATAAAACAAAAGCAACCTTGCAAAGGGACTTCTTCCCGGCAGCAATGATGATTTCATATAACCAGTACTATAATAATTATGCTTAATGAAATTTAATTCATTTCAACGTCAATTAAAAATAATCATCCAAATCGCTAATTTTAATAACAACTTCAAGGATGAATGGGTATAAATTTCTAATTTTGTAGAACAACGTAACTTAAGTGACATAAACAATTAAATATAGAAAGCATGGTTGATCTTAAAACAAAGTATTTGGGGATTGAACTGAAAAACCCTGTAATTGTTGGTGCCAGTAATTTAGTCACCAAATTGGACAATGTTAAAAGAGCTGAACAGGCAGGTGCTTCGGCCATTGTTTATAAATCACTGTTCGAAGAACAGATTCAGCTTGAATCAGCCCAGATGGACGACAAACTGGAAGAATACAATGAACGGAATGCCGAAATGGTGAAACTCTTCCCAACTATTGAACATGCCGGACCCGAAGAGCATCTGGTTAACCTGAGAAGGGTTAAGGAGAGTGTAAAGATACCTGTAATAGCCAGTTTGAATGCTATTTATACGGAATCGTGGATTGAATATGCTAAATTGTTGCAGAATACAGGAGTTGACGCCCTTGAATTCAACTTTTTCTTTGTGCCCCGCGACACCGAAGCTGACGGTAGAGATGTGAAAAACCAACAGTTGGAAATTCTGAAAGCTATTAAATCACAGGTGAAATTGCCTATAAGTGTAAAATTAAGTCCGTTTTATGCCAATCCTTTGAATGTGGTTGCGCAGATGGACAAATTGGGTGTGAACGGATTTGTTTTATTTAACCGGCTTTTCCAACCCGATATTGATATTGACAAACAGGAGCATTTTTCACCATTCAATCTGAGTAATCCTGAGGACAACAAGCTGAGTCTTCGTTTCGCCGGGCTTCTTTACGGTACCATAACCGGTTCGATATGTGCGAATACCGGTATTTACAGTGGTTCGGATGTAGCCAAGATGATTCTTGCCGGAGCTGATTGTGTTCAGGTAGTAAGCACCATTTATAAAAACAAGGTTGAACATATTTCCACCATGCTTAAGGATCTTGAAAACTGGATGGAATCAAAAAGCTATAAAAAGCTGGGTGATTTCCGCGGGAAACTTTCTAACAAGAACCTGAATGATCCGTTTGTCTACAAGCGCGCGCAGTATATTGATCTTCTGTTGAAATCAGATCAGATCATCAGGAAATATCCGGTTGTATAAGGAATGTTGTGATATTCAGAGACAAAAAAGGGCGCTGTAAAAAGCGTCCTTTTTTGCTGAGCCTGCCTGGCCGACAGGCAGGCGTAGTCTTTTGACCATTGCCGTCAACTTAGCGATCTGATAAATTGCTTACGCCCTTACAGGGCTTATGTTTGAGAGTTTACCCAATAACCCAGGGTTTCACCCTGGGCTAATGCTATAATGCCCTTTCAGGGCTCAAAAGCTGCATAAGTTTATGCCCTGAAGGGGCAACAGCAAACAGCACAGGGCGAAGCCCTGTGTAAAGTCAACATACTGAATATAAGCTCTGTAAGGGCGTAAGCTTTTCTTAAGTTGACGGCTATGGTCTCCTGACTACGCTTATTTTATTACTTTAATTTTATAGGGGACATCCACCTGGCATTTGGAAATGTCGTTCAACTTACCTTTCAGTAATTTTCTCCGCAACACGTTAATTTTATCAATAAAGAGCACGCCGTCAAGGTGGTCGTATTCGTGCTGTATGACTCTTGCTTTAAGGCCCTCGTACTCTTCATCATGGAAATTCCAGCTTTCATCATAATAGGTAATCTTCACCTTATTTTTTCGTTCCACATCTTCGCGGATTTTGGGGAGACTTAAGCAACCCTCATTCATTACCATGGTCTCTTCACCCAGCAAAGTTAGTTTGGCATTGATGAAGGCCTTTTTAAAATCGGCAAGTGCCGGGTCTTCATCAGCAAGCGATGTAGCGTCAACAACAAATAGTCTCAAGGACTTACCAATCTGTGGCGCCGCCAGTCCCATACCGTCGGACTTATACATGGTATCAAACATGTCGGAGATCAATGCTTTCAGATTGGGATAATCGGCGGGAATTTCTTTTGCCACCTGCCGGAGAACCGGGGAACCGTATACGACAATCGGGTAAATCATTACTAATTTGAAAATTTGAAAATTCGGTAATTTGAAAACTGACAACAAAGATAAGCAGAATATGCTATACCGGGAAATTGCTTCGGTATTCGAGATATGACTGAAGGATGATGGTTGCACTAATGGCATCGATCAATCCTTTATTCTGCCGGTCCTTCTTTTTCACTCCACCTGCAATCATGGTTTGCACTGCCATTTTTGAGGTAAACCGCTCATCCATTAAAAACACTTCCTTACCGGGAAATGTTTTCTTCAGCAATGCAATGAACGGATCGATAAATTTCACAGACTCTGACAGGGTATTGTTCATCTGACGGGGGTAGCCAACCACAAAAGCATCCACCTTTTCCTTTGCGGCATATTGTTTCAGAAATGCTATAACCTCTGAAGAACGAACGGTTTCGAGGCTGTTGGCAATCATCTGCAACGGATCGGTAACCGCAATTCCGGTTCGTTTCTGTCCATAATCCAGGGCCATGATTCGTCCCATTCCAATTACCGGTTAAAATGCGTAGAGACGCGTTTAAAACGCGTCTCTACGGCCAATGTATACAATAATATAATTATTTATTTTGTCTGTGCTGAGAAATCCAAAGCAGCCATACGCTTGTAACTATTGAATCGCCATTTGGCGCTTTCTTCAGCAGCAACGAACAATTCTTCCGCTTCCTTAGGGAAAGCCTTTTTTAGCGATGTATAACGCACTTCACTATTAAGGTGTTCCTGGAATTTACTCCAATCAGGGTCTTTTGAATCGAGTTCAAAAGGATTCTTCCCTTCTTTTTCAAGCATAGGGTTGTACCTGAAAAGATGCCAATATCCTGCATCCACAGCCTTTTTCTGCTGATCCTGAGCCTTCTCCATTCCTTCACGTAAACCGTGGTTAATGCAAGGGGCATAAGCAATAATCAGAGATGGTCCCGGGTAAGCTTCAGCTTCACGAAGCGCCTTAATATACTGATTTTGGCTAGCACCCATAGCAACCTGGGCAACATAAACATAACCGTAGGTCATTGCCATAGCACCAAGGTCCTTCTTTTTCATTCGTTTGCCTGAAGCAGCAAATTTAGCAACCGCTCCGATGGGTGTAGATTTTGATGCCTGTCCTCCTGTATTTGAGTATACTTCCGTATCCAAAACAAGCACATTTACATCCTTTCCTGAAGCCAGCACATGATCTAATCCGCCATATCCGATATCATATGCCCAGCCGTCACCACCAAAAATCCAAACCGATTTTTTAATGAGGTACTGCTGAAGATCCAGTATTTCTTTTGCAACCGCACTCTTTTCTTTGTTCAGGGTTTCAACAACCTTTACTGAGGCAGCTTTTGATGCAGAAGCATTTGCCTGTGAGGCAATCCATTCTTTGAACGCTTCAATTGTAGGAGCAGATAATCCCGGATTGTTTTCAATACATTCCTTCATTTTCCGGGCTACCCTGTCGCGCAATTTCTCAACACCGGATGCTACACCAAGACCATATTCAGCGTTGTCTTCAAAAAGTGAATTGGCCCAGGCCGGTCCTTTACCTTCCTTGTTTGTACAATAAGGAGTTGAAGGAGCTGATCCGCCATAAATTGAAGAACAGCCTGTTGCATTGGTAACGATCATGCGGTCGCCAAACAACTGAGTAATTAATTTAATATAAGGTGTTTCACCACATCCGCCACAGGCACCAGAGAACTCAAATAATGGTTGAGCAAACTGACTATTCTTGATCGATTTATCAATCTCGAACAAATGAGCTTTGTTAACTACCTTATTTGCCATATAATCCCAACGACCAATTTCAGCCGATTGTGTTTCCAGGGGTTTCATAACAAGTGCTTTCACTTTAGCAGGACAGTTATCGGCACATACGCCACAACCGGTACAATCGAGGGGGCTTACCTGTATCTTGAACTGATAAGCTTCCAGGCCTTTACCATTTAATTTATTTGTAACAGTATTTGCCGGAACACCCTTCATTTCATTTTCATCCAGAAGGAATGGTCTGATAGCTGCATGGGGGCATACAAATGAGCACTGGTTACATTGAATGCAATTTGCTGCCTGCCATTCAGGTACGTTGACTGCTATTCCACGTTTTTCATATTTGGTCAAACCGGAAGGGAAAGTACCATCTTCACGACCCACAAAGGCGCTAACTTTCAAATCATCGCCGAGCAGGTTGTTCATTGGTTCTGCTATATTCTTTACGAAATCGGGAATATCGCGTGTATCCTTTTTGGGTTTGATTTCAATATTGGCCCATTCCGAGGGAATTTCTACTTTTTCAACTTCGGCGCCCTTGCTTATTGCCGTAATGTTCATATTAACAATTTCCTCACCCTTTCTGCCAAAAGTTTTAATAATGGCTTTTTTCATCTGGGATAGAGCCGTTTCAAACGGAATTACATTGGCAATTTTAAAGAATGCTGACTGCATAATGGAATTGGTGCGGTTACCCAAACCTATTTCAGCGGCAATCTTAGTTGCATTGATGATATAAAAATTAATGTTGTTAACTGCAAGGCTTTTTTTAATATGATCAGGCAGTTTTGTTTTCACTTCTTCAGCATCCCATATGCTATTCAGCAGGAATGTTCCACCCTTTTTGATACCTCTTAACATATCATATTTAACGAGGTAGGAAGGCACGTGGCATGCAACAAAATCGGGAGTACATACCAGATAAGGTGAGCGAATGGGTTTGTCACCAAACCTAAGGTGAGAAACAGTAACGCCGCCTGATTTCTTTGAATCGTAGGCAAAATATGCCTGAGCATATTTATCAGTAGAATCGCCAATGATTTTGATGGAGTTTTTGTTTGCACTAACAGTTCCATCCGATCCTAACCCATAAAATTTACCTTCAAAAGTACCTTTATCAGAAATGCTGATATCGGGTTTAACAGGAAGTGACATATTTGTCACATCATCAGTTATACCAATAGTGAAGTGCATTTTGGGTTCTTTAGATGCCATATTCTCAAATACGGTAATAATTTGAATTGGCGTTGTATCTTTTGAACTCAGGCCGTAACGTCCACCAATAACAAGCGGTGCATTTGGCTTACCATAGAGTATTTCTTTCACATCCATGTACAAAGGATCGCCATTTGCACCAGGTTCTTTGGTCCTATCGAGTACGGTTATTTTCTTAACTGTTTTCGGAATCACTTTCAAAAAATGTTTTGCAGAGAATGGGCGATATAAGTGTACCACAACCACTCCAAGCTTGGAACCCTTTGCATTCAAATGCTCCATAACTTCACGGGCAGTTTCAGTAACAGAACCCATGGCAATTATAATTTCTTCAGCATCAGGTGCGCCATAATAGCAAAATGGAGCATAATCACGGCCTGTAAGCTTAGAAATTTCCTGCATATACTGCTCAACCATATCGGGCAATACGTTGTAGAAAGGATTGGCCGCTTCCCTGCTCTGGAAATAAATATCAGGATTTTGTGCGGTACCACGTTGTACAGGATGATCGGGATTCAATGCCCTGTCTCTGAATGCCTGAAGCGCATTGTAGTCAACCAACTTGGCCAGGTCATCCATTTCAGGTACTTCAACCTTCTGTATTTCATGGGAGGTTCTAAAACCATCAAAAAAATGAAGGAAAGGCACTCTTGACTTTATAGCTGTCAGATGCGCCACGGCACCAAGGTCCATAACTTCCTGAACACTGCTGGTAGCCAACATGGCAAATCCGGTTTGTCTGGTACTCATTACATCGCTGTGATCACCAAAAATAGATAACGCCTGTGCAGCCAAAGCCCGGGCTGAAACATGAAATACAGCGGGAAGCAATTCACCGGCTATTTTGTACATATTGGGAATCATCAACAACAAACCCTGTGAACAAGTATAAGTTGAAGTTAGTGAGCCCGCCTGGAGCGAACCATGTAATGCTCCTGCAGCTCCTGCTTCAGATTGCATTTCAATCACCCTCACCTCATCTCCAAAAATATTCTTCTTTCCGTTTGCTGCCCATTCGTCAACATATTCTGCCATTGTTGAAGAAGGGGTAATGGGATAAATTGCTGCAACTTCACTGAACATATAGGCTACATGAGCGGCAGCATAATTACCATCACAGGTTACAAAATTTTTCTTTGTACTCATCTTAACTCGCTTATTATTAATATATTATGATAGAATTTTAAAAGAAAATACAAAAATACAACAAATTGCTTGTATTCTGCTCTTGTTTTCACAATAGCAGCTTTATTCATTTTCATTATAAATAAAGCACGTTTTGGTTTGTCAGCGGGTAGCTTATACGGGGAAAAAACAAAAAGTGCAGGTAAATCCTGCACTTTTTTTAATAAATGATTTATTCGCCATTCATAGAGAGCAGGAACTCTTCATTGGATTCCGATTTGGCAAGCCTTTCACGAAGGAACTCCATGGCTTCAACAGAATTCATATCAGTCAGGTATTTTCTCAACACCCATATTTTGTTCAGGAAATTCTTGTCGAGTAGCAGATCTTCCCTTCGGGTACTTGAGGCTGTGATGTCAATAGACGGGTAAACTCTACGGTTGGAAAGCTTCCGGTCAAGTTGAAGTTCCATATTTCCTGTACCTTTGAATTCTTCAAAGATGACATCATCCATTTTTGATCCGGTATCGGTAAGTGCCGTGGCAATGATGGTGAGTGAACCGCCGTTTTCAATATTCCTGGCTGCTCCAAAAAATCGTTTCGGTTTCTGCAGGGCATTTGCATCAACGCCACCGGATAATACCTTGCCTGATGCCGGTGCTATGGTATTGAAGGCGCGGGCCAGGCGGGTAATAGAATCAAGCAGAATGACCACATCATGCCCACATTCCACAAGCCTTTTAGCTTTTTCAATTACAATATTGGCAACCCGTACGTGCCGTTCAGCCGGTTCATCAAAGGTAGATGAAACCACTTCGCCTCTGACATTTCTGGCCATCTCAGTTACCTCCTCAGGCCGTTCGTCGATCAGCAGGATAATCAAATATACCTCGGGGTGATTGGCAGCAATTGCATTGGCTATATCCTGAAGCAGAATGGTTTTACCTGTTTTTGGCTGGGCCACAATCAAGCCACGCTGGCCCTTGCCTATTGGTGAAAACATATCCACAACACGGACAGAAAGATTGGTTCGTTCACCGGGCTTAATCAGGGTGAATTTCTCATTTGGGAAAAGTGGTGTCAGATAATCAAAAGGCACCCTGTCACGGATATAGTCAGGATTTCTCCCGTTGATTTCAATAACCTTGATCAGGGGAAAGTACTTTTCACCCTCTTTGGGAGGCCTGATGGTACCTGTTACCGTATCGCCGGTTTTCAGCCCGAACAATTTGATTTGTGATTGTGAAACGTATATGTCGTCAGGTGAATTCAGATAATTGTAATCCGATGAACGTAAAAAGCCATATCCGTCGGGCATGATTTCAAGGACTCCCTGGCAGGTGATGATTCCGTCAAATTCAGTAGGTTTCTCCTGAACAGGTTTGCGCTCAAATGGTGCTTTATGAGGTTGTTCATACCTGGGTTTGACTTCAGGCTGAGGAGGTGGTACAACCACATTTTCTCTTTCAATGTCCAATTCGCCGGGTAAAACTTCTACTGCTTCTATTTCCGAAGGAACCAGCTCATCGAAGTCAGTATCTTTTATTGGTTTAAACTCGTCGGTTTTGTTGTTTGGATTTTCAAAAAAATCTTCTCTCGGCCTGTTGTTGTCCTTATCGTTAAATCTTTTGAATTCCTTTTTTTTCCTGAAATCGTTAGGCGGTCTTTTACTGTCAAATGCTCTGCTGAAAAAGCCACCTTTGGGTTTTTCCTGCAACGGCATGTCCGGATTTATTTCAGGGCTTGCAGTTTCAACCTGATCCTGCTTTAAAACAACAGCCTCAGGCTCGGGGAAAACATCCTGGTCGGGATTCTTTGGGGCCTCGTTAACCGCTTCAACTCTTTCGTTCTCCGGAACACGTGGCCGGCGTCCCCTTCTCTTATGATTATACATTTGTGAGTTTTCCGGCCTGTTTTCCGGTCTTTTGGATTCGGTTGCCATTACGGCCTGTTGATCCAAAATTTTATAGATCAGATCCTGTTTTCTTAACACGTCGGCTTTTTTTACATCTAACTGTTTTGCAATTTCTTTAAGTTCAGGAAGAAGCTTTTTGTTAAGCTCTAAAATATCGTACATAAAATTTGATGTGATTTATTTATACAATTACAATTGGTATCAATATGAAAGATTACGCTTGGTTAGGGTATTCTCGTGATATGGGAATAGGATGAAAATAAAAAAGACGGTATATTGCCTGGGAATTCTGATGCAATATTACGTAATTCAAAACAAATACCAAAAGAAAAGATATTTTTTTTCCATAACAACAGATGATAAAAATATGTACCTTTATATAGTTAGTATGGCGTAATGTCCAATTTCAGTTGCTGTTCCGTGCAACCCACTAACTGACGTTCTGTTTATAAGTAACCGGCATTCTTTCATGTTCTTTTTGCTTTAGTGTTTCCGTAAGAATTTATATAAATAAACTCTATCGCCATGAGGCAATTGAAAATTGTCAAGCAGGTTACCAATCGTGAAACACCCTCACTTGATAAGTACCTGCATGAGATTGGCAAGGTCGAACTTATTTCTACCGAAGAAGAAGTTGAATTGGCGCGCAGGATAAAAAACGGTGATGAAAAAGCCCTTGATAAACTTATCAGAGCCAATCTCAGATTTGTGGTTTCTGTGTCAAAACAATATCAGAACCAGGGTCTCAGCCTGCCCGACCTGATCAACGAAGGGAATGTAGGCCTGATAAAAGCAGCCCAGCGTTTTGATGAAACCCGCGGTTTTAAATTCATTTCTTATGCCGTTTGGTGGATCAGACAGTCCATTTTGCAGGCACTTGCTGAGCAAGCCCGGATTGTCAGATTGCCCCTCAACAAAATCGGATCCATCAACCGGATCAACAAGGCATTTTCTGATCTGGAACAATTGTATGAACGGGAACCATCGGTACAGGAAATTGCAGACATACTCGATATGGCTTCTGATGATGTTAAAATTGCCATGAAAAGTGCAGGACGCCATATATCCATGGATGCTCCCATAAAAGATGATGAAGACAGCACCCTGTATGATGTTTTGCTGAGTAAAGACACTCCCAGTCCCGATAAGGGCCTGCTCACCGATTCCCTGCGAAGAGAAATTGAACGGGTGCTCTCCATACTTACCTACCGCGAAGCAAACATCCTGAGATTATACTTCGGGTTGAACAGCAAATATCAGTATACACTGGAAGAGATCGGACAGGAATTCAACCTTACCCGTGAACGGGTGAGGCAGATAAAAGAAAAGGCCATCAAGCGCCTGAAGAACGCCACCCGATGCAAATTGCTGAAGTCTTATTTGGGGTAATTTCAATTACTCAACCCTGTATGCATATAAAAGAGGTGAAAGTTTTTTACTTTTGCAGCAAAGATTTTCACCAGAAATATGAGCCGATTTGTAGCCCCTTCTTTGCTTGCCGCTGATTTCACCAACCTTGGGCGTGATGTTGAAATGGTTAATACCAGCCAGGCCGACTGGATTCACCTGGATATTATGGATGGCGTATTTGTTCCAAACATTTCCTTTGGTATTCCTGTTGTTAAAGCCGTTAAAAGCATTGCCCGGAAACCCCTGGACGTGCACCTGATGATCACAAACCCGGATCATTATATCGAAGCATTTTTCGAAGCCGGTGCCAACAACATCACCATACATATGGAAGCCTGCACCGATCCGCTTACTACTGTTCAAAAAATCCGCTCCCTGGGAATTCAGGCAGGCGTTTCGCTGAAACCTGACACCCCGGTTGAAAGTCTTGAAAATGTCATTTCAATCATTGATCTTGTTTTGATCATGTCGGTTAACCCGGGGTTTGGCGGTCAAACATTCATGTCTGCCACCTATGATAAGGTAAGAAAAACCCGGGAGTTGATTAAGAAATCAGGTTCCCGGGCTTTGATTGAAGTGGACGGAGGAGTTGACCTGAGTAACGCAGGAATGCTTTACAATGCAGGCGTGAATATGTTGGTTGCCGGCACAACAATATTCAGGGCAGACGATCCCTCATCCATGATTACAGCACTGAAACAGGCATCGATGTAAGTTCAAAAAACGTTGTCAAGCTTTGATTCCTCAGTTTGCCAATAGATTTGATGCATATATGAATTTACCCTTACTTCTTGACTATTTTTAGTGTTTGCATTCTGTTCCCTGATTTAACATAACAAATGTACATCCCGGGTTGAAGCGATGGTGCTTTCCATTCAAATACATGATTATTCAGGTTTGAAAATTCGGCAATCTTTTCTCCGGCAAGGGAATAAACAATTACATCCGACAAGGGATCTGCAGAACCAACCTCAATGATCACCTTGTCCGTAAAAGGATTGGGATAACTTCTGACCGTTGCCCCTTCACTAATTTTTTCTGCGGTATGGGAATAAAGCTTTGCTATTTCACTTGAGGCATATTCCAATACGTTATCAACTCCTGAGTTAAAAGCTTCTTCATCCATACTGATGTTTATATCAGGAGTAATACCCTGCTGTTCGTGGTTTACGTTATCAGCTGAAAGGTATTTTTCATTGGATAGGCTGAATGTCCATCCGTTAGGTAAGAACTTATCGAGCCTGTCGGAAAATATACCATAGGTGTGCTCCCCCACAAGAGTTACCTGAGGAAAATCACTCATAACCATGGCAAATACATCAGAAGCACTGGCGGTAAAATTGCTTGTGAGCAAATAAACGGGCATGTCAAAGAAGCCTGCTTCTGCAGGTTCAATATAAAATGGCCGCGGATCCGAAAATTCATCATAGTTACCGTTTCTAATGTATTTTGTATAACCCAGTTTTTTACTGTCAGTGAAATATCCGGCTATGGCATTTGACACCACATCATAACCACCTCCGTTTAAGCGGATATCCACAATAATACCTTTGCAATCACTCCAGGCCAGCAGAAGAGAATCCATCACGTGTTTCACCAACTCCACATTGTCAGCCTCAGAACCTACTGTCAGGTCATCCATGGAAGTGATATTCAGGTAACCAATTTGCTCGTTTATTTTTCCACAGATTATTCTTCCATCTGCTGCCGCGGAAATTTCTTCGGGATTCAGGTATCCTATGATGTTTTCAATCATTTTGCCTGCATCATCCATCCAGAAAGCTTCATATTCAGGACCGGGACTATAACTGTATTCTGAACCCGGAATTTCAACCGATGTATGGCCATCCTTTAAGGGTTCAATCATGTCAGATAAGATCTCAAAAAGCGCTGCATCAGAAGTGTTTTCATTTACCATAGGCCGGTATGTCTGGTATGTAGCTTTCCAATCCACACCGGTGAGTTCAAATAAGATACAATGCTCTTCAAAGGTCTGCCAGAAAACGTCAAAGTTTGTTACCGGATTTGAAGTTACATCACGTACAGGTAAATCATTAATTACGGCCCGTGCATCATCCCATCTCTTAAAGGTATATTGCTGACCAACGTCGACAAAAATTTCATCTGCTTCCATGGTTATCAACCCAAATGGTACTTCATCATAATAAATATAGCCCTCAGATATCTGGTATTCAACACATTTTACCAGGCTGATGGAGGTAATATCATAAAGAGTTGCAACATTCCCGGATAACCCCAACAAATAACCATAACCATCAGATTTCCAATATGTGGTATCGGAGACGTCCTCATATGATGTGAATTCAGCCGAAGAATCATGCAATTTGGGACTGTTTGCATAGGCACCAACGTGTAACAGCCAAATGGCTAAGGCAATGAGAATTACTTGTAAATTGTTTTTCATTTTGTTTGTATTTGGTTTATCAAACGACAGCAGATGGTCATATAACCCTACCCTGACCTAAAAAATAATTTCATCACACAGACAAACCCGGAGGGTCAGCCTTACATTATGGAATGATTTTTGTATCTTTGCAGACAAGTTCTTTAATTTATGGGGCTGTTTTGGCTTTGACAGCAAGTTAGCAGGTAGGTAAGCATGCCGGGCTCCGCATGGCATCCCGTTAAACTGCAGTGCAAACAATTAAAAGGCGAAGCTAATTACGCGCTCGCTGCCTAATCGAAGTTTAGTAGATTCAGGCTGTGTCTGTTGCAAAACAAACACATTCCCTTCACTAGGTGTTGGGTCGAGCTGTTCCTCCAAAGCTATGCTTTACAGCGTTGGATCAAGGGGCATTTAAAAGGTAGGGCTGGTCCGGTTAACACCTCTGAAACCGGATAAGAAAACATGGGGATAAGATGCAGATAGGCCGTCCGTTGCCAGTCTGTATACGAAAATCAACATCGGAATATGCATGTAGAAAGCTTATGGGCGGCTTGTTTGGACCCGGGTTCGACCCCCGGCAGCTCCACAAAAAAGAGGTTGTTTCGCAATGAAACAACCTCTTTTTAATTGATACCGGTCTGACCTGAACGCTAGGCGTTATAAGTTGAAGAAGCGGTGTCACCTCCCCTGCCGGTCCAGTTGGTGTGGAAGAATTCACCCCTGGGTTTGTCAACACGTTCATAAGTATGGGCACCAAAGTAATCACGCTGTGCCTGAAGCAGGTTTGCAGGAAGGCGTTCCGACCTGTATCCGTCAAAATAGGCAAGTGCAGATGACATGGCCGGCACAGGAATGCCCTGCTCAACAGCAATGGATACAACGCGCCGCCATCCTTCCTGAGCCTTCAAAACCGTATCGGTAAAGTAAGGATCCAGGAGCAGGTTTTCCAATTTCATGTTACGATCAAAAGCTTCCTTTATTTTACCCAGGAATGCTGACCGGATGATGCATCCTCCACGCCACATCAGGGCAATGCCACCATAATTCAGATTCCAGCTATAATCCTGCGCAGCACCCCGCATCAATGAGTATCCCTGAGCATAGGAAACAATTTTGGCAGCATACAAGGCGTTTCTGATGTCATTGACCAGCACTTTTTTGTCTCCTTTAAATGCTGGTGCAGTGCGTGTAAGTATTTTTGAAGCTTTCACGCGCTCATCTTTAAATGACGACAATGAACGGGCAAATACAGCCTCAACAATCAGCGTGAGTGGAATTCCCAGGTTAAGAGCTTCAATGCCTGTCCACTTTCCGGTTCCCTTTTGGCCTGCGGTATCCAGAATTTTCTCAACGAGTGGTTTGCCGTCTTCGTCTTTGTAGGCAAGAATGTCCCTGGTAATTTCAATCAGGTAGCTGTCCAGTTCCCCTTTGTTCCACTCGGCAAAAATCTGGTGCATTTCATCGCAATTGAGGCCTGCAATATCCTTCATGATGTGATAAGCCTCATTAATAAGCTGCATGTCGCCATATTCAATGCCGTTGTGCACCATCTTTACAAAATGACCGGCACCATTTTCTCCAACCCAATCGCAGCAAGGAGTGCCATTATCCACCTTGGCCGAAATAGCCTGAAAAACAGGTTTTACGTGTTCCCATGCCTTAGTTGATCCGCCCGGCATAATGGACGGGCCGGTTAATGCACCTTCCTCACCGCCCGAAACGCCTGTGCCAATGTATAAGAATCCCTTACTCTCCACATAAGCTGAGCGCCTTATTGTATCGGGAAAATGGGAGTTGCCTCCGTCAATGACAATGTCTCCGGGTTCCAGGTGGGGCAGAATCTGCTCAATGAGTTCGTCAACAGGATTACCGGCCTTAACCAGCATCATTACCTTACGGGGTCGTTTGATAGATTTTACAAATTCCTCCATGCTGTGGGCACCAATAAAATTCTTTCCCTTGCCCCTGCCCTGTACAAACTTATCAACTTTTTCTACTGAACGGTTGTAAACGGCAACTGTAAAGCCTTTGCTTTCCATATTCAGCACCAGGTTTTCACCCATAACTGCCAGTCCGATCAGGCCAATATCCGCTAATGAATTCATTTTATGTAATTTAAGGTTTCTATAATACGTTAAATCCGAGATTGCGACAGGTGTGTTTGATTTCATCTGTTCCCTTGTCGAGAGCAAGTGCAAAGGCTTTGAACTCTCTTCGCGGGGGATAATCACCCCGGAGCTGTTCAAAGTCTGCCGGGTTCATGCGCAGTTTCTGATCATCTTCCAGTACATCATAAGTACTCAGCAGAGCTGTCTTTAGTATGTCCTCCTCCGGCATTCCCTGGCAATTGATCCTGATTTCTGAATTAGCAGGTTCCGGAATATGATTGGGCTCCCACCCGGTAATTCCCAGATCAAAGTGTCTGCTCAATTCATCAATAATCATGGCAGTTCCCCGGGCCTTTCCGTCAGCCGAATAACCCGCTATATGCGGTGTGGCTATATCGCAAAGTTCGAGCAGAGCAAGGTCAATGTCGGGCTCATTTTCCCATACATCCAGCACCAAACCTCCAATAGTTTTATCTCTGATCGCCTTTTTTAGAGCATCGCCATCGGCAACCTCCCCGCGTGATGTATTGATAATAATAGTTCCCGGGTTAACGTGGCCGAGCAATTCATCATTGATCATGTGGTAGGTTTTATCGATTCCCGTTTTATTCAATGGCACATGAAAGGTAATGATATCACATTCCCTGATGATTCCCTCAAGCGAAATAAACCCGCAGGCGCCCTGGTCTCTGACCCTGGGGGGATCGCACCGGTATACCCGCATGCCAATTTGCTCGGCAGTATGCACCACCCTGCTCCCTACATGGCCTGCGCCTACGACTCCCAACGTTTTGTTTTTCAGATTAAACCCATGTATCCGTGAAAGATTCACGAGTGCCGAGGCAATATACTGATTCACCGATGATGCATTGCAGCCCGGGGCATTCTTCCATACAATTCCGTTATGCTCACACCATGCTGTATCTATGTGATCAAATCCGATTGTTGCGGTACCTATAAACTTCACCGGGGTATTTTCGAGCAAGCTTTTATTGCACCTGGTGCGGGTACGGGTCAGCAGGGCATCTGCATCCAACAGATATTCCCGCGAGATAGCCTTTCCGGGTACGTACACGACATCGGCAAAAGGTTCCAGAACACCTTTTAAAAATGGAATCTTATCATCTGCTACTATTTTCATAATCCGGTTTTTTCCAATATTTTGTCCATTGTCAGGTTGGTTCTTACCGCACTTTCACCATTGGTGTCCGTTTGCTTTTCGCGCTGAAGGTCCTCAACCATGTTTTTTATAAACCAATATTGTATGTTTTCAGGATTCGGAGGCAGATATTCCTGTGTCCCCCCCTTGGTGAAATGCCTGATTGGGGTAAAATCAAAAGTTGAAAACTCGAGTCTGCCTTCAGTTCCAAAAACAGTTATTAAATCCTTGTGCTCATTTTCGCGTGCAGCAAAGCACCATTGACCTGTAACAACCGCACCTGACTCATATAAAATTGTTGCGAAAACCAGGTCTTCTGCTTTATAGAGACCGCGTCTGTTTAACCCTCTTCCTGAAATTTCAACAGGCTTCCCGAAAAACCATTCAAACAGGTCAAGCTGGTGACAGCCCAGATCGTAAAAATAACCGCCACCTGAAACTTCAGGTTTCAAACGCCAGGGCAATGACTCCGGGTTAAAATCTTCGGGTCGCGGTGCAACATGAAAATCCACCTGAACATAGAGTAGATCGCCCAATAAATTTCCTTCAATAATTTCCTTCACTTTAATAAAATAAGGAAGGTACCTGCGGTAATATGCCACGTAAAGCGGCATACCAGTTTGAAGTGATGTGTTATACAGTCTCAAACAATCGCTGTAGTTAGCCGCCATGGGCTTTTCCACGTAAACCGCCTTTCCTTTTTCCAGGGCACGAATGGCATATTCGGCATGACTGGAAGGTGGTGTGGCTATATATACTGCATTAATGTCAGGGTCTTCGATCAATTCATCCGCACTATCATACCAGGAAGGAATCCGGTGCCTTACAGCGTAATCTTCGGCTTTTTCCACATTGCGCCTCATCACTGCAAGCACCTGTGATCCTTGTACCTTGTTAAAGGCAGGGCCACTTTTCATTTCTGTAACACTACCACATCCGATAATTCCCCAATTGATCTGGCGCATGAATTCCACTTCTTAAACTTTGCTAATATAATGCCTTTTTGTTAGGTAGCAAGATTCAATAACCTGATAAACCTGATGACTATATGAATATTCAGCAATAAATAAACCCTTTATTACATTTTTCGTATTATCAGAATAATTAAAACCTAAGAATCGGTTAATTATGAAAAAATCAGTTCTATTCCTGATGGTATGCCTGCTGGCACAAAACTTATTCGGCAACGTCAAAGGGGAACCCATTAAGCAACTCATGGATGATTTTCTGTCGAACGACTGGCCGTTGGTTTTTGTAGCCAAAGAGAAAATCGAAAATTTGGGCGCTGAGGCCATACCCGAACTACTTAAGATTATGGACGATTGCCGGGTGAATAAGCTTGAGAACACAGGCGACTTAATTTTCCCCGGTGCTGAAAAGTATTACGGGCATGGCCAGATTATTGACTATGATATTGATAATATTTGTGTTCGTGCGGGTTGGCTGCTGGAAGAACTTACTTTCAATAATTTTGGCTTCTCTGGCATACACCTGCCTGCCGATGAACTCATTGGTTTCATCAGCAAAAATTTTCCTGATTACTATGTTATTCAAACAAATCGCAACAATGCCGACAAGCTGGATGAGAGCGGAAAAAGAAAGCTGATTCGCACATTAAGTATTGAAAAAGCTAAAAAATGGTGGCAGTCAGTCGCCAAACCCTGGAACAGGCTTACAGCTCTTGAGCAGAGCCTGAAAAGCACTGACGAAAAAAGCCAGGTTAAGGCTTTGTTTTATATGAGAAATGGCAAAACAGCCTGTAAAGGGCTTACCCAAAAATATTACAAATCAAAGCTGGAGAAAACAATTATGAGGCTTTCCAAATCGGAAACCAACAGAGTTTCTGAAAACGCGAAATTGGTTATGCTCGACAGCGATTTCGACTGGTTATCTCTTAAGCCTGTTAATTAGTTTTTAAAACAAAGTAGTTTTGATATCTATCTTTAGTTAATTTTGAATTTTAATTATACAGATCATGAGGCAGTTATTCATTTTAATTGCAGTTTTGTCAATCGGATCAGGCAAGATTTGTGCGCAACAAAAAGAAATTTTTGTCAAACAAATTGAGTTTAAACTCGCCCAGGTTAGTGATAAAGATTATGAAAACGAATATTTCATGACCATAAAGCTGAATAAGGGAACCACCTATAAATTCAAAATAATCAACAACCGTGAGAATTTTGCAGGTAAAGCTGTAATTGAACTTCTTGACGCCGACAACCTGGTACTTACCAATTCTGTTGGAGAGAAATATTTTGAAGCAGTTGGATTTGTTTGTGGCAAAACTGCTTTTTACGATATTCTGATCAAGTACAAAGACAAGAAACCCGGTTATTCAACGGTAGATATTGTAATGATGCAGTGAGTATCAGAAATCAAGAAATTCTTTTTTAATGGTGTTATTTACCGCCTCACCTTCAATTATATAGCAAGCATCTTCACAGGCAGCACTTACAGACATTACCTTTAATTTGGTTCTGTTAACCACATAAAGCGTTTTTGTACCTTTACTGTATTCGGCCCTAACGGCATACTTTTTATCAACCTTTACATACGCATAAAAAGGCGTATAATCTACCGTATCCGTTAATACAATCTGGTTATCTTCAACTTCTCCCTCATAAACGTTAACAACAACATTGCCGAACCGGTTACTAATAGTCAGGTCAATAATCAAATCGGCTTGCTGAGGCTTCTCGGTATAGCATTCAGCGCAGTCCACATCATCCGTGTAAATCTTTTCGTCACACGATCCGGTAAGTATCAGCAGAGAGAGAACAGCCAGGGTAAGTCGCATATAATTAGTAATTAGAGCCAGTTCAGATTAGGAATTCCGCTTCCACGCTTCTGCCTGTTAAATAAAAACTCAAGTGAAATATTGACCCAACTGGTCGGGTACTCTTCAAGCTTCAGATTCAGGTACTCATAGCTGAACTTCAACCTGACAAAAGAGTACTCGAACAGGCACCCGATTTTGGGATTGATCAGCATTTTTGTGTCGGGGTTCTGGTTTGAGCCATTGTATGAGCCAAAAGTCAGCATTCCGCCCAGCCCTGCAAAAGCACCGGTGGAAAAGCCTTTGCCAAAATGTTGAACAAAAAAAGCTTTTTCAAGAGTAAGGTAAAGACAAGATCTTTTTTCCCAAAACTGGTAGTATTCATTTTCATTTTCCTCTACGAGTACCTGAACTGCTTTTGGCCGGAATCCAAAACCAATGCGTGTCATCAGCCTGTATTTCTGTTCATCCATACCCAATGAAAAGTCAAGCCTTGAGTCATCCTTGTTAAAAGAATATCCTGAACCAAAGCTAAACCTGTTCACTCCGGGGCGATGAATACCAATTGCCTCGTGATTCTTAAGCAACGCAACCAGGGATTCGTTCCGGGAATTCTGCGCCAGGTTCAACACGTTTACCGAAGGGCTGACTGAACTGTTCACATCAGCCCCATACCCGATCAGCAACCGGGCAGCATCGTAATTACCCATGGTCACAGCTACTGCCAGCGGGGTATAGCCTTCGGAATTTTTACTTTCCAGCCGTGCTTCGTTAACAATCAGCAATTCCATCACATCCGTATTCCCGGCAGTTGTGGCATAATGAAGAGGCGTGTTGCCGTCGGAATCAGCCGTATTGAGATCACTTCCTCTTTCCAACAGGGAGAAAACAATTTCGTAATTTCCATACTGTGAGGCCAGCATCAATGCATCTCTACCATTTTTGTCCCTGGAATGGATGTCAGCTCCGTAATAAAGCAAGATATCCGGAATATAAAAACTATCAGCTGCTATGGCATGCATAAGCGGTGTAACCCGGTCATTATCCGCGAGATTGATGTCAGCCCCGTGCCGGATCAAATATTCCACGGTTGGTAAATGGCCTCCTCTGATTGCCGATATCAGAGCAGATTGGCCGTTATACGGCTTCATGTTCACATTGGCACCGTGCCCTATCAATATCCTGACCAGATTGGTATAGCCACCTTGTGCCGCATACATCAGCGCGGTAACGCCTTCAAAAGTGGTTGCATTAACAGAGGCACCGCTGGCAATAAGCTTCAGCACAGCAGTTGTATCTCCCCTATCAACACTGATGATTAACTGCTCATCCTTATCAGAAATACCATTGTAATCAGTCTGTACCTGTTGCGAATAACCAGGGAAAGCTATCAGAAGACAGAACAACAAACCGATGCCTGAAAATATTCTCATATCAGTGGAACGCATAACATATACCGCATAATTAACAATAATTTTTGGTATTTTTATAATAGATTTAATAAGTTTCTTATGAAAGTATTGGAAAACCAGCTTCTTGTTATTTTTGGCGCGTCGGGAGATCTTACCAAACGAAAATTAATACCGGCTTTATATAAACTATACAGGCAGAAGTTGCTGCCTCCCCGATATGCTATTCTTGGGGTCGGCCGCACTACATCAAACTCATCTCATTTCAGGGAGATTATGATGACGGAACTGTTAAGCCTCCACAATGAAGAAAAAGATAACATTTCCTCATTTCTGCAATTGCTGCATTATTCATCCATCGAAACAAACGATATTATAAGTCTAAAAAAGAGCATTGACGAAATCAATGATAAGGAAAAGCTTGACGGAAACATCACATTCTACCTGGCCACCCCGCCTGTTTTGTATGACATTGTTATACAAGGCCTTAATAAAATTGGATTGAGTAAAAATGCAGCAGGTTGGCGCCGCATTATTGTTGAAAAGCCTTTCGGGTATGATTTATCAACGGCAAGACAATTGAACAGGATCCTGCTGGATGCTTTTGGCGAAGAAAATATATACAGGATCGACCATTACCTGGGAAAAGAAACCGTGCAGAATGTGATGGTCACCCGGTTTTCCAATGGCATTTTCGAGCCGCTGTGGAACAGGAATTATGTCCATCATGTAGAAATCACTGCAGCAGAAAGCCTCGGTGTGGAAAACCGCGGGGGATATTACGAAAAAGCCGGAGCTTTGCGCGATATGGTTCAGAATCACCTGTTGCAGCTTGTTGCCCTGGTTGCCATGGAGCCTCCTACCCGGATTGATTCCACGGCAATCCGCAATGAGACTTTAAAGGTGCTGCAGTGCATCCGGCCAATTGATATTGAAAATATCAACAAGCAGGTGATTCGGGGGCAGTATACTGCATCAACCATACGAGGTGTAAAAAGGAATTCATACCGCGAGGAAGCCGCTGTTTCACCCGATTCACGTACCGAAACCTTTGTGGCACTGAGCCTGTTTATAGATAACTGGCGATGGGGCGACGTTCCTTTTTACATTCGCACAGGAAAGTATCTTCCTACGCGGGTAACGGAAGTAGTTGTTCATTTCAAACCCACTCCTCACAAACTATTCTGTTTCAATGAGGGGTTATCCAATTCAGATAACCAGATGGTCATCCGGATTCAACCGGATGAAGGCATTTTGCTGAAATTCGGAATGAAGGTGCCGGGGCCGGGTTATAAGGTGCAGGAAGTAAATATGGATTTTCACTATTCCGATTTGTCGCAGAAGGACATTCCCGATGCATACCAGCGCTTGCTTATTGATTGCATGAAAGGTGATTCCACGCTGTTTACCCGGGGTGATTCCATTGAACAGGCTTGGAAAATTGTAGACCCGGTACTGATGGCCTGGGAAAAAAATCCGGAGATACCGATTTTCGGGTACCCGGCCGGAACATGGGGACCAGTTCAGGCTGACGGTCTGATCAGCGGACCCAATATGACCTGGCGGTACCCCTGCAAGAACCTTTCAGATGATGGCATATACTGCGAACTCTAGAAAACTCAACACGTGAATCATGATTTGTTGTTTCCCAACAATTGAAAAGCTTTCAGAAGGTCTCAGTGAGGAATTCCTCCGGGCATTGGCTGACCTGTCGTCAAGGCAGCAGGTTGTATCCGTTGCACTGTCAGGAGGAACTACACCCGCATCTTTCTTCGGGCAACTGGCTGCTGATTCGCGTAATTACAGAAACCCTGTCTATTGGGACAGGCTGCATTTCTTCTTTGCCGATGAACGCTGTGTACCTCCGGATCATGGCGACAGCAATTATGGCATGGCCAACAGAAGTCTTTTCAGCCGGATCGGTACTTTTGGATTTCACACCCACCGGATTTACGGAGAAAACGAACCGGCGCAGGAAGCGGAACGTTATTCCTCAGAAATAAGCAGTGTTGTTAGCCCTGATGAACCAATTCCACAATTCGACATCATCTTTCTGGGTATTGGAGAGGACGGGCATACAGCCTCAATCTTTCCGGACCGGACCGACCTGCTTACGGCCAACCGAATCTGCGAGGCAGTCATTCATCCGGTTACCAAACAAGCCAGGATCACCCTTACAGGAAACACGCTTTTGAATGCCAAAAGAATCATTTTCATGGTAGCCGGCACTTCAAAAAGCGCCCTGGTTACGAAAATTATAAACAGGGAGGAAGCAGCAAAAGCCTACCCTGCTGCCCGTATATTCTGGCAAAGCACACGCGCCGACATATACCTGGATCAAGAAGCTGCCAGTCATCTCAATAATTCATGCCGTGGTAAACATTAAAAGAGTCAGAAACCTCAAAAGAGGGAATCCTTCAAAAGGGCCGATACTTTATTGGATGAGCCGGGATCAGCGTGTCAGCGACAACTGGGCATTTACATGGGCAGTTGAACTGGCTGAAAACCATGACCAGCAGATTTTGGTGGTATTCAACCTGGCAGATGATTTCCTGGGTGCAACCTGGAGGCAATTCGATTTCATGCTCAAAGGATTGAAAAAAGTGGAGGTTGCGCTTACCTCCCTCAATATTCCCTTCAGCGTGCTGAAGGGCAACCCGGAATCAACCTTACCCGGTTTCATCCGGCAACACAACATTGGTTATATGGTAATGGATTTTGATCCATTGAGAATCAAGCGCGAATGGCAACAAAGGGTTGCTGACAAAACCGATATCGGAATTGACGTGGTGGATGCCCACAACATCGTTCCCTGTCACCTGGTATCGGGCAAGGAGGAGTATGGAGCATATACACTGAGGCCAAAACTAAGCAGGCTTCTCCCTGAATTCCTGGATGACTTTCCTCCACTGATAAAACAGCAGGGTAAATTTCAGCGTCAACGGATTAATTGGGAGGCCATGGCCATATCGCTTAAAACAGATCATTTAGTAAGGCCGGTTGAATGGCTTGTTGCGGGCGAAAAAGGAGCCTTTGCCCAATTGGAGAAATTTCTGAATGGTCCTATTCATAGCTATGCAAACAAGAGGAACGACCCCAATGAAAAATTCCTGTCGGGCCTTTCTCCATACCTTCATTTCGGGCATATTTCAGCCCAGCGGGTGGCACTGGAGATTATCAGAAATATGCCGCGGAACGAAAATACCGATGCTTTTCTGGATGAATTGATCATACGCAGGGAGCTGTCTGACAATTTTTGTTTCTACAATCCGGATTATGACAATGCAGGAGCGTTCAGGCCGTGGGCAAAGAAAACTCTCGACGAACACAGGCATGACAAAAGGGAATATGTATACAGCAGAAAGCAGTTTGAATTTGCTGAAACTCATGACACCCTGTGGAATGCAGCCCAGCTGCAGATGGTAATAACAGGGAACATGCACAGCTATCTGCGAATGTACTGGGCAAAGAAGATACTGGAATGGTCTGTTAGCCATGAAGAAGCATTGACCACAGCAATATACCTGAACGACAGGTATCAGCTTGACGGACGTGATCCGAACGGATATGCCGGTTGCGCCTGGTCTATCGGAGGCGTGCATGACAGGGCCTGGGGAGAGCGTGAAATATTTGGCAAGATCAGGTTCATGAACAGGGCTGGATGTGAACGCAAATTCGACGTGAACCGTTATATAAAACGGATTAACGAAATGAAGAAACATGCGGAAAACAACTCAACACATTCGTAAGAATGCTTCAGCAATTCTCGGTATATGAGCTTACTGTTCGGCCGGAGGGAAAATTGGAAGCGCCGGCAAAGCGGTATCGGGCGAACTCACAGGTATAGCAGGAATACTTACCGGCGGGGCAATCAGTTCTCCTGAAGATATTGCCTTCTTCTCAACCGAAAAATCCTCACCGTATTGAATAATATTGAAATTCGTATTGACATATCCTCCTGAACCCGTTTTCTGAAACAGAAATTTAGTAAGCAGTTGATCTGCTTCCACCTGGTTGATACAATTGCTGAAGTTCCTGCCATATTGTTTCAGCGCTGAAAGAAAATATAACCCGATATCATATCCCAGCATGGTGAAATTATAACCCTGACTTTTGATTTCATAAGGCTCATACCCCAGTTTTAAACGCGATTTCATCAGGAAATTCCGGGTTTGACGTGTTGAATAGTCCACATAAAACGGAGAGATCAACTGCAATTGCAAACCATGTAGCTGAATCCAGTCAATGGATTTCCAAACCTGCCAGGAAGGCATGCCAACCAACCTTATTGGGTAAACGTCGGATAACAAATAAAGCCTGGAAACGAGTTTGCTCACATCGGGCTCCTGGTCTGAAAAAACTATAATATAATTTTCTTCCTCCTTACTCAGAATTTTGTGCAAAACCCGCATCAAACTGTCCTTCAAAACATAATCCTTAAAATCTAAAGGCTTACCCGAAATATCCACCGGTGTATTTTCCAGCAGATACTTTTTGAACCGCCAGCTGCTTTTCATAGAAAGGCTGTCAGTACCTCTAACCAGAATAAAACGCCCCTTGTTCAATAGCTTCAGGTAATTAGCCAGCGCATAACCTTCATGTAGCTTTGAAGGCACAACCTGGATGATGTTCGGATTGCTGTTTACCAGCTCGGGTTTTGTTGACAGTGGTGAAACCAGCTGTATTGCCTCATAACGGGCAAACTGACCGGCAATACTGACATCTTCGGAAAACACCGGACCAATGATCAGATCGGGATGAAGAAGCGACAATTCACGAACTATCTTTTTCACCTTAACCGTATCGCGTCCTGTATCATATACATGAAGGGTAACCGACATACCTGCTTTCTTAACCGAATCCAGCGCAAGCATGAAACCCTCATAGAACTCTGCAAAGTTGCCTCCCCTAAGACCTTGCTGCCGATGCGTGGAAATATAGGTGTCTTCTTCCGAAAGGGTATCCTTTGGCTCTTCCATTACAATATTGGCAAAAAACGGAAGCATCAGTGCTACTTTATAGGTTACCGGTCCGGCAGGTGCAGCACAAGGTTGCTCTGGAGTAACCAGGGTATCAACTGGAGAAGCAATATCTTCCGGTTGTTGAACAATTTTAGGTATTTTCAGTACCTGCCCTGCTCTGAGTCCACTGCGCAGCTCAGGGTTTGCATTGATAATATCAGCAACACCAACACCATAGGACCGGGCAATGGAAAATAATGTATCCTTTTCTTTGGCTATGTAAAAATAAAAAAGGTCACTTCCCTTTGTGTTTTCAGAAATGTCGAACATTTCCGGCTTTCGGGGTATCCAAATTGTCTGGTCGGGTTTAATTCCTTCCTTTGCCCATTGATTATAATGGTAAATCACCGTTTCCGGTACATCATATTTCTTTGACAACGAATAAACGGTTTGCCCTTTTTTGACCTTGTGCGCATAGAAATCCTTCTTGTTTTCGGGATAAGCAACTGCAACACTGCCTGCAGATTCGGGTATCCTGATGGCAATTCCTTCGGTGAGGTTAATCACGTCAACCTGTGGATTGGCTGCCTTTATTTCTTCCTGAGTTACACCATATGCTTTGCTAATGGAGTAAAGCGTTTGATTCTTTTGAACAGTATGAATATAATACACTTTACCGTTAACGATGGTCCTTTCCTGGGAACGGACAACTTCTGCAGGCTGAAATTGAGATAAGACCGGGTGCGAGATGAACAGTATGAACTGTGCAAAAACCAAAAAAAGGACAAATTTCTTCAAGCGTTCTAGTTTTTAATACCGGTTAAAAATAGTAAAGAAAGAAGTAAAAAAAAAATAACCAGGGAGGTCAGCCTGGATTTATCATGAACTACAATCAGGACAGCTCAACGGCAGTAACCAGATCATTCAAAATACCGTCAATGGCCGACTCAACTCTTTTCCAGTCGGGTATCAGGGGTGACCCAAAGTGTTGGTCGCAAAAGTCAATTACGCCTGAATCAATGGCTTTGGCAAACACTTCCACTGTTTTCAATTCTTCGTGAAAATCAAATGAAATTCGTGAATCGTGCATCTCAGCCAATGATTCATAAATTCCAACCATCTCGCGGGCATGTTTCAGATAAGTCAGCCTGACGGTGCGGAATATTTCGGAATTCAGCATTACACCGTTGCTTGCCATATGGGTAAAAAATGTCCGGGCAATATCCGAAGCCATTTTATAAAGGCCTTTCTCATTGACTGAACCAACATGCTGATGCTTGTGGTCATAACGGCTTGTCAGCTCAATCTGGCATATTCTGGATTCCCTAACCAACCGGAAAATTTCACCCAGTAAACCCACCTCAATGCCCCAATCCGAAGGGAACTGTATCATCCGCGCCTGGCTGGTATAGGTGGCAAACTCTCCCGACAGCGGGTATCTGAAATCGCCCATATAATCGAGAAAATCAGTACTTCCAAACATATCCTTCAGGGTTCGCACCAGGGGAAAGTAAAAAAGACGTGTCACCCGGCCGAAAAGCTTCTTGTCATACCTCACGTAGTATCCCTTCACAAACTGAAACCGCAGGTACATGAGAGGGAACATGAGGCGGGTCAGAAAGTCCCTGTCGTATGTAATGATATCGGCATCATGAAAAGCTATGGCAGAAACCTCGGCTTTACCAATGATGTATCCAAGACCGGTCCAAACTGCCCTACCTTTACCCCGGCTCCCCAAAGGAAGCTGTTTTTCAATGCGTTCTATAACAGACAGTACTTCAGGCTTGTCATTCCAAACCAGAGATACCCTTTTACCAAGAGGTGCCACAATTTTCCGGGCGTTTTCATATTCGCTGGAATCGGCCCGGTCAAGTGAAATATATACCTTGCTGACGTAACTGATTTCCTGAATAACCCGGATGATATTTTTCATGGCCTCGCCCGATAAGTCAGAATACAGGGCTGGTATCAGGATACCAACAGGGATTTTCTCAGAAGCCTTTAATACCTTAGCCTCCATTTCACTGCATGTTTCATGCTGCAGCAGAGAAAATGTAGGTACCTTATTGATGTGAAAATCTGCCATAACATATCAATTTTAGAACAGGTTAAAGCTGTTCGTTGATCAGCATAACAAAAATAAAAATACGATTTTTATTCCTGATCTACATGATTCTTAGGCAGAAAAACAAATGTTCAGGTCACCTCGCACAAACCTGATTACTGGTGTATGCCGGAGTTCAGCATCAAAAAAACATCAACCCCGGATTCAGTTGTTGGGATCATCATCGAACATATGCTCATAATCCTCAACAGTTAGAAATGAATACTTGTAGCTCATGGGAATGATGGCATTGTACTCCTCAATGGATGCGCCTGCCATGCAGGCTTCAATGATTTTGCGTCCGGTAGCTGACAATTCAGGGGTCAGGTATTTTTGCAACTCCCGTATGAAAAAGTCATATAATATCTTTGCTCCTGCATCATAACCATCCGTACCCACTTCGGTCTGCCGGTGTACCTGCAGAAACCGCGATGGTATTTTGGCCCCTTCAATGGTCAGGTAATTCAGCTCATAACCCAGCAGTGAGCAACGGGCGGGCGTATACTGATCACTCCGCAGCTTGGCATTGCCCCTGCGGGTAAGATATTCGCGCATCATCAACTGGGGTTTGAATCCTACTTTCCAAACACCGATATACTGATTCGGAACCAGGGTGTATTTGGTACGTGGGGTTTGAATGATCTGCTCCAGCAATAAATTAGCATGAGTCACCATTTTACCAGCTGCAAAAGGCCAGTATGAGCCCACTCCCTCTGACTCCATTCCGTCTCCTCCCACAATACTAGGATTAGCGTGTCCCCGCGGAGATACCAAACGCCACAACCAGGCTAAAGCAGGTG
>CAYTNC010000016.1:0-18979 GCA_964438935.1 uncultured Bacteroidales bacterium
ACTGTTTTGACTGATTTTGCTTTTGAAGTTGAATATGGTTCCATATTCTTTCTTTAGCAATATTAGCTTCTGAATCGTAATGATTTTCAGATTCATTAATTGCTTTCTTTATAATAGAGTCAATTTTATGAGTTTCCATTTTCCTTGATTTTTCTAGTTCTTTCAATAATATTAATTCTTGCTTTTCTCAACTGAGACTTTGAAGTATTTTCTGTAATATTTAACAGTTCAGATATTTCTTTATGTGAATAACCTTCTATTGCAAATAGGTTAAATACCATTCTATAACCAGCGGGCATTGTTTCAATTATAGAATAAACCTGCTCAATATCAATATCACTTAAATCAGAATCAAATGCTGTACTCGTTTCGTATTCTGGCAAATCATCATCGTATTTAACTTTATTTCTTGCATTTACATATCTTATTGTTTCGTTGATAACAATTGTTTTAATCCACTTATTCAGACTATTATCTCCACGGTATTCAAATTTTTGAATATTATTAAAAACCTTCGTAAATGAATCGATCAACACATCTTCAACATCATGATGATTAGCTAAAATGCGCATAGATAAATTGTACATCTGTTTATAGTGAGTGTTGAACAAAATGCCCTGAGCAACTTTATTTCCAGTTTTACAATGTTTTATTACTTCTTTGACTTCCAATTTCCATTTATTTTGGTTGTTTAGTTCTAATAACACGATTTTCTATTTTGAAGTTGCCTGAGCAAATAAATAAAATTATTTTTGATTGACTAAATGATATCTATGACTATTTGAATCAGTACAGAAATATCAAAGTTAATTGGTTCATGCCTCATGAGCCGAGGCCTTTTTGCAACACAACAATCGGTGACGCAACCTGAGTCTGTATTATTTCATCATCAGTTAAAAATGGTGATGAAAAATTGCATATCAATCTGTTTAA
Organism: uncultured Bacteroidales bacterium; assembly: GCA_964438935.1. Taxonomy (GTDB): domain Bacteria; phylum Bacteroidota; class Bacteroidia; order Bacteroidales; family UBA10428; genus UBA5072. The sequence continues at coordinate 934 of CAYTNC010000016.1, forward strand.
TAATTCTTACAGTTCTCTCTGCCTGTAATAAAGAGTCTGATGGGAACTGTCACCCTGAATCGATACGCGCTGTCTGGGTTCCAGGAAAGGAAGTAAACGTAAATTATGATACAGAATATCAAAGAAATAATTACGAGATCGTAGACGGAAAGCATATTCTATTTCATTATAACCATACAGGAGCTCAATGTGATGACAGGTTTGATGACGAATGGGGTGAAATTCTTGCTTTTGCAGTTAATAAGGAGGTCGATTATTTTGAATTCAACAATGAAGATATTCTGGAAGTCAATTGCTTCTATCAGCAATTCGGAGCCTGGGTGGGGCATAATGATTATCAGATTAAAGATGGGATTATCAAGGGCAGGAAAATATCATTGAACAGATGGGAAATAGAGGTTTCAGTTACAACTACCCCATTGTTTGAAAATGAACAACCCAGGCAAATTGAATTCAATGCCTTGTTTATGAAAGCGGATGGTTACTGAAATTTTCCGTTTAGCGAAAGCAATATTTCAGTAAATATTGTAAATTGTCGCAAATATATCGGTTATGCAAATTATTATGACCTGGAAGAAAGGATTCTTCTCAAATACATACACCCTAAGAAAACCTTTTGATTGAACCATAAGATAACAATAGTAAATGTAAACCAGATGATCAATTCTTCAGCCAACATCACCGGGAATCGCAATGCTATGGTAAATAAAGGAATACACAGTTTTATGAAGTCGTTGCGGAGTCATTTTAACAAATACTACTTTGAAGATTATTATGTGGGCAGCATTTATAACGATGACAATACCATTACTTATTTTCCTTTTACACCAAAGGAATTGAAAGAACAGAAATTAAAAATTGCCATAGTATACAATTATCAAAAGTCGGTTTTTGAGATATGGCTTGCAGCACAGAATAAACAAATTCAGAAGAAATACTGGGAGATTTTTAAAAACAGCGATTGGAACAAGTATCATATACCCCAAAGCACAACCGAAGGTTTTTCAATTGTGGATGATGTGTTGATAGAAAATCCCAACCTGGAAGATGATTCCCTGATTGAACAAATAGAATCCAGATCGCTTCGGTTTATCAGGGATATTATGGAAGTATTTAAATAATGGATATTGAAGTTGGTCTGTTATAGCAGAACTGTTCTTATATCTTGAAGTAAAATTGAGTTAAATACAATTTTATTAGTAACTTGTTAAAACAATTTCCCGGGAATTTTTCAATGTAAGGATAACTTTAAGGTTACTGCACTAATCTCAAAATAGAATTTATAATGAGAGAAGAAAATATTTCCAAAGGGTTCATTCCTGTTCATGGAGGGTATAGAAACCTGATATCCTACCAGAAAGCTGAGATTATTTACGATGGAACGGTTTATTTTACCAAGCGATTTTTTCGAAGAAATGACCGGACTATTGATCAGATGGTGCAGGCTGCTCGCAGTGGGAAGCAAAATATTGTTGAGGCAAGTATGGCATCGGCAACATCCAAAGAAACTGAAATTAAACTGACCAATGTTGCGCGTGCTTCTTTGGAAGAATTGTTAAAAGACTACGAGGATTTTTTACGAACCAACAAGTTTCAGATATGGGGTAAGGATCATAGACTTGTAGCAAGGCTTCGGGAACTGAACAGAATACCCAACAGTAATTATGAAACATTTCGCAGGGCAATAGAAAATGAAAATCCCGAAATATGTGCCAATGCCATAATTGGACTCATTAAAGTAACTACCTATCTACTGGATAAACAAATTGGTGCCTTGGAGAAGGCTTTTATTGAGGAAGGCGGATTAAGAGAAAGAATGACCCAAGCGAGACTCAATTATAGAAACCAAGGACAGAAATGACAACAAGGACTTAATTTTTGTCGTGTCAGTCTTTTTTGTCCATTTTTTGCCAGGCTGAAAAAAACCACGAGGCGTCAGTAGCAGCGGTAGCGGCTGCATCAGGCAATTCTGCGAGAAATTCACAGAGAAATTCTATGTGAAATAACTTATCCAATTTGCAGGAAAATGCGACATTTGTATCATCCTGATCTCACCAGGTTTTGTATGTGCGGAACATGAGGATTTTTATGGATTATGCAACGCTATAGCGACTGCTTGAGAAAAAGGACATTTTAGTATTAACCTGACACGATCAATTCATGTGGGCTCATACCAAAGAAACACAGGACAAAGTTACCCCTCAGAAGGCACTGGAATATCTGAAAGAAGGCAATCGTCGCTTTCTGAACAACCTGAGAGCTGACAGAAACCTGCTGAAACAGGTCAACCAGACATCCGAAGGACAATTCCCCTTTGCCGCCATACTGAGTTGCATTGATTCACGGACATCGGCTGAACTGATATTTGACCAGGGACTGGGCGATATTTTCAGTATCCGAATTGCCGGGAATGTGTTGAACGATGATATCCTGGGCAGTATGGAATATGCATGTAGCATGGCCAATTCAAAAATCGTTGTGGTGTTGGGTCATACCAAATGTGGGGCCATTATCAGCGCGTGCCATGAAATCCGTTCCGGACATTTCACCGGGTTAATTAGTAAAATAAGGCCTGCAATTGAACGCGAAACAATTACAATTCACAGCAGAAACGGTTTCAATTATGAATTTGTAAATAGGGTAAGTCTCCTTAACGTAAATCATGTGATCAGTCAGATCAGGAACCAGAGTCAGATCCTGCGCGATTTGGAGCATGAGGGAAAGATATTGATTATGGGTGCATTCTACAATATTGACACCGGTGCTGTGGAGTTTTTCAATAGCCGGGAGCATGCTATATAACAATTCATTTCGGTTTTAAGTTTGGGTTATCCTGATTTACCGGTTGAATTCAGGAGAAAATTAGTATATTGGTGAGCCTAAAGGCATCAGACAGATTACTTAAAAACAACACTTTTAGTCTTTATAATATGAAAATAATAAGAAGAATGCTCATGGTGTTATCTGTTATCGTGTTTGTCCTCATTCTTGTTTATATGAATTATGATGACCTGTCGTGGGCAGCCAATAAAGGTAATTACATTGGACTTCTGGCGTGTTTGGTAAATATTTGGGCACTGGGGTTTTTAATAAAGGATACTTCACGAAGGTCGCATTGAAACAAACTTCGGATTTTTTTTTAAATTTGTTATGAACTATTGATTTAATGGAGAATGCTTTATTGATGTGTCGAATAGATTGACGGAAATGAGACAGGAAAAATTTCCCTAACTGGTAATAGTGAATACTACATAAATATCTACTTAAACAAGGAATCATGGAAAAGAAAACAACAAAAAAAATTACACGGGTTGAAGGTGGTACCGCATCTGCTTCACAGGAAACCAGAGTTTTTGTGGCCACTGAAGAGAGCAAGGCAAAAGCCAGGAATTTCAGGATTATTGCAATCCTTCTATGGGCTGTGGCCATTGCTGCTGAAGTGGTTGCAATTATTCAGTTACCGAAAAAGACCGAGAATGCGAATATAACCATGCTGATTGTACTGATAGCTGTTGCGCTGATAATGGCAGTCATAGGCAATTTTTTGTGGAAAAAATCGAACCGGCTTGACCCTGCGTCGGAAAAGGATAAGGTTAAATTTTTTATTCAGAACCAACTGGGACTGATCATCAGCATTCTGGCCTTCCTCCCGCTGGTTATCCTCATTTTTACAAATAAGAACCTGGATGGTAAGCAAAAGGGACTGGTTGGTGCCATTGCTGTTGTGGCCATGCTGATAGCTGGTGTTACCGGTATTGATTTCAACCCCCCGTCGCAGGAGCAATATCTCGAACAAACCAAAGAGGTTGAGTCTTTGAATAACGGTGTGAATCATGTGTACTGGACCAAATCGGGCAGGAGTTATCACCTGTATCAAGACTGCTCTTACATCAATACAGACAGGACCGATGAAATTTTCGAAGGAACTGTTGCTCAGGCCAGGGAGTTGAAGAACATCACAGATTTGTGCGACCGTTGTTCCAACAGGGCTAAAAAGGAAAATGTATTGCCCGCTGCCGAAGAACTTGCAGTTCCGGAGGAAGAATCTGCTGTTCCTGTTGAGTAAAAACTCTGAAATGCTTTAATCCGGAGCTTCGTGGATATTCAGTCCATCGAACTCCGGATTTTTTTTCAAGGCCGGTATTTGTTAACTTGTTTTAGTTGGCAATGAATTGTTAATAGTGTTTGTTATTGCACCGTTCTCGCAGAAAATCCTGTGTAAAATGGAATACATTCTGAAAGTAAGCAAGACCAGGTTCTATTTTATACTTGTATTGATTCTTTTATTACCCGTATCAAAAAAATACAGACTGCTGCTATTTGGCACAAGGACAGAAGGAGTAGTAGTTGATTATGCAGAGCTGATTCATCTGCCGGTGAATTATATCGACTGGCATAACTGCGCCATTATCCGTTTTGATGCCAATAACAAAACATATTATATGAGAGGTCCCGAGGATGTGATGTATGAAGCGGGAAGGAAAATGAAAGTTATTTATGATAACAAAAATCCTTCGAAAAGCATGATTCCCGCGTTTGCATACTTTTATTCCATGCCGAATGCACTGATTCCCGGAATTTTGTTGTTGCTCTGGATTGCTTTTTATACCTCATTTGCACCGACAAAATCCATGCTTAACAGAATGAAACAACAGGCACATGACACTAAATAAACTTTTCATCAAGTTATTCCGGCATCCATGCACATACTGATTCATTTCTAAGTTGGTAATTTGATGTTATTTACACCTGATTCACAAAACCACTTTGCAATATAGCATCATGGATATCATCTGATCACCTTCAAAAATTTTTATTATATTTGATTGAGAACTTGAAAAGTTAGTTTCTGATCCAACCTTTAATAATTTTATGTTTACTGAGATGAAAAAGAATCGTGTTCTGATGGTGATATCCCTTATGGTTGGTATCATTGCTGTTGCAATTTCCTGCGCCATCAATCCGGTTACCGGAAAAAAGCAGATTATGTTCATGACGGAGGCCCAGGAGGTTCAGCTTGGTGCCCAGTATGATCCCCAGGTTATTGCCACTTTTGGCGAGTACAAAAATGACAACATGCTCAACTTTGTACAGGCGAAGGCCAATGAAATGGCCAGAATTTCTCACCGACCCAACCTGGAATACCATGTTAAAATTTTGGATTCACCCGTAGTTAATGCTTTTGCGGTTCCAGGAGGATATCTTTATCTGACACGTGGCATTTTGGCACAGTTAAATAATGAAGCAGAATTAATAGGTGTTCTTGGTCATGAAATGGGCCATGTAACCGCCCGCCATTCGGCCAGTCAGCAAAGCAAGCAGCAAATAGGACAATTATTGCTGGTTGGGGGTATGATTGCATCGGAAAAATTTGCCCAATATGCCGAGTATGCTATGCAGGGTATGCAATTGCTTTTTCTTAAGTTCAGCAGAGATGACGAGCGCGAGGCCGACAGGTTGGGAGTGGAATATATGTCTAAGATTGGTTATGATGGCCACAAGATGGCCGATTTCTTCCAGGTGCTTAACAAGATGAGCATGGCCGATGGGCAGAATGGTGTACCCACTTTTTTATCAACCCATCCTGATCCGGGCGACAGGTACAACTCGGTGAACCAACAGGCCGCCTGGTGGCAGGACAGTCTGAAACTACCTTCTTACAAAGTGAATTCAGATAATTACTATGCCATGATTGATGGTATTGTTTTTGGTGAAGATCCCCGCCAGGGATTTATTGAGGGCAATACATTTTATCATCCCGAACTGAAATTCAAGTTTGAAATTCCAGCTGGATGGCAACTGGAGAATTCACCTGCCCAGGTTAACATGGGGCCTGCTGATGGCAAAGCCCTTATGGTTTTCACACTAACGTCAGGGGAGTCGCTCAGCAGTGCAGCTCAGACTACCATTGAACAACTGGAATTGACACTGCAGGACAGCAAGCAGATTACGGTGCATGGGTTACCTGCCATTGTTTCAACATCAAAACAAATACAGACAGATCAGTCAACCGGACAGCAACAAACCAACATGGTGCTTTCTTATTTCATCAATTGCGATGACAAATACTATGTTTTTCATGGAGTAACTACTGAAGCCGACTACAACACGTATAATTCTGCGTTTAAGTCGACCATGGGCGCCTTTTCAAGGCTCACGGACCAGTCAAAGCTGAACATGAAGCCCAAAAAGATCTTGGTTAAGAAGGTACAGAAATCTGGCACCCTGGCCGATGCATTCAAGTTTTACGGAGTTCAGTCTGATAAAATGGCAGAACTGGCCCTGCTGAACAACCTGGAATTAACCGACAGGGTTCAGGCAGGCAAAATGATTAAGGTAATCGGGCAGTAATGCAACTCAGCTTTTTGCTGCACTGATAAATGCATTGATTTGTTCTGTTGTAACAGCAGGAGGCATACCGCCACCGCAAGAGAGCAATAACCGGGTATGATCGGGCGTATTGCTGAGCAAGTTTTTTACCGCCTTTTGAATATCCTCGGTTGTTCCGGCTGCAAGCACATCACGAGGCGGAATATTGCCCAGTACGGTCATTTTGTTACCGGTAACATCCAGGAGGTCCTTCATGGTCATATGTGTGCCGGGATTATACAGGTTAATGCCCATTTCAGGATAGTATTTAACCGACATGGTACAATCAGCATCGTTATGAAAAAGCTTTACACCGGCTTTGACATCATATAATTCCTTAATATAGGGGTACCCGAATTCCATGAATTCCTGTTCACCCACAAATCCAACGATATCATCGAGCATTAAAATTCCGTCAATGGAGGAAATAGCATCCATTTGGGTTTTATGCCATTTCTTCAGGAAGTCGGTGATGATGCGCATGAGTTTATGAACGGCATCAGGTTCCATCATCATGGCGGTAAGCAGCTCGGTAGTCCCCATCAGGAAAGAGGCCACGTTAAGTGGTCCGCGCGAGACAGAAAACCGGATGTGGTGCCCGGCCTTTTCAATAGCAGGCCTTGCATTGATCAGCCTGTTCAGCATAAATGGCAGCAGACCGTCGGTTTCGGGGTTGGGGAGTTTGATTTTATCAATGTCAGCAGTGGTTTCAATAATTTTATCGGCAAACGGAAACTCGTTCTTCCAGAAGATGCATTTGGCCCCAAAAGCTGAAGGTTCCGTGCACATGCCGTACTCACTCCAGAAACCAGGAAGGAACATAACATCAGGAAATGTTTCAATTGCCTTCATATTGGCTTTCAGCCACAGCTCATCATTTGAAAAATAGTCGAGTATATTGATCCCATACCAGTTAGGAAGCCAGGGGCTGTCGATAATAAATCCCACTGGAAGTGGTTGTTTTCTTTCACCATTTACGATGGCAATCAGGTCGATCCATTGTTTGTTGGTCATGTTTTTTTAATTAACTCGATAATTAGTAAGATAGTTTCGTGTTAAATTAGCACTTTTAAGATAGAAATAATTCGTCAAAATTAATATTTTTGCAATCGGTTGCAAGACTATTTTATCAATAACCCGGCATGCCAAAGCAAAAATGATCGTGTTTATTACTAAAATTCTTTGTAAATGAATACAATAACAAATCAGATAGCTAAGGGAAAGATACTGGTTTCCGATGGGGCCTGGGGTACATTTTTACAGCAGAAAGGATTGGGAGCCGGGCAGTGCCCCGAATTATGGAACCTGGACAGGCCTGGTGAAGTGTTGGAAATCGCACAGAGTTATATTCTGGCCGGAGCAGATATGATTGAAACCAACAGCTTCGGTGGTAGTTCCTTCAAACTGGCATCCTACGGTCTTTCCGACAAGGTTTATGAGATTAACAAAGCTGCTGCAGAAATTTCAAGAAGTGCTGCAGGAAAAGACAGGTATGTATTGGGATCTATTGGTCCTTCGGGGAAAATCATCATGACCGGGGAAGTTACTTATGAGTTGCTTTATGAGGCTTTCAGGCAGCAGGCAATTGCCCTGCAGGACGGAGGGGCAGATGCCCTGGTGATTGAGACCATGTCAGACCTTGAGGAAGCCAAAGCTGCCATCAGTGCTGTTGCTGATGGAACAAAGTGTGAGATTATCTGCACAATGACTTTTGACAAGACCGATGAATTTGCTTACCATACCATGATGGGGGTTACCCCGGCCCAAATGACTGTAGAACTTGTCCGTGCCGGGGCAGCTGTTATTGGCGCCAATTGCGGAAACGGAATCCGGGATATGATTGGCATTGTTAGGGAAATCCGCAGCGTGAATAAAACCATTCCGGTGCTCATTCATGCCAATGCAGGCGCACCTGTATACAGGGACGGACAAACTGTATTTCCTGAAAGCGCGGAGCAAATGGCTGAATTCATTGGTGAACTGATTGATGCCGGCGCCAACATTATTGGAGGGTGTTGCGGAACAACTCCTGAACATATCAGAAGAGTAGCTGAAATTGTCAAGTTGAAAAATATCACCTAACAGAAAAAACAAGAAAGATGGATAACAGTGAATTACTTGCAAAGATTCTTGAGTGTGTTGAGTTTGGCAAGGTGAATAAGGATGCTCCTTACCCGCCAAACATGAAGGGACAGGATGGAGCAGATGAGCTTACCAAACTTGCGTTGGAAAAAGGTGTTAAACCTTCCGAAATCCTGAATGATGCCTTGATCAAAGCCATGGAAATTGTAGGGCAGAAGTTTTCTGATAAAAAAATCTTTGTTCCCCAAATGCTGATTTCGGCAAAAGCCATGAATGCCTCAATGGCCCATTTGAAGCCCTACTTTCAGTCGGGTGAGGTCAGGCGCAAAGGTAAATTCATCATCGGCACTGTTGCGGGTGATTTGCACGACATAGGCAAGAACCTGGTTGCCATGATTGTAGAAGGCGCAGGCTGGGAGGTGATTGATCTGGGGGTTGATGTGAATGCCCAAAAATTCATTCAGTCGATTAAAGAAACCAATAGCAACGCTGTGGGGCTTTCGGCGCTGCTGACCACCACCATGCAAAATATGAAATCGATTGCACATGATATCAAGGCCCAATGTCCTTCAGTAAAGCTCATCATTGGCGGGGCTCCTGTTAATGAACAGTTTAAGGCTGAGATTGGGGCCGACGGTTATGCCCGCGATCCACAGGGAGCCGTGAGCTATCTGAATTCACTGGTTGCCTGATATCCGGGTTTGAGTAAAAATATATAGATACAAATCATCACGAATAGAGACAGCAAATCAGTTCAGATAAAAGCCTCCTTGTTACCTGTAGGCGAGGCCAATATTATTCATTCACTGGGCATTCCGGCCGGTCAGGCTGACGATTATGTAACTGAAAACATCCGAAAGTATATTCAGATCTGTTTGGAACTGTCAGCTCCCTGTGCCAGTTATGTTGTTCTTTCAGAGCCCGGCTTTAATAACGACCAGGCTCTGTTGACCGTCTCAGGCGAAACATTTCATCTTGGCAAAATTGTCACAGCTGCTCTTGGGAAAAGTACACAGATGGCCATTTTTGTTGGCACCTGTGGGAAGGAAGTTGAAAACTACTCCAGGCAGCTGATGAAAGAGGGGCAAATGCTGGAGGGGTATATTGTTGACCTGATCGGATCGGAAATCGCGGAAAACATCGCAGAATATGTCCACAACGAGATTGAAAAAGATATGGCCAGCCAGGGGTTGAAAATAACCAACAGATACAGTCCCGGTTACTGCAAATGGCCCGTATCTGACCAGCAACAGTTATTCAGGTTGTTGGGTGAAAGCAATTGTGGCGTGAGCCTAACTGATTCCTCATTAATGATACCCGTAAAATCGGTCAGCGGCATGGTAGGTATTGGGGCACAGGTTGAAAACCGCGGTTATTCCTGTAGTATATGTGATACCGATCATTGTATATACCGGGATAAAAAGAATTTCTGATAAGGAGCAGTGTTTATTTCAATAATGTATGGCTGGAAATTTTTTCTATCTTTCGGAAAATAAATTCAATAATATCAATTTATTGATGAAGCCCTACCTGAACGATACCCTGGTTTGCCAATGCTGCCTGAATGAGGACAAATCACAGTTCACAGAAAAGTTTGTGAAAAATGATTTTATTGTGCTGGAATGCAACCGGTGTTCTTTTAATTTCATTCCCTGGTACTACCGCAAGAACATCAGCTATACCAGCTATAAGGACGATGCCGTATTGCAGCAGATCCGCCAGGGCAACAACTGGATCAAGATCCAGCGGCATTTGCTGCGTTTTAAACTGATTCGGAAATTCATCAAAACAGGCCGGTTATTCGATCTGGGATCAGGATGGGGACACTTTTTGCTTACCGGCAAACAGCTGGGGTTTGATGTCTATGGGATTGAAGTCGCCGCCAATCCTTATACCTATTCCAAAGAAGACCTGGGACTGCCCGTGGATCATGTCGATTTTTTCGATCTGAAAAAGGAAGCGGGATCGTTCGATCTCATCACACTCTGGGATGTGTTGGAACATATTGACAATGCCAATGCGGTAATTGAAAAATGTTCCTACTTGTTGGGCAAGGATGGCTATATTGTGATCCAGGTTCCGCAGATTGACAGTTTCATTGCCAAAAGCAGAAAGGAGAAGTGGAATATGATGGGGTTGGACCATGTCAATTATTTCTCCAAAAAAACCATCACGCACCTGTTGAACAGACACGGATTCCGGGTTGAAAAAATCCAATCCTCCATTGAGTTGAAGTTGTTGCTGATGTATACCATTTTGCCCTGGATCAAGAAGCTAAAAAAGAAAAAGGAGACTACCATTTCCTCATCTGAGCGGCAGGAATATTATAACAAAACCACCCAAAAACCCATGTGGATGCTGAAAATTATGGTGCTACTACACAATATGATTTACAATACACTATCATTTCTAAACATAGGCGAGGAAATGATTGTGGTGGCCCGAAAAGAAAAACCTTAATCAAACCGTTTTATGGGATCATTCTGTGTCACCCGGAAGACATATCCCTGGGGTGTCGCAGTGGTAATAATTGAACTTTTATAAATTCCGGAATACTTCAGCGACGTATGCTTTAGTTTTTACAGATAGTCATCAAGTTAGGGATTTTTGAAAAGCACGGAGTGCTTTAATATGAATAACGCCGGGTGCAACCCGGTGTTATGATAACAAAACTCTTTCACAACCACGGAGTGGTTGAATTATTCATAGAAGATATTTGTCATCATATTCAATACCTTGTTCAATAAGCAATTCAATAAATTCTTCCCGAAATGTTTTTATTGTGTGGTGATCCTCCTGGTTCTTAACATACTCAATTAACCTGTCTTTGTCTTTAAATGAATAAGTGAATCCCCCATAACCATCCTGCCATCCCGAGAACATTGGAAAGAGGTTTCTGGCTTTAATATACTCTGCACTTGCTAGTTTATTATCTTTCACAACAGATGCCAATGAAATCAATGGATGTAAATGTGTAACAATATGTATATGGTCAGAGACACCTCCGATACGGTATAAATGACACCTCTTATTATTTAGAATACCCCAGATGTATTTATGCAAATCCTGGCGGTTTTTATCTGTAAGAGTCCGTTCATGATTTTTGGTTGAGAAAATGATCTGATACAGGATTTGGGTATAAGTGTTCATAACGCATTAATTTATTCAACCACTCCGTGGTTGTTAATTTCACAGTCGCCAAAACCACCGGGTTTTACCCGGCGCTATTCACGTTCAAGCACTCCGTGCTTGTATCAAGCTTACATTTCTATTTTTAAAATTAACAAAATTCTAATGCACAACAATGTGAACTGTTTTTCATTCATGGATGCTTTCTCGTCTTGTGCATAGTTTATTTTAAGGTTACAGTAGTTACTTCAATATAATAATTGATTTCGCATTATATTAGCATCAAGTTCCAAGGCTATTCGAGTCCTAACAAAAACCATCATTACAGATACACAAATATGAAAAACATTTGCCTGCTGCTAATCGTGCTTTGGATAGCCTCTCCGGCATTTACACAACATAATGAACAACAAATTCGCGTTTGTGAGAACATATACCTTCAACGTTTATCGGAAAACACATACATCCATGTTTCTCTGGATAGTATGGCCGGGTTTGGCCAGGTGAGTTCCAACGGTATGATTTTTATTTATAACGGTGAGGCATTTCTTTTTGATACACCGGCTTCAGAAGCTTCAACCAGGTCACTGGTAACCTGGCTGACCGATTCCATGAAGTTGAAAATTGTCGGGTTTGTTCCCAATCACTGGCACGGCGACTGTATGGCCGGCCTGGCATACCTTCACAGCCAGGGTATTCCTTCTTACGCAAACCAAATGACCATTGACATTGCACGGTCGCATCATTTATCTGAACCTCAAAACGGATTCACCGATACTCTGAATCTGAAGCTGGGCGACCAGGATATCCGGTGCTACTATTTTGGTGCGGCTCATTCCCTTGATAATATTGTTGTCTGGCTTCCATCTGAAAAAGTGTTGTTCCCCGGATGCATGATCAAAGCCATGAGTTCAGGCAACCTGGGAAATACCGTTGATGGCGATGTGAAAGCCTATCCCGCAACCATCAACAGGGTTAAATCCAGGTTCCCCGGTGCAGTTGTGGTGATCCCCGGGCACGGCAACTGTGGCGGTACCGGGCTTATTGAGCATACCCTTGACCTTTCCGTCAGATAACCTTGTCATAATTTTTCGGGGCAGTTAGCATTCGGCTCCGCATCCATCCGCTTCACCGGTGAAAATATCCCTTTCACCGGTTTCTTGTTTTATTGGCCTTGCATGCAGCGTAGTTTTGTTGGAGTAATAAACCAATAATCTGATTCAAAACGTTTGCATGATGCGAAATGTATGTAAAAGCCATATTGCCTTTTTTGCAATTTTTTTTCAATTGTTTTGCTTCTTTCCGAAGATCATGTCGCAATCCGGAAACGTTATCGACGAATATGTCCGGATGGGATTGGAAAACAACCATGCCCTGAAGCAGAAAGAACTGAACCTGGAAAAAAGCCTCAGGGCGCTTCGGGAAGCAAACGGACTTTTTTATCCGTCCGTAGGTTTGGAAGCTCAATACCTGTTGGCTGCCGGAGGAAGATCCATTGAAATGCCGGTGGGGGATATGCTGAACGGGGTGTATTCTTCGCTGAACAGCATTCTGGAGAGCATGGGGCAGACAGGAGGCTTTCCGCAGATTGAAAACGAGCAGATCGAATTCCTGCCCAACAACTACCACGATACCAAGGTAAGGGTAATCATGCCGTTGGTAAATGCTGAGATTTATTACAACAGGAAGATCAAAAAGGAACAGATCAGCATGGCACAGGCTGAGTTGAACGTGTACAAACGAGAACTGGTAAAGGAAATCAAAACTGCCTATTACAGGTATTTGCAAACAATTCAAATTGTTGATGCCTATACCAGCGCCTTAGAATTAGTTCAGGAAGCACACCGGGTGAATAAAAAGCTGGTTGAAAATGAGATGGCCGGACCCGAGAAACTTTACCGTATTGAGGCTGAATTAAGCCAGGTTAAGGCACTGCTCGTCAAGGCGGAAAATGATCAGAAAACAGCAGCATCATATTTCAACTTTCTGATCAATCAGCCACTTCGGCAACATGTGGCGGCAGATTCTGCTTTACTCAAGGAGGCAAGTGCAGTGGTGCCTCTGTCTGCAGACAACACAAATAACAGGGAAGAGCTTATGCAATTGAACAGTGCGCTGCAATCAACATTGCTGTACCACAAAATGAAAAAATCATACCTGGTTCCTACCATCAGTAACATTACCGATTTGGGTTACCAGGGATATTCTTACACTTTCGACCGCGATCAGCAATATGCTATGAACACCATTAATCTTTCGTGGCCTATATTCAGCGGATTCCAAAACAGGCAGAAAGCAGCACAGGCAAAAATTGAATCGGAATCAATCCAAAGCAGTCTTGATGAAGCTGAATTGCAGATTGAATTGCAGAGCCAGGTAGCTCAGGACAACTATGAAACATCATTGAAAGCCGAAGAAGCCAGCCGGCATTCCCTGCTCAGTTCAAAGGAGTATTATAAAGTAGTCAACCGGCAATATGCTGTGGGTCAGAAATCGCTGCTGGATCTGCTGGATGCCCGCAACCAGTTAACCGGTTCACAAATTGCTTATGATGTTTCACGTTTTGAAACCCTCATCAGGTTGGCCGAGCTGGAGCGGGCCAATGCAACTTACAATTTAAACCAGTTAAACTAAAGAAAACCAATGCCATGAAAAATACATCCCTGTTACTTATTGCCTGTTTATCGGCCGGTCTGCTGGCCGGTTGCAACAAAGAAAAACCGGCAGAGACCTATCGTGAAAACACCATCTGCGTTAAAACTGAGATGCTTGTTGAAACAAAGGCATCTGTCCCGATTGAATGTACCGGTCTGCTTTCATCCAAGCGCCTGGTCAAACTATCCTTTAAAACCGGGGGTATCATAGCCGGAATCAATGTTGAAGAAGGTAGTAGCGTAAGGAAAGGCCAGGTTATTGCCTCGCTTGAGATGACTGAGATTGCTTCACAGGCAGATCAGGCACGCCTTCTGCTGGAGAAGGCTGAGCGCGATTTGAAGCGTGTCAGGAGCCTGTTTAACGATACGGTTACCACTTTGGAGCAGTTGCAGGATGCCACATTGGCCTATGAAGTTGCATTGAAAAACAGGAATATAGCGGAATTTAATCAGCAATATTCCCGCATCACCGCACCGGCTGATGGAAGGATTGTAGCCAGACTGGCCGAAGAGCATGAACTGGTAGGCTCGGGAACTCCAATTCTTGTTTTCAGTGAACAGGGAAAAGACGAATGGGTTGTTAATGCCGGAGTCTCAGACAAAGATGCTGTAAGAATCAGACCGGGAGATAAGGCAGAAGCATTCTTAGATGCCTTTCCGGGTATAACATTTTCTGCAATAGTGACGCGGGTTGCTGAAATGGTGGATCCCCAGAGCGGTACATTTGAAGTGGAAATTGCAATTGATCCGCAACACAAAAGGCTGATCAACGGACTTGTGGCCAAAGTCGGCATAGTACCGCCCGATGATCAGCTGGTTACACTTGTTCCGCCCCAGGCCATTACCGGGGCTGATGGCAACAAAGGTTTTGTTTACGTGGTTGAGGATGATTCCATTGCCAAAAAGGTAGCAGTAACCATTGCCTATCTCGATGAGGAAAACATTGCCGTGGTTGAGCGGATCAACCAGCTCGGACAGGTGATCACCGACGGTGCATCATATCTGGCTGACGGGCTCAAAGTAAATGTGGAGAAATAGAACACAGGCCGCTCCTGCTTTGCTTATAAACTACTTCATAGGGTTCTTATTAATGGCTTGCAGCGGCCTGTTGATTTCTGTTTCGCCAACAAGTTCTTAATTACTTTACAATTCATTTTCACCAATTAAAAAGTTATGTTAACCCGATTTACCTTAAAGAATTACCAGCTCACAATAGCCGTATTTGTTATGATTGCCATGCTGGGTGTTAATTCGTTTATCAACATGCCCCGCAGTGAGGACCCCCAGCTCGATGGCAGCTATTTTTATGTGGTGGGTGTGTATCCGGGGGCAAGTCCCGAAGACATGGAACAACTTGTTGTAGAACCACTGGAAGAAGCAATCAACGAGCTTGATGAAATTGACTATTTGGGAAGCTCTGTGAATGAAGGCGTTGCTGTGGTTGGCGTGGAATTCACCTATGATGTGGATGCCGAGAAGAAATACGATGAGGTATTGCGGCAGGTGAATAACATCCGCAACACACTTCCACAGGAATTGAGCAGTTTGGATGTGTACCGCTGGTCAACCGTTAATGTCAATATTCTTCAGTATGCACTTATTTCAGAAGATGCCTCATATAGCGAAATGGAAGCCCAGGCCAAGAGAATAAAAAAGGCAATAGAAAAAACAAGCTCCATCAAAAAGGTAGAAATTTCTGCCTTTCCCGAACAGGAAATCCATATTGACATCGACCTGCAAAAGCTTGCGCAGAAAGGAATTGCCATAAACAATGTATTGTCAGCAGTTCAGAGCGGCAATGCAAACATCCCCGGCGGTGAGCTTGATATGGGTAAGAATAAATTCAACATCAAAACCAACGGTAATTTCGAAACCCTGGAGGATATCAGCAACACCATTATTCACGCAGGAAATGGGAATATTGTTTACCTGAAAGACCTGGCAAAAATTACATTGAGTTATGCCGATGAAACGCA
Organism: uncultured Bacteroidales bacterium; assembly: GCA_964438935.1. GTDB lineage: Bacteria > Bacteroidota > Bacteroidia > Bacteroidales > UBA10428 > UBA5072. The sequence continues at coordinate 17,144 of CAYTNC010000016.1, forward strand.
TTTGGGCCGCTTCAAGGGGAAACGCGCATTGTTTATTACGGCCAATCAGAAAGAAGGAACCAACATTCTTCAGGTGGTTGATGAGGTGGAAAAAAATGTAAGTAACCTGTTATCAACGCTGCCGACTGGAATGAAGTATGAAAAGGTTTTCGATCAGTCACTAAATGTGAAATGGCGACTGAACCGTTTGTATGAAGATTTTGGAATTGCTATAGTGTTGATCTTACTGACGCTCCTGCCACTGGGAACCAGGGCTTCCATCATAGTAATGATTGCCATTCCTTCTTCGTTAATGATCGGACTGATTTGCCTATACTTTACCGGCTATTCACTCAATCAATTGTCGATTGTTGGTTTGGTGATATCCCTGGGACTGCTGGTTGACGATTCTATTGTTGTAGTGGAAAACATAGTGAGGTTCATGCGCAATGGCTATAACCGTATGGAGGCAACAATTAAAGCTACAAGCCAGATCAGCTGGGCAGTTATCGGTTGCACAGCCACGATGATTGTTGCCTTTGTACCCCTCATCATGCTTCCGGGCGGACCTGGTGAATTCATCAGTAGCATGCCTGTAGCCGTGGTATTTACTTTGCTGGCTTCATTGCTGGTATCATTTACGCTGACGCCATTTTTAGCTTCACGCTTCCTAAAAGAAAAAGAGTTCGAAACGGAAAATTTCTTCCTGAGAATGCTCAACAAAGTAAATAACGGTCCCTACCAGAAAATGCTTTTACTTGGATTGAAATACCCGAAAACCACGCTGGTTATTGCTGCAACTGCTGTTGCCGGTAGTCTGATGCTTTTACCCGTGGTTGGCTTCAGCCTGTTTCCAAAGGCTGAAAAACCCGAGTTTTTCATCAACATCAAAACTGAACCCGGTTCAAATCTGGCATTTACCGACAGCATCGCATATCAGGTTGAGGACATTCTTCAATCGAAGAAAGAAGTTAAGAACTACTGCACCAATGTTGGCAAGGGCAATCCCATGGTATATTACAACATCATGCAGGAAAACGCAAAAACGAATTTCGCCCAGATTTTTGTTCAACTCAGTGAATACAATCAGCGGGAAACGCCTGAATTCTTTGATAATTTGAGAAAGGAGCTGAATTGTTTTCCGGGAGCTGAAATAGAACTGAAAGAATTCAAAAACGGAACACCTGAGGATGCTCCGATTGAAATAGCCTTCTTTGGCCCCAGTCTGGATACATTGAAAAGACTTGCTTCCATGGGGGAGGATCTTCTGAAAAATACTGATGGAACTACCTATGTGCGAAATCCAATGAATTCTTCCACTTCCGATCTCCGGATTGTGATTAACAAGGAAAAGGCCGGAATGCTGGGAGTTCCCATTCACGAAATTCAGAAAACGATCCGATTGGCCATGACGGGACTGACAGTTGGAAGCATAACTGATGATGCAGGAAATGATTACAGCATGGTGGCCACCCTTGCAGGCAAAAACAAAAAGACCATTGATGATCTGAACAAGATTTATGTTGGTTCGCTGACAGGTGCACAAATACCGCTTAAGCAGGTTGCTGATGTCGGGTTTCAGAATTCACCAACACTCATTGAGCATTATGACAGGGAAAGAAGTGTCACAGTAAGGGCACATGTTAAGCCAGGTTATCTTACCGACAATGTCACCCGGGAAATACTTGAAAAACTGGAAAAGGTAAAGCTGCCCGGTGATTACCGGTACGAACCATTCGGGGAGTATGCCAGCAGGCAGGAAACATTCGGGAATATGAATACGGCTATAATAGTAACCTTCTTTGTAATTTTGCTGATCCTGATCCTTGAATTCAGAACCATTAAAGGGGCGCTGAT
>CAYTNC010000016.1:19079-33009 GCA_964438935.1 uncultured Bacteroidales bacterium
ATGAATCCGGAAGATCTTTTGCAATTGTTCAGGCACCGCCAGAGTGTCAGGGCTTATTCCGACAAGCCTGTGGAGTCGGAAAAACTGATGCGATGCATGGAGGCGGTACATCTGGCGCCATCGGCCTGCAATGCCCAACCCTGGAAATTTATTGTGGTTGACAAAATTGAATTGCGCAGTGCCATGGCCGACAGCATGTCGAACCGAATAATTCCCATCAACCATTTTACCAAACAGGCACCTTTGTTGGTTGCCATTGTGAGGGAGCCCGCAAATTTCAATTCATCATTCGGACAGGTGGTAAAGGACAAGGAGTATCCGCTGACAGATATCGGTATTGCTGCCATACAGTTCTGCCTGCAGGCAACGGCAGAAGGTTTGGGCACCTGCATCATGGGATGGTTCAATGAAAAGAAGATCAAGAAATTGCTGAACATTCCCCGTGGGAAAAGACTGGAACTGATTATTACCGTTGGTTATCCGGCAACAGATGAAATACGCGACAAAAAGCGCAAGGAAATGAATGAGATTCTTTCTTTCAATAGTTATTAATGCATCAATAGCCTGCTATGCTGTTTTGCGATCAACATTTTGAAAAAGAATTCCTGAAAATTGAACGGTGGGCCCAGTTCCTGGGGATACCGCTGTTCACCCTGTTTTCAGTACTTTTTCTCATGCCTTACCCGATTTCAATTGATCTCGACCACTTTCTATATCACATTGGTTTTTCTTTTGTCGGTGTGGTAGCTATTTGGTACAGCATCAGGGCTATCATTTTCTTTTTCAGGAAATATTTCAGCAAGGTTAGCTTTAGCGTCCGGCTTATTTTTCAATTAATTCTGTCTTCAGTAGTTACTATTTCCATTATTTGGCTGCTGGAACTGATTGGTGAGAAGTACTTCATCAATATTTTCTGTCCATGCAATGAAAAAGATAATTTCGACATCAAAAATCTTTATCTGACCACCATCATATTTGCCTTTCTGATCAACACCATATACGAGAGTTTTTATCTCATGCTGAGATTATCGGAGAAAGTCCTGGAAACAGAAAGGTATAGGAAGGAAAGCATTGAGGCGCAGTATCAGAATCTCACCAGCAGGCTGAACCCTCATTTCCTGTTCAACAGTTTAAATACACTCACTACTGTTGTTGAGGAGGATCCAAAGAAAGCAGTTAATTACATTCGTGAATTATCAATTGTATACAGGTATGTACTGAACAGCCAGAAGCTCACCTGGGCTGACCTGGCAGCTGAAATGAGTTTTACCCAGTCGTACATTCTGCTCATGAAAATGAGGTTCGAGGATAACCTCAGGATTAACCTGGATATTTGTGAAGAATACCTCAATTATCACATCCTGGCAATGACGGTTCAATTGCTCATTGAAAACGCAGTGAAGCACAACGAGATCAGCAGCAGCCACCCGCTTGAAATAAAGATATGCTGCAGGGATGAGAAGCTCATCGTAAGCAATATCAAGCAGAAACGGAATATCATGCCATCTACTACAAAGGTGGGGCTGCATAACGTTTCAGAGCGTTATCGGTTTCTTGTAAATAAAGAGGTGGTTATTGAGGACAGGGAAGATTCGTTCACAGTTCAGGTTCCGTTGATCCGAAATATTGAAGAGGACCGGGAACATATTGAGGAATACCTGTAATCAGATACCCTATGAAAATCCTGATCATTGAAGATGAGGCGCCGGCATACCGAAGGCTGATCAAGCTGGTTAATGAGTACGATGCCTCAGTTGAAGTTGTGGGAGTGATCCAGAGTGTGAAAGAAGGTATGGATTGGTTCTCAAAAAACGAACTGCCCGATCTGATCCTTTCCGACATCCAACTGGCCGATGACCTGAGTTTTAACATATTCAAAGAGTTGAAGATCAAGGTACCAATTATCTTCATTACTGCTTTTGATGAGTATGCCATTAATGCGTTCAAGTTTTACAGCATTGATTATTTGTTGAAGCCGGTGGGCCCTGATGACCTGAAAGCCAGCCTCGACAAATACAAATCCATTCACAGACAACAAAATTTCGGCAACTTCGATGAATTGATTAAGAAACTAACTGAAAAATCCTATCGCGAGCGGTTTCTGGTGTATCATGGCGACAGCCTCATTCCGTTACATTGTAACGAAATTGCCTATTTTACAAGCGAAGACGGAACAACGCTGTTGACAACACATGAAGGTAAGAAATATTTTATTGCCGAAGCGTTGGATGCACTTGAGAATGAACTCGACCCACGCATGTTTTACCGTGCCAATAGGCAATTCATTCTTTCATTGCAATCGATTCATAAAATACATAATTACGGGCAGCAAAAGCTGAAAGTGGTAATCAAACCAGATTCTCCGGAAGAGATCATCATCAGCAAACTCAAAGCCACACAATTTAAGAAGTGGTTGAACAAGTAGGGTTCAAGCATAACAAAACGCTACAGCTTTCTGCCTGCAGCCTACAGCTTACATATAGTCTACAGCCTAAAGTATAGCCTCCGGAATTATGAGTTATGACATAATTTTTATAGGATATTTGTGTTAATTTGGTGGTGCATTAACAACCAAACAACAAGTTGAATGATCCCAAAAACAGCAGCGCAGGCAGGTACTTTCGAGTCGAGTGACGTGCTATTTCTGATTGAACCGTTACCTGAAAAATCGGGCCGCAAAATAGAGCTGTTTTCTACGGTATTGCATCAGTATGGAGAAAGCTTCAATAAAATTGTAACCGAAATGCTCGATGATTACGAGATGACAGATATTCATGTAATCGCCCGCGATAAAGGTGCCCTTGAGCCTACCATCAGAGCAAGGCTTGAAACAGCTTTAAACAGGTCGATTCAGCCTGTGCATCAGGTGCAACATAATGGCAAATGATCATGCAATCGTTTAAAAAAAGAAGAAGCATGTTGTACATTCCGGGTAATAACCCGGCAATGATTCAGCAGGGCGGTGTATATGGTGCCGATAGCATTCTGCTCGATCTGGAGGATTCGGTAGCACTTAACCAGAAAGATGCAGCCAGAATACTGATCCGCAACATGATCAGGACGATTGATTTCTATGAAACCGAAGTTTGCGTGAGGGTGAATCACCTGGCTACACCATTCGGACTTGCCGATCTGGAAGCGATTGTACCTTTGCAGCCCTCGGCCATACGTTACCCGAAAACCGAATCGGCTGAGGAAGTAGGTAATCTGCTTGAGATTATTGAGAACATTGAAGACAAACACGGATTGCCCCATCACGCAATGACCATTCACGCCATGATTGAAACGGCCATGGGGGTTCAGAACGTATTTGACATAGCCAGCAAATTCCCCCGCATTGACGCCATTACCATTGGTGGCCAGGATCTCACTGCCGACATGAACATCATTTATACGCCTGACGGTGCCGGTATTGATTTTGCCAGGAAAAGGATTGTAATGGCTGCCAAAGCCAGTCATATTGATATCATTGACACGGTTTTTCCAGACGTGAATGATGAGGAGGGTTTGAGAAGGGAAACCGAATATGCAAAGAAGATAGGATTCACAGGCAAAGCCGTTATTAACCCAAGGCAAATCGACATCATTCATGAGGTGTTCACACCTACCGAAGAGGAGATCAGAAAAGCCTACCGGATAGTAAAGGAATTCAGGGCCAATGCAGCAGCCGGCCAGGGAGTGTTTGCCATTGACGGCAAGATGATTGATGCGCCTGTGGTACGCCGGGCTGAATATATTTTACGGCTGGCCAATGTTGAAGTAGAACCGGTTGATTCCGGTGGAAAAACACTTAACTGAAAATGCTTTGTCATGATTAACAGTTTGGGGCGAAAAATCCCTGCATTCATAGAAGGTATAGGACGCCTGGAACCTTTTGAAGGAGCCTATGCCAAGATAAGAAAAGGATGGATGGATGAACCTACCATTCCACCCCCCAATAAGGCCTACCTGCCTCATCAGAGCAAACTATGCAAATCGCTTGAAGAGGCTGTCATGCGAAGCAATCCACATGACGGCATGACCGTTTCGTTTCATCACCACCTGCGCAATGGCGACGTGCTGCTGGTTCAAACGCTCAACATACTCCATAATATGGGAATCCGTGACATCACACTGGCCTCTTCCTCACTGAATGAATGCCATGATCCCATTCTGCCTTATCTCGAAGATGGCACCATTACCAGAATATTTTCCTCTGGTATTCGCGGTCAGCTGGGACGATCAATTGCCCATGGGATTCTTGATATACCGGTTGTCATACAGTCGCATGGAGGCCGTGTCCGCGGCATTCACACCGGGAAAGTGATGATCGACCTGGCTGTAATTGCTGCTTCTGCCGCTGATTGCGAAGGGAATGCAACCGGGACTCATGGCAAATCAGCTTTCGGATCCATAGGCTATGCGGTAATTGACGCCCGTTATGCCAAACAGGTCATTGTAGTTACAGATAACCTGGTTGACTATCCGTGTATTCCCCTGTCAATTACACAAAACTTTGTGGATTATGTGGTTGAGGTGGATTCCATAGGCGACCCTTCAAAGATTGCCACGGGAACCACACGCATCACCAATTCGCCGATGGATTTACGCATTGCCAAATTGGCTGCCGACGTGATTGAACATTCAGATTGTTTCAAACAGGGTTTTTCATTTCAGGTTGGTGCCGGAGGTGCTTCACTTGCTGTTGCCAAATACATTCGTGATAAAATGAAAGTAAAAGGCATCAAGGGGAGTTTCCTGCTGGGAGGCATTACATCATATTGCGTGGATATGCTGAATGACGGGCTTTTTGAAACCATTTTTGATGTGCAGTCATTTGATGCCGCTGTGAGTAATTCCTTATTCACCAACCGCAGGCACATTGAAATTCCAGCCGCTCTGTATGCCAATCCTTTTAATTGCGGCTGCATTACCAACAAGCTCGATGTGGTTGTGCTGGGAGCTTTGGAGATTGATGTGGATTTCAACGTGAATGTGATCACCGGTTCTGAAGGATACATCCGGGGAGCATCAGGAGGCCATTCCGATACTGCATCGGGTGCCACGCTTACTGTAGTGGTTTGCCCTTCGTTCAGGGGCAGGATACCCATAATTAAGAAACGTATTCATACTGTGGTTACTCCCGGCGAAACAGTTCATGTACTTGTTACCGAGCGGGGAATCTGTGTAAATCCGGCCTGCGGTGACCTGGCGCAGAACCTGAAAAAAGCAGGGCTTATGGTAAAAGATATTCATGACCTTGAAAAAGAAGTGGATCTGATCACAGGAATTCCCGGTCCGCTTGAGTATACGGATAAGATTGTGGGCCTTGTGGAATACCGCGATGGTACCATCATCGATGTGATTCATCAAATCAGGGAAAAACAGTTTAAGCTACCCGTCTGACATTGAAACCTATCGAGCCATTAGCACTGTTACTTGAAGCTAAAGAATGCAGGGCACAGCTCCGGCAGCAGATTGCCGGTATGAACCTGCCATCCGTTAGTTTAAACCTGAACATTCCCGGTTTCCCCAAAAGCAATGAAATTACCAATGAGTTCTTCAGTGTTTGTTTGGATGAGCTGAAGATGTTCCTTAAAGCCCATCTCATTTCTTTATCTGATAAAGAAGCCTACTGCCGGGTTGATGCTGCAGGCGATTTTTTTCTGGTTCCCTTAAAGGCTCCGCTCAAAACAGAAAGGGAAATCAAAGCAGTTTGCGAAACGTTTGAGGAAAATCATGTATACGGTAGGTTTATTGATGTGGATGTAACGGATGCAAGCGGCAACATGATTTCATCAGGAAAGGCAAAGCTTTGTTTCTATTGCCGGCAGAAGCCTGCTGATGTTTGCCGGCATGAAGGGATACACAGTACCGACGAATTGCGTTCATTCCTGTTTTCCCGGATGAAAGACTATTGCCGTAAACGTTTTGAGGATGAAACAGCGTCAAAACTGGCATCTCATGCAATCAGGGCCGTGCTCACCGAAATTTCGCTGACGCCCAAACCCGGACTGGTTGACATGGTTAACAACGGAAGTCATTCCGATATGAATTACCAAACTTTCATCGGGTCGACATCTGCTATTGCTGTTTATTTTGCGGAACTTGTGCATGAAGGATTTTGTTATAGCGGGAAGGACCTGCGAAAAGCTTTGCCTGCCATCAGAAGTATTGGTCTTCGGATGGAAAGGGATATGTTTGCAGCAACCAACCAGGTCAATACACAGAAAGGACTGATATTTTTGTTGGGCTTGTCTCTTTTTACTGCCGGCCTGGTTTATGCCCGGCATGGAGCTTTTCATACTGAAGTCTTCAGAGAATTGATCAGTGAGATTTGCCGGGAAATATCCCTTCGGGAGCTGGTTGCCGGTAATGATAATCCGGAGACACATGGAGAAAAGGTATTCAGGAAATTTGGCATAACGGGTGCGAGAGGGGAAGCGGAAGCCGGATTTCCGCTTGTATTTGAATTCGGACTGCCGGTGCTGAATGTTCACCATGAACTGAACGACGAAGTACTGATTAAGGCATTTTTGGCCATTGCATCACATAACAACGATACCAATATTCTTCACCGAGGTGGCATGGAAGTGCTGAATGCTTTCAAATGTTTGTCAAATGAAGCGCTGAATGATTTCACCCCCGATAACTACAACAGCGTGATTGATTATTGCCGGAAGATGCATATTTCACCGGGAGGTTCTGCGGATATGCTGGTTGTAACTATTTTTATACACTCATTAATTCATTTATGAACTTTGAGGATACAGATTTCAGGCAGGAAACCATCGATTTGGCGAATCCCTTTGATGTAAAACTGGTGAAAGACTTTCTGGTTGGCCTGGGCCTTGATTTCGATCCCAAAGAGGTGGAGTTCACCATGATTGTATATAATCTCAGGGGAGACCTGGTGGGCACTGGTTCACACCAGGGCAGGATATTAAAATTCATTGCTGTAAATCCTCAATTCAGAGATACCACTGCCTTTGCACTGATAGTAACCAATCTCACCGAAAAGCTGTTAAAAATTCACAAACACACTTTTGTATTTACTAGGCCCGATAATGCGATCCGTTTTCAGGGGCTTGGGTATAATGAAATTGCCAGTGCGCCACCTCTTTTTTCAGTGCTGGAGTTTGGGTTTGAATCGGTTTTTACCTATCAGGACTACCTGAAAACACTTATAGTTCCGGGTAAAACCGCTCATGTTGCTGCTGTTGTGGTGAACTGCAATCCCTTTACCAACGGCCATAAATATTTGATTGAGAAAGCAGCCTCAGAAAATGAAATTATTTATCTCTTCGTGGTTGAAGAGGATCAGTCAGCCTTCCCGTTTTCTGTTCGATGGGAACTCATCCGGAAAGGTCTGCAGCATCTGAGAAATGTGATTATGGTTAAGGGAGGCATGTATGTGGTGTCGGGGGCGATTTTTCCGTCGTACTTTCTTAAGAATGAACAGGTCAGTGATGTCATGCAAAAACAGGCCGAATTGGATGTTACCGTATTCGCCAGATACATTGTCCCTGTTTTGTCCATCAAAAAACGATATGTGGGCACAGAAATGTATTGTAAAACCACCGAGGCATATAACAATGCCATGAAAAAGATTTTACCCCCGAAGGGAGTGGAAGTTATTGAAGTGGAGCGCAAATCACTGGGCCCCGATAAAAATGGGTTCCCCGATTACATCAGTGCATCCAAAGTGAGGCAGGCTATCAGAGACGACCGGTTGCAGGATGTGATTGATTTCTTGCCTGACTCTACAAGGGATTACCTGTTATCGGACGATTCAACTCCGATCAGAGAAAAGATAAAATTGGCCACAGGAAGGCATTAACTTTGATTTCAATGTCAGTTTGTTTTAACATGCCATGTGTTTGAATGTACCGGACAAGATGCGGACAGCTCTGTTACTACGATTGATAAAATAGTGGGATTTGATGCCAGAATTGCTGATTACCTTGTAACGCCATTAGTGCCAAGCTTTGTGTATGCAGTGAATGGCATGTGAGCAGGGAACCAATTCGCAGGCATTATAAGCACTCAATTCAGGCAGGTAACTCAATTGTAAAGGTTGTTCCCGATATTTCATCCGAGGTGAAGTAAACCTTGCCATTCAGGTAGTTTTCACCGAAAAGCTTCATGCTGTATGTTCCAAGTCCTCTTCCCATACCTTTTGTTGAAAAAGACCGCTGAAAAATCTGCAACTTAACTTCAGGAGGAATTGCACCGGGGTTATTCACGCTGAAAAGTGCTTTTCCCGGCTGTAGAACGCAGTACATGGTAATTGTTCCTTGCTGCGGCGTGGCTTCAGCCGCATTTTTTGCCATATTGAGCAAAATCCTCTTCAGTAATGTGCTATCTGTCCTGATTCTGAAATTTTGATTACGATCTGAGGTATCCAGTTGCCGGGAGTTCATAACCGGGTTATACATAATTTGTTTGATAACCGATTCAATGATCTCAAATGAGTCATGCTCCTTGATATCTAAAATAAGTTCATTATTTTCGGCCGATTTGAGTTCACGCTGGAATTTGATCTCTTCAATTACCATTTCTCCGATGGTTTCAAGCAGATCTATGTATTCATGCAGGCTCTCCTGCCGGTTCTCTCTTTTTATTACGTCAATAATGCCTGCGAAGGCACCCAACCGGTTCATGATATCGTGAAAGAAAACATTTTCAAGCGCCAGTTTTCGCTTTTCATTGCTGATGTCGGCCAGGTTCAGAAAGGTGTACATAACTCCGTTAAAATAAACCGGTGCACAGGTAACCTTAAAATCATGAAAGTTGGTGAGGTTGTTCTCAACCGAAGTCAAACGGCACTCTCCGGTGATCATCTTGTTTTGTGATTGTGACTGTTTAAGCGTTTTATTAATGCCACAAAGCTGGCAATTTTCCGTTGTGCCACAGTCCCCGTTCTTTTTGCTGTTCAAACAGGATAAAATCTCTCCGGGTCGCTTCCCTATGAGTTCTTCCATGCTGATACTTTGGGCAATCTTGTGGCGCCGAAAATTAGAAATGACAATCTGGCGATTCTGGTTGACTATTGCAGAAATTAAAGGACTTGAATCCAGCAGCTCCTGGATAAACTTCAGATTCTCAGATGAATTAAAGTGAATGAATAATTCGGGATACAACTTCTCAGCAGACAGCATTGGTTTGGAAGAAATACCATTCGCCATGATTGAATACAATTAGTGCTTCAAAGATATGCTATAAAAAGGAGTAAAATATACGAATATATTATAATTTACCAACAATTCTTATTGAATTTGTTGAGATATATTCTTTTACACTATTGTCCGGTTTAAAAATATATCGTCCATACAGGACTTAGCTATCAATGTTAATCCTTTATCTACCAAAATATGATGTCCCTACGGGACGGTTCCGTTAGAGCCTGTCCCGCTTTTGCGGGAAACCAAATATGTGTAGAAAAGAAAAGCCACCTCTCAACTCTCAAAGTCCGGTAGGGACGCAATAAGGATTGGACTTCATAAAATTCAAGAAATTTTACCCGGACGACAATGATTCTTTAAGAATATTCAGGAAAAAAATACGTTTGAATGATCCTTTTTGTATCTGAATTGTTGATATGCAAAATTCAATTATTTTAGCAGTCTAAAATTTTCGGGTTTTATGCAGTCGCAAAAAAGCAGGTTTCGCATCTTACTTTTGGCAATTTTAGTTCTGAACAGTTCATTGTTTTCCTTTATAGGAGACGACTTTGATCTGAAGCTCAATCGAAATCTGACTTCTCATTCTGACGAAGAGTTCCGCCCGGCTACCTACAACCTGAATATTCCATTTCATAAAGGTTCTCTGTTTTCTGACCGTGTTGAGCCGGTCATTATCTGCCAGGAAAAGAGGCTTCGAAAGATCAGCTCAGTATCCATGCTAAATCTGGATGACCAAATCGTCCAGTTTATCGTTCAACATAACAGTGAAATTTTTCGTTCGTTGCAGTTAAGAACGTCCTTCGAATTCAATTGCATTCTCCAGATCTGAAGACCCGGTTTTCATGAATTACCTATGAATGCCTGATGCATATATACCAGGAAAGGGTTAAATGATGCAGTAAAGAACTATTCTGGCATTGTGAGGGTTAATACGATCACCGGAACTGAAATAATCACGCAATTAATTCATTATGGACGCAATGAAACACAATAACCGTATTTTAAAAATTCTTCTTTTCTCTACTGTATTCCTCTTTTTTGGTCAGTTTGTTGGTGCTGCAGATGGCAAAATGCCCGCTATTGCTGGCATCAGAATTGAATTTATTCTCTTTGCAGTGACACTGATAGGGGTAGCAATATTTCATCATAAAACCATGTATGTGGCGCTTATGGGCCTTGTTGCCATACTGGCAGCAAAATACATTTTCACTGATTTTTCAATGAGTGAACACATCATAGGATCTGCCACCAGGGAGGGTGAATGGAGGATACTCCTGAATCTTCTCGGGTTACTTTTCGGATTTGCTATCCTGGCCGAGCATTTCAAGGAATCAAGATTTCCCGAAATATTACCGAATTATCTTCCTGACGACTGGAAGGGCGGCTTTGTCCTGTTGTTTTTTATCATGGTGTTGTCCTCATTCCTCGATAATATAGCTGCTGCCATGATCGGTGGTGCAATTGCCATGGTAGTTTTCAAGGGAAAGGTACATATTGGATTTCTGGCCGCCATTATAGCGGCAAGCAATGCGGGAGGCGCCGGTAGTGTGGTTGGTGATACCACTACCACACTGATGTGGATTGATGGCGTAAATCCCCTTGATGTGTTGCATGCCTTTGTAGCATCATTTGCAGCGCTTGCAATTTTTGGTATTGCAGGTGCAATACAGCAACACAGGTATCAGCCCATTATCAGAAGCGCCAACAAGGATGTACATGTTGACTGGGGAAGGATTGGTATTGTATTTCTGATTCTGGTATGTGCCATCATTACCAACTATACCCTTGATTTTCCTGCCGCCGGTGTTTGGATTGGTATATTGATAGGCGGCTTTTTCAGAAAAACCCCCTGGCACGAAATGAAAAATGCCTGGATGGGCACTGTATTTCTGATGGCTTTGGTAACCTGTGCCTCACTTATGCCGGTTGATGAACTGCCCCCTGCATCTGCATGGACAGCTTTTGCACTTGGATTCATTTCAGCGGTTTTTGACAATATTCCGCTTACCAAACTCTGTTTGGAACAGGGTGGCTATGACTGGGGTGTGTTGGCCTATACGGTGGGATTTGGCGGATCGATGATCTGGTTTGGATCTTCAGCCGGTGTGGCCTTATCAAATATGTACCCGGAAGCCAAAAATACACTGGAATATGTAAGAAAAGGGTGGCATGTAGCCTTGGCTTATGTTGTCGGCTTCTTTGTGCTTTACTTTACTTTAGGTTGGAATCCGCATACCCCTCATAAGACAAAGGAGATACCGGTGAAGGAAGTTTCCGTGGTCAAGGAGTAGCTTTGTAAAAGAAACCGCCAGCACGAAACGCTGGAGTAAAATAAATTCCCGCCATCGCTTCGCGCTGGAGTAAAATAAATTCCCGCCATCGCTTCGCGCTGGAGGGATTATTTCATGATCCCTATTGGGGAGATTCCGGTAAACAAAAGCAAATCCCTTCGCCGTTTCACGGCGGGTCTTTTAAATTTCAGGAGACATCAAGCAAGCTTGAGTTGTGCGAATAAAAGGGATTACTTGCGTGATCCGCAAGGGGGTATCCATGCAAAAGAAAATAAATTCCCGCCATCGCTTCGCGCTGGAGGGATTAAAAATTTAAAGGGACTTCAAGCGAGCTTGAGTCCCTTTAAATTTTTAATCCCTTGCTTCGCCGGGGATTTATTTTCTTTTGCGGAGAGAGAGGGATTCGAACCCTCGGAACCCCGAAGGGTTCAACAGTTTTCGAGACTGCCCCGATCGACCACTCCGGCATCTCTCCAATATTTCATCACATTCCACTAACCTGTTTTCGAGACTGCCCCGATCTCCCAAGGGGATCCCTTTGGGAGACCACTCCGGCATCTCTCCAATATTTCATCACATTCCACTAACCTGTTTTCGAGACTGCCCCGATCTCCCAAGGGGATCCCTTTGGGAGACCACTCCGGCATCTCTCCAATGATAATTCTAAACCGGGCTGCGAAATTTCAGGATGCAAATATACTATTTCAGATAATATTTGCCTGCTTTAGGTAATTATATCCTTCAATTGATTTAAAAAAATACTCTCTCTTTTGAGCTTCAGATCTTGTATCAAATTCTTCGAAATAGTGTAAAATCCAAGGTCTTCTGCCCTTGGTGTATTTCATCTGACCATTATTATGTTGATTAATTCTTTTCTCTAAATCATTTGTACTACCGTAGTAATAATTTCCGTATGAAAGGCTCTTCAGGATGTAAGCGTAAAATTTCATTAACTTGATTTTAAAATAGCTTATTTCCGTTCAATTATTGAGAAATAATCAACAGTTTTCGAGACTGCCCCGATCTCCCAAGGGGATCCCTTTGGGAGACCACTCCGGCATCTCTCCTTACAAAAATCTGCCATGTTCGAAACAGGCTGCAAAGATAATGGCTAATTCGGGAATTCAAAAACGATATTAATATTGATACATCAATTTATACCGAAAACACTTATTAATCAGAAGCATTAGATGTGCGTTAAACTATTAAGTATCTTTTATCTGTCATTGACATTAAATTTAATATAGATACCTTTTGCTCTGATTGTACTCGCAAATTGATTCTTTTCTTAAACCGCGGAGCGGTTCAGGTGTTGTAGAAAATTATATCGGATAAGAGCCCTTTACCGCGGAGCGGTTATGGTATAGATGATAAAAAATGTTGTCAGAGAGTATAACCGCTCCGCGGTATACGTTTAAAATAAATTGGTTTTCTACAATACAATATGCCCTCCGGGCAATTGATTTACTATTGCATAAGGCCACCACATGATTTCTATATAAATCAATGAAAATTCAGAATAATAAATATTTAGAACATGAGTTGAATCTGATGGCAATATGGACTATTATTGCCAACAATCCCTATTTCCCATGAATCTCAGTCCGATTACTGCCACCGACCTTGAAGAACTCCGGAAGCTTCAGCCTGAAGGCTGGTCGGATATCATACCGGAAACAGAATTCTATATCAGATCACCTTTTTGTTTTCCGTTGAAGGCGCAAACAGAGAATTGCATGGCAGGAATGGGCTCCGCTATTATTTATGAGAATACCGCCTGGCTTGCACACATCATAGTACACCCTGATTTCAGAAACAGAGGCATTGGCCTCCACATCGTCAACGAGCTTTTACAAATTGTGGAATGCCGGCATATTAAAAGCTGCCTGCTGATTGCTACGGAACTGGGCAGACCGGTTTATACAAAGGCAGGATTCAGGCCGGTTACTGAATACGTTTTTATGATCCGGGAAAATGCCATGCCGCCGGGTTCCTGCTCAACAAATGTTATCAGCTATACCGGGAAATTCAGGAAACAGCTGTTGCAAATGGACAAGCTGATTACAGGAGAAAACCGTGAATCCTTGTTGTCATTGCATATGGATGAAAGCTTACTTTATGTTTCAGATGATGCCTTGCATGGATACTACATGCCGTCGCTCAAGGAAGGACCGGTTATTGCCGATACACAGGAAGCAGGTCTGGAGCTGATGAAAATAAAATGTGCTGCATCGCAACGAGTGGTGCTGCCAGCTGATAACCTGTTGGCTATTGACTTTCTTGGTAAAAACGGATTTGTGCAGTCATCCACTCAGGGAACCCGGATGATCAGGGGGAGTGATATCGACTGGCAACCCGGTAACATCTACAGCAGGATAGGGGGCAATTTTGGATGATGCTATAAATTGCAGCGGCAGCAGCAGCAGTAGTAGCAGCAGTAGCAGTGGCAGTGGCAGTGGCAGTGGCAGTGGCAGT
>CAYTNC010000017.1:0-28476 GCA_964438935.1 uncultured Bacteroidales bacterium
ATGTAACGGGTATTTGATTTGAGATTTTAATTAACAATAGATGTGAGAGCCAAGATGCAAGAACCAAGATGCAAGATCCAAGACAGGGACAGGTGACAAGGGACAAGCGATAAGGGACGAAACTGCATGACTAAAAGCCAACAGCCAACAGCTAACGGCTAAAAGCCAACAGCCAACAGCTAACGGCTAATAGCCAACAGCTAACAGCTATTTTTACTATTTTTGATGCATAATATGTGAAACATGGGTGTGGCGGAATTTCTGGAATTGTTCATCAGGGAATTGGAAGGTAACGCGGAACTTCGCGGTTATTACAAATTACTCGATAACAAGCAACGGTATTTGTGGAGAAAATCTTATCTGGAGCAACGGCTTGCCTTTATTAACCGAAGTGTTGAAACTGCACCTTCACGTATTTGGGATGCCGGATGCGGATACGGTACCACTGCCCTGTTTCTTGCTCTTCAGGGGCATGAAGTAATGGGGAATACCCTGGAATTTTACTACGACAAAATCAGCAGAAGGCTCGATTATTGGAGCAAGTATGGAGAAGTGAGCGGTTTTAGTGTTGAATACGCCAATCTTTTCGACATGCAGATAGCGCCCCGGTCGTTTGATGCCATCATTACCCAGGATACGCTGCACCATCTGGAACCCATTGGCGATGCACTCCGGATTTTTAACCAATCGCTCAGGCAAAACGGTAAACTGATTGTTGTTGAGGAAAACGGCAATAATGTTTACATCAACCTGAAAAACTTCCTAAAAAGAGGATTCAACAGGGTAACGGTCTATTATGATGAAAAACTTCTGAAGGAAATTCTGTTTGGGAATGAAAATGCGAGAAGCATGAAAAAGTGGAGCATGCTGTTAGCTGAATCCGGGTTTGAAGTTCCGGCCGATTCAATTGAATACATCCGGTTTTGTCTCCCTGTTGCTTTCAACAACCGCAACACCAAAATCATACAGGAGCAGGAAAGGAAATTAGCAGACAATTGTTCTCTGTTGCGTGAATTGTTGTTTTTTGGTATTAATTTCACAGCGTTAAAGAGAAGCTGTTAGCCATTAGCCATTAGCCATTAGCTAGTAGCTGTTAGCCAACAGCTAAAGGCTAAAGGCTAATGGCCAAAAACCAAAGGCTAAAAGCTAAATTTTACTACTATGACCGAAGAATACATGCCTACAGAAGTATTTGCCGGAACCCAATGGGAAGCCGCGCTGGTGAAAAGCTTACTTGAGAATGCTGAAATAGAGGCTTTTCTGAAAGATGAAATCCGTGGAACTACCATGCCCTGGCAGGTAACACCCGGTGGTATCAACGCAGTAAAAGTAGTTGTTGCCAATAAGGATGTTGAGCTGGCCCGGCAGGTGGTGAATGAATTTGAAGCCAACAGGCGGCGTGAGGATATTTAGTATTTTTTTATAGATTTGTCTCCCACAATTAACATTTAACATTCCATTCTTTCCATGGCTTTGAACTACGGATCCGACAAAAAACGTGCTGTGCAGGCTAAATATGATGCACAAAAGATTGCCTTTGGCCCGATCATGTTTCAGGCAGCTCTGACTTTAAGAAACCTGGGTATTCTGCAATTGGTCAAGGAATCAGAGTCAGGAATCACCATGGAAGCGGTTGCTGAAAAGCTCAAACTTCCTTTGTATGGTGTAAAGGTATTGCTTGAGGCAGGCCTTAGCCTGGAGGTAGTTTGGGCAGAAGATAACAAGTTCAGGCTCACCAAAACCGGGTGGTTTATTCTTTGCGATGAGCTAACCCGGGTTAATATGGATTTCACACAGGATGTAAATTACCTGGGTATGTTTACACTTGAAGAGTCCATAAAAACAGGCAAGCCTACAGGGCTGAAAGTTTTTGGCAACTGGCCAACCGTATACGAAGGACTCTCACAGCTTCCGGCAAATGTGCAAAAGAGCTGGTTTGGCTTTGATCATTTTTATTCCGATTACGCTTTCCCCGAGCTGATGCCTGTTATTTTCAGGAATAATCCAGGCCGCCTCCTCGATGTGGGTGGAAATACCGGTAAATTTGCACTTCAATGCGTTAAATACAATAATGATGTGAGGGTAAGCATTCTCGACCTTCCCGGTCAATTGGCCAAAGCTGCAGTAAATATAAAGGAAGCCGGTTTCAGCGAAAGGGTTGATTTGTTCCCGATCAATTTGCTCGACCACAGCAATCCGTTTCCGAAGGACCCGGATATCATCTGGATGAGCCAGTTCCTGGATTGTTTTTCACAGCAGGATATTCAGGGCCTGTTGAAACGTTCAGCCGATGCAATGAACAGCAATTCATCGCTTTATATTCTGGAGACCTATTGGGATCAGCAGAAGTATGAGGCGTCTGCTTACAGCCTTCATGCCACCTCCCTGTATTTTACCAATATTGCCAACGGTTGCAGCCAGATGTACCATTCCGATGATATGCGAAAGCTCATCGAGAAATCGGGGTTGGTATTGGCTGAGGAAATACCGAACGTCGGGGTCAGCCATACCCTGTTTATTTGCAAAAAGAAATCCTGACCAAATTGGTCAGGATGAACAAAACCCACGTTGAGTAATTACTTTGCGGCGTAATTAGCAAAAAGTATCCAGGCTATGGCCAGGGTTACTATAATATTGAATAGCTGTGCAATCACAAAAGCCCAGGCAGGTCTTCCGTTACCGGTGTTAATCAGGGCTTTGAAGTCTGTTTCCATACCAATGCTTACAAAGGCAATGGCAAAAAGCGCTGTTTGTATATTCTTCAGATAATCTTTGGTAACTGCAACGATATCGCTTCCTATGAAAAAGGAAAAAAGCAGGGAGGCTATTATAAAACCCAGCACAAATTTCGGGAACCTGTCCCAGATCAGACCGAAATTCACCTCCGCCTTACTGTCCTTATTGCCGTTGTTATTTCTGAAAGCCCAGAATACAGATATGGCAACAGCGGCAAAACCGATCAGTACATTTTGTGAGAACTTGACTATAGTGGCATACTTCAAGGCATCTTCTCCCAGAATACTTCCGGAGGCAACTACAGCACCTGTTGTATCAATGGTTCCGCCCATCCATGCGCCGGCCTGTGCGGGATTAAGTCCCAGCCACTGCGCCAGAAGAGGAAGCACAATCAGCATGGGGAGCGCCACAATAAGCACCAGGCTGACCACATAGGAAAGCTTTTTGCCATCGCCCTTGATGGCTCCGGCAGCAGCAATGGCCGCTGATACTCCACAAATGGAAACGGCACTGGCAAGCATGATCCTCAGTTCATCGTCTACTTTCAGCTTACCGCTGATCCAGTAAGCAAAGAACCACACCAGCAATACAACAGCCAGGGCCTGTATTAAACCAAGCGAACCGGCCTTCACAATATCTCCGAAAATAATGCCGGCTCCAAGGACAACCAGGCCTGTTTTAACATAAAATTCACTGTGCAGTGTCTGTTCAAGCCATTTGGGAAGTCCAAACAAACTCCGGAAAAGAATTCCCAAAAGCAGGGCAAAGATGACATATTCAAAACCATAATATTTTACCGGCTTTGAGCCTGAAATAATTTGTGCCAGCACAGCAATTACAAATAGCAGAAAAAGGCCCGCCAGTATGTCCTTTACTTTCTTGGGGCGCAGAAACAAGGTGAGCAGTCCGATTACCAGCACCACCACAAATGTTAATCCAATACCTGTAAGAAATGATGCATCAGCAAATCTTCCGGTAAGTTCTTCAAATGATGCCCATCCGAATTTTGGTGTAGCAAAGTACAAACCTGCTGCTGCCAATAGAATAATTGCCAGACCTGCCATAAACGACAGCCAGTCTTCGTTTTTAAGGATACCTTTCATAGACACTATCTGTTTATTTGTGATTTATTCGGCTCTTTTGTTGTTAAGTAAAAGTATCATCCTTTGAAAGCAAATGAATAAGCATATAAACTAAAAGTGAATAGGTATATGTACGGATGTTTCTATGAGCAGGAGGTGATGCTGATTTTGCGGGGTGACTAAGTACAGGTAAACGGTATAAAAAGCAAAACCAGGCCTTGTTATTGGCCTGGTTCGCATGGTAATGGGCTGACCCTGATCATTTCCCTAACGGTCAACCCATGGCAACAGCAGAGATAATAAATAAATGGGTATGGTTGCTTAAGTGGTTTAGTCGTGTTGTGTTTAACTATTTATTTACCTCTACCACTGCGTATTTGGATATTTTCCAAAAAGTTGATGGATCTTTGATCTCAATATAGGCGATCATGTTGTCATCGTCTTTGATGAGTTCATAGGAACTGGCAGGATGTTCTGTAACCAGTTTTGCCGATTTGCTGTTTACAGGTATGGTGCGTGTTTTGGTGATATCAACACGGGTGAACAGGTTGTCGTTGAGTGAATTTTCCTGCAGCGACTCTTTTTTGCCCAGGCCCAAAACGCCACCTTCTTTAATCAACAGCCCTTTTTCTTTCAGATCTTTATAAGTTCCCGAAACTACAAACGCTTTGTTCATTTCATCAGTCTGTTGGCTGATTTTTGTTTCGCGGTCAGCAATAACCACTGACATGGTGTCAACTTTATGCACCAACTGGCCGATTTCAAGGTTTCTGTTTTCGAGATCGTTTTTGAGTGCTGCTATATCCTGGTCGCGCAGTGCAATGTTTGCATCCAGTGAATCAACACGTGCCTGAAGGCTCGCTATCCGGATACCCGAATTTTTCAGTTGTTTGTTCAAACCGGCAATTTTCTTCTTGTTCTGATCAATCATTTCACGAATCAGCTGAAGCTCTGCCAATATCTCTTTTCTTTTGTCCTTTGAAATCTCTGGATTCATGGATTGCAGGCTGAGCATATTTTCCCGGGCAGTAATCTTTTTTATATCACTTTCAATTTCATTGAATGCAAGTACCCATTCGTTGATTATCGAATCGCGCTGACTCAGCTGGATGGCCAGTTCAACCTTCTGGTTTTCATACATGCCGGCTTCCTGTAGCCGTTTATTATGGCTTTTTGTAAGCAACACGGCTCCAAGAGCTAATACAATGAGCAAAGCAACAATCAGAGCGGGTACGAGGCCCTTGTTGCCCCGGTTTTGTGTATTGCTGTTAACGGGATTGGTGTTTATATTTTCATTTCTCATAGCGGTTCCTCCAATAGTTTTATTAATTGTTCGGAGGACCTAGGGCAAGGATTGTTCCATTCCATGCCCTAAAATGCAACAGTCAGAAAAATAGATTGTTAGAAATTTTTACTCATCGGAATTTTCTCATTTTGAGAAAATCGGTGTTGATTTGGGAATGGCTTACGCCGGTTATTTCATTTCTTTCATGAGCCTGTAAATGGTAGAAACGCCAATATCGAGCTTTTCTGATACCAGGCGGATGTCGTTATTGTATTTATTAAGGTATGACTTGATAATTTTCAGTTCATAATCGCGCAATGTCAGCTCGTTATCAGATGCATCATCGGTAACAGAGCTGTCGGTATCATAAATCAGATCGACGGGCTCAATATCCTCATGATCTGATAACGTCAGTGCAAGTTCCATAATACTTTTAAGTTCCCGGATATTACCCGGAAAGGTATGTTTCAATAATTTATGCTGGGCTTTTTCCGATAGTTTTTTTGCCGGCAAATGGTTTTCCCTGCTGAAAGCTTCGATAAAGTGCTTAGCCAATATCAACAGGTCGTTTCCTCTTTCGCGCAGCGGGGGCAGTTCAATAGGCAGGCCCAGTAACCGGTAATACAAGTCTTCACGGAAATTTCCTTTCCTGACCTCTTCCTTCAGGTTTTTGTTGGTGGCAACAATAATCCGACAGTCGAATTTAATGGTCTGGTTGCTGCCAACTCTTACTACTTCCTTTTCCTGCAGAGCACGCAGGAGTTTAACCTGGAAAGACGGATCCATTTCACCAATTTCATCCAGAAAAAGGGTTCCGCCATCAGCTTCTTCAAATTTGCCAATGCGCCTGTAAGTAGCACCGGTAAATGCGCCTTTTTCGTGCCCGAAAAGCTCGCTTTCTATGAGCTCCGAAGGAACGGCAGCCACATTAAATGCCACAAATGCCTTATCTTTTCGCTTTGAATTATAGTGAATGGCCTTTGCCACCAGCTCCTTGCCGGTTCCGGTTTCGCCGTATACCGAAACTGTGATGTTGGTATTGCGCGCCTTTTCAATCATTTCATACACCAGGTGCATGGAAGGGCTTTCGCCCAGGATGCTGTTTTTGAAACTGTATTTTTTCTGAACTTCTTTGCGCAGCTTCGATATTTCGTTCAGCAATCCCATTTCCTTCCGGATATTCTGTACCGTGTTGAGTAACCGGTCGCGGATGTCGTTGGATTTGATAATGTAATCCCGGGCCCCCAGTTTCAACAATTCTACCACCACGTTGATGTCTTCCTGTTCAGAGATGAGGATCACGGCAATACCGGGATGTTCCTGTCTGATGTGTTTCAATAATTCTGCCCCATTGGAATCAGGCAGCCTGTAGTCGAGTGTTACTATATCCGGCTGAACCTTCAGCGCATCAAGGAAATCGGCACCATTAAAAAAGCTCTTTACCTGGTAATCGGGGTTCAATGATAAGGTGTGTACCAACAGTCTGTTATACCAGTCGTTATCTTCTACTACATATATCTTCACAGCATTGTCAACCATCATGCTTCCATTTTTGCAAGGTGTTCTTCAAGTTCTTTTCTGATCTTTTGAAACTCCCTCATGGAGTTTCCGGAAAGTTCCGCCAATATAGCCATATTTTCGCGACGCTGTGCATGTTCTTCTATCGATTTCAACTGGTTGTACAGAAGCGATGCGCCTATATGCCGGCAAGGCGAGGATATTTTATGGGCAACTTCACCGGCTGTTTTTTCATCAGCTTTTTCAATGGCAGCAGCCAGACTGTCAAGCCCTTGCTCGGTACTTTCAATAAAGGTAACCAGCAGCTGGCGGACGAATGTCATGTCGTTGTTGGCAAGGTGGTACAGGCTCGCCAAGTTAATCACTGGTTTTTCTGCTGGATACTGGATGCTGGATTCTGGATTCTGGATACTGGATGCGTGAGTACTGGGAGTTGTGATTTGGGAATTGACTGCTACTGCTACTGCTGCTCCTGCTCCTGCCGCTGCTCTTCCCCCAACAACCGATACAATGGTTTCAAGAAGCATTTTTTCGGTAAAAGGTTTCGGCATAAAGGTGTTCATACCGGCCAAATTATACTTACCCAGGTCCTCTGAGGTGTGTGTGGCTGAAATGGCTATTACCGGCAATTCATCTCTGTTTTTTCCCAACTGCTTTCGGATGGTTTCAGTGGCCTTAAGTCCGTCCATTACCGGCATGCGGGCATCCATGAAAACCAGGTCGATTTTTTCGGATTCAACTACTTCCAGAGCCTTACTGCCGTTCTCGGCTTCATAATAGGTTGCACCCCAGCGGTTCAGAATGGTTTTAAAAAGCAACCGGTTGTATGCTTCATCATCAACAATCAGGTATTTCAGTTTTTTTATATAAACAGGTATTATAGTTAAGCCGGCAGGTTGTTGTATCATTTCGGGATTCCCTTTCTGGCAGGGAAGCCGAAATGAAATGGTAGTTCCCAACCCCTCAATGCTTTCCAAAGACAGGGTTCCCTGATGCAACTCCACCAGCTTTTTCACAATCGACAATCCCAAACCGGTTCCGCCGTATTTTCTGCTGGTACCTGCTTCGGCCTGGGTAAAATCGTCAAAAACCCTGCTCTGCATCTCCTTGCTGATACCTATTCCCGTATCCCTTACGTAAATTTTCAATGTGAAACTATTTCCTTGGATCTCCCCTGCTTCAACACCAACCCTTACTTCACCCCCGGACGTAAACTTCACCGCGTTACCAATCAAATTCAGCAGTATCTGTCTCAGACGGTATGCGTCACCATAGAGCACTTCGGGAGTTGATGGGTGGATGTCGAAGATGAGTAGTGTGTTTTTTTCAGCAGCTTTCTTTTCAAACAGGAGCCGCAATTCATCGCAAACCAAATGAATCCTGTAGTGTACATTTTCCAGCTGAATTTTGGAGTTTTGAAGCTTTGAGAAATCCAGGATGTCATTGACTATTTGCGCCAGATGATCGGCCGCAGATTTGATGATACCGGCCATTTTTCTACTGCTTTCACCCAGGGGTTCGTAAAGGAGCTCCACTGCAAACCCATAAATAGCATTTACCGGAGTTCTAATCTCATGGCTCATATTGGCCATAAAAAGTTCTTTTGTGCGGGCCAGCTGCTCGGTTTCTTCTTTCGACCTTTCCAGAGCCTTCTGGGCCTCCCTGGTTTTTCTGACATACCGGATTACCAAAAGCAGCAGAATGGCAGCCAACAGGCTGCCAACAGCTGCATAAATTGCCAACCGCCGATAGGTAACCCGGGCCAGTTGCCTGGATGAAGCCGCGTTCTTACTCATTGACAGGGAAACTTCATACTCCATGCGGGAAATCAGTGTGTATAAGCGTTCCCTGATCTCATTTCCGGTATTGGCAAGCATGGATTCGGTCATCAGTAATTTTGTTTGCTTGAGGCTGTCTTCCCGCTCAATCCGGTTGATGTCTTCGATCAGGGTCTGCCGAACTGAGTCAGCCGCTTCGGCAAGCCTGGCAGCTTCTGCTTTATCGGCTTTGCGGTTACCGAATAAACGTTTCAGGATTGTTTTCTCCGGAGCCTGTGTATTCAGTGTAGATACGGCTACTTTGGCAGAAAGCCTCCGGATATACAGGTCGAGTGAATCGGTATGATACAGGTTCAGCATCCGGTTCCATATCATCATTTTTTCTTCGATCAGCCCACTGATGGTGTCTATCTGAGCGAGCAACACGGTATCATGGGGGCTGCTTTTGCGCAGGGTTGTGATTTTGTCATCAATACCATCGAGCACGTTGTAATAGGGCCTGATATCAAGTTGTTTTCGTGTTAAGGTATAAATCCGCACGCTGTTGTCGGCCTTATCGAGATCCGATGCAATTTGCCGGATAGCCATAAGCCGCATATCGGGTTTCGATTTCACCTCTATGGAAGCAATGATGGAAGAAATGCTGTTGTAAGTCAGATATCCTGCCGCCAACAAAAGAGCAATGGCAAGTGTAATGAGAAAACCAACCTTAAGGGGTAAAGAAACCTTAAGCATGAAAAATCCGGATTAAATTTTAACAAATCTAGGTTATTGTTCGTAATTATTGCAGGTTTATTTTCAGGTTGCCCACAATGTCTATCTTTGTGGCTTCTGTATTTTAAAGTAAAACAAGTAAACATGAATATTTTCCAGGTCATCATTATCGCCATCGTTGAAGGACTTACCGAATTTCTTCCGATTTCCAGTACAGGTCATATGATCATCGCTCAGAAAATTCTGGGCGTAGAACCTGGGGATTTCATCAATTTGTTTACGGTGAACATTCAGTTTGGAGCTATCCTTTCGGTGCTGGTACTTTACTGGAAACGGTTTATAGCGCCGCTGAAGACTTCGCCGGCTGAAGGTCCGCTGTTCAAGAAATTTTTACACAGGTATGATTTTTACCTGAAGCTGCTGGTGGCTGTGATGCCGGCGGCAATACTGGGATTATTGCTGAACGATTATATCAATTCGATGCTTGGGAGTGTGCTGATAGTTGCTGTTTCCCTGGTTCTGGGCGGCATCGTATTGGTGTTTGTTGACAACTGGTTTCAAAAACCAATTGATGATCAGCAGATCAGTTACCCGAAAGCATTTATTATAGGTGTATTTCAGGTTATATCTATGATTCCCGGAGTGTCCCGCGCCGCTGCCACCATTATAGGCGGACTTACCCAAAAACTCACCCGCAAGAATGCCGCAGAGTTCTCATTTTTCCTGGCCGTGCCTACCATGCTGGGGGCATCCCTGCTTGAACTTTATAAGAAATATGAAATAATCAGTTCTGCCGATCTTAAAATACTCCTTCTTGGTAATGTTGTGGCATTTTTTGTGGCCATGGCTGCCATTAAAGGATTCATTACTTTTCTTTCGAATCACGGGTTCAAAGCATTTGGCTATTACCGGATTGTGGTGGGGCTTTTAATTCTTACATTGCTGGCACTTGGTGTCGATCTGAACCTGGCGGACTGAGGCACCTCTGTGCTCTTCCCATAATTATCAGGTAGTCTCTCCAAACCAGTTTGTTAAACATTTTCTGCAGGGAATTGTTATATTAGCGTTACGCGAAACATAATAACATGGCAACCAAGCTTAAAATTTTATCCTGGAACGTGAATGGTATCCGGGCCCAGGTGGGGAAAGATTTTTACAATACCGTGAAAAATCTGAAACCCGACCTCTTGTGTATACAGGAAACAAAAGCACAACCCGAAACTATGCCTGACCTGAAAAAAGAACTCAGCGGGTACGAACTTTACTATAACTCGGCCGTGCAAAAAGGGTATTCAGGAACGGCTGTATTATCACGGATGAAACCGCTGGGAGTTACTTTGGATATTGGAAAAGAAGAACATGACCAGGAAGGGAGGGTTATTACCATGGAATTTGATGCTTTTTACCTGGTTAACGTGTATGTGCCCAACTCGGGACAGGAATTGAGGCGACTTGATTACCGCGCGGAATGGGACCGTGAATTGCTGGCACACCTGAAAAAGCTTGATTCAAAAAAGCCTGTGATCTTTACCGGCGACCTGAATGTGGCTCATGAACCTATTGACCTTGCCCGTCCTGCTGAAAATTATAACAAAACAGCAGGATTTACGCAGGTTGAAATTGACGGACTCAAAAATATCCTGAATTCAGGCTTTACTGATACTTACCGTATGTTAAACAAAGACAGGGTGCAGTATTCCTACTGGAGCATGCGTTTCAGGGCACGGGAAAAAAACCTCGGGTGGCGAATCGATTACTTTTTGGTTAGCAACAGGCTTGTTGATAAAATAAAAGACGCCTACATCCTCGATCAGGTGATGGGCTCCGATCATTGTCCGGTTGGAATCGATGTTGAAGTTTGATATTCAGAATTTTACATTATTGTAAAATTGTTGAAAGATTTAAGTTTTGTTATGATTTGTAATTTGGTTTTCAAGGGAAGTTTTCCTACATTTACAACAACACCAAAATAAAAGAAAATAATCCGGCATACTTCGGGTGTTTTTCGGAATTGGTAATGAGTATAAGTTAACTATTGTTTCACTAAGCTGGGATCCATATCATGAATGCTGCAGAAAGAAGTATTGCAAGCCTTGATTATCTGAGGCTGATGAATCAGATTTACAATGATTTAGGTCATTCGACTACTCGTGCCGAGAATTTGCATCAGCTTTATGTGCTGCTCAATACAGCCCATAAGGTAAAATCTGATGAAATTCCGTCCAATGTAGTTACCATGAATTCCGAACTGACCATCAGGTTTGTGGTATCCGGCAAAACAAAAACCGTGCGGATCGTTTATCCAACTGAAGCTAATGCCACCAATACAGATGGAGGCAACAAAGACGACATTCCTGTTTACAGTCCGCTGGCGTTGTCGCTGCTCGGACTGCATGAACACGACATGTGTTATAGCCGGAAGGAGGATGCAATAGCTGAAGAGCCCGTAATTATTGACAAGATTCTCTTCCAGCCCGAGGCTCACCGAAATTATAATTTGTAGGATTTTTTAGCCCTCAATGATTTCTGCACCGGGCTTCAGTCCGGTGGCAGAAATTTTTTTTTATATACCAACGTAACTTATTTAATTATCAATATCATGAAAAAGAATGCAATTGTAGTAACAGATCTGGACTATCAGCGACTTACCACACTACTTACAGACAAATCATTTCGCAGAAAAGCGAGTCCTGATAATCTCAGCCGCCTTGCCCGTGAATTGGACCGGGCTAAGAAGGTTGACCCCAGAAAGGTGGCCCCCGATGTGGTTACCATGAATACGGAAATCGAATTCACGGATATGGACAACCAGATCAGTAAAAAGCTCAAGCTGGTATATCCTGAACGTGCTGACATCACACAGGGCTATGTGTCGGTTATGGCGCCCATAGGCACAGCGCTGCTTGGGTTCCGCAAAGGGGATGTGATTGAATGGGATGTTCCGGCCGGGAAGAAGAAGTTCCTGATCAAGGATATCGTATACCAGCCTGAGGCCAGTGGCGATTATGCGGGTTAGCTACCAGTAGTGTTTTTCAGCGCTCATGTTGTTAACAACAGCCGGCAATCAAAACAAAAACCCTTTGGAATTTCTTCCAAAGGGTTTTTTTCTGGTGGTGCCACGTGGAGTTGAACCACGGACACACGGATTTTCAGTCCGTTGCTCTACCAACTGAGCTATGGCACCAGTTGTTTTTTTCAGAGGTGCAAATCTAAATAAAAAAAACATTCATCAAAACTTTTTGGAGAAAATTATGGAATTTGAGTTCACTATCGGCATGTTTCATAATTTGTTACTTTTGCCAACACTATGTTGAAAACGAAATACCATATTCACACGCTGCCTAACGGCATCAGGTTGATTCACAGATTTGTAGATAGTCCTGTGGCCCACCTTGGACTTTTTATCAATACCGGTTCACGCGATGAACAGGAAAATGAACACGGGCTGGCACATCTGATTGAGCACATGCTTTTCAAAGGTACCGCCAAACGCAAGGCGTACTATATTTTAAGCCGCATGGAGGATGTAGGCGGCGAACTGAATGCCTATACCACCAAAGAAGAAACCTGTATCCACGGAACCTTTTTCAAACAGTATTACGGCCGTGCACTTGAACTGATCAGCGATATTGCTTTTAATTCCTCATTTCCGGCCAATGAGCTGAAAAAGGAGCGCGAAATTATTCTCGATGAAATTAATTCTTACAAAGACTCGCCTTCCGAACTTATTTTCGATGAATTCGAAGAGATGCTGTTCGAGGGGAATCCACTGGGACGAAATATTCTGGGGGAGGAAAAAAGCCTGAAAATCTTTAGTCCCGAAAGCATCAAAGATTTCATCAGACGCAATTACAACACCGATCAAATGGTTGTTTCTTCGGTGGGCGACATACAGTTCAGCAAGCTGGTGAAGCTTTTTGAAACCCATTTTAATGGTCCGGTTATGAAATCTTCCACAGGCAGAAAACAGGTACAATATAATTACACTCCTTTGAAAAAGCAGGTTTCGCGCAACACCTTTCAGGCCCATTGTATTATAGGAAATACGGCCTATAAAATAAGCGACTCCCGCAGACTCCCGCTTTACCTGCTGAACAATTACCTGGGCGGTCCCGGCATGAACTCGCGATTGAACATGGCGTTACGGGAACGCAAGGGATATGCTTATAGCATCGATTCGATGTATACAGCTTATACCGACACGGGCAATATTACCATATACTTTGGAACCGACAAGGCCCTGGTTGATAAGTGCCGCGACATCATTATGAAAGAATTGCGCATGCTCAGGGAGAAGGAGTTGAGTACACTGCAGTTGCATAAGGCCAAACGGCAGGTCCTCGGACATATTGCCATATCATCTGAAAATAACGAGAACTACATGCTTTCAATGGGCAAGAGCCTGATGCTTTTTAATAAAATTGAGTCGCTTGACGAAACCGGCAGAAAAATTGAAAACATTACTTCAAAACAATTGACAGAAATTGCTAATGAGATACTGAATGAACAGCAACTGTCGTTTCTGCTTTACCAGTAAACCAACTCCATGTCCGATCTTTCAGATGATATAACCCGGTATGCCGCTGACTTTACTTCACCCGAAGATGAAGTTCTATATAACCTCTACCGCGAAACAAATCTTACTACAGTTTATCCGCACATGCTTTCGGGACACATCCAGGGCCGGTTTCTCGAAATGGTCAGCCACATGATCAGACCCGCGAGAATTCTTGAAATAGGTACTTTCACCGGTTATTCGGCGATTTGTATGGCACGGGGGCTTGATCAAAACGGCCTGCTGCACACCATTGATATCAATGATGAACTTGCCGGGGTGGCACTGAAGTATTTCGGACTGGCAGGACTTGAAAAACGGATTGTGATGCATACGGGAGACGCCTGCACGGTAATTCCAACCCTTGAAGATGGCTTCGACCTGGTATTTATTGACGGAGACAAGGAACAATATGTTGCTTATTATAATGTGCTGCTCCCGAAAGTGAAAAAGGGAGGCTTTATTCTTGCCGACAACGTACTGTGGGGCGGTAAGGTTTTGCCGGGAAATGTAACCGGTGATAAAGAAACAAAAGGTATTCAGGAATTCAATACACTTGTGAAACTTGACAGCCGGGTTGAAAAGATGCTGCTGCCATTCAGAGATGGAATTTTTATCCTGCGTAAAATCTGCGATTGATTTATTATGAACCTTTCCCGATTCCAGTTGTTTACCACATAAAACAATGAAATTAATGGGTGCTTATACTATACGTGAACTCGAAAACCTGTCAGGGATTAAGGCACATACCATCCGGATTTGGGAGAAAAGGTACGGGCTGATTGCACCTCAGCGCACGTCTACCAATATCAGGACATACTGTGACAGTGAGCTCAGAAAACTGCTGAACATATCCATATTGAACCGCAACGGATTAAAGATTTCAAAAATAGCCCGGCTTTCACAGGACGAAATTGCCCAACAGGTAAATCATTTCAATGAAGATGTGACCAGTACCGAGAACCAGGTTGAAAGTCTGGCTCTTGCCATGATTGATATGGATGAGTACAGGTTTGAGCAGATACTGGCCAGGTCAATTATCAAATATGGTTTTGAAGAAGCGGTAATGCATGTGCTGTACCCGTTTTTTGTAAAAGTGGGACTTATGTGGCAAACCGGTTCCATTTCGCCGGTTCAGGAGCATTTTGTATCCGGTATCATCCGGCAGAAGTTCTTTGTAGCCATTGACAGCGTGGTTGGTAACGACAAACCCGGTGTACCCAGGTTTGTTTTCTTTTTGCCCGAAGGTGAGTACCACGAATTCGGACTGCTTTTCTTCTGCTACCTGGCAAAGAAAAGAGGATTCCAAATCATTTATCTGGGTCAGTCGCTTCCCATTGATGATCTTCCGGACCTGGTTCGTTCCAAAAAGGTCGATTACTTGGTTACCTCATTCAGTACTTCAATCAATGGGAATAATGTGCTGACTTTTATTAAACAGCTTTCATCCCAGTTTCCTGATCAGGTTGTATTTGTTTCCGGCTCTGGAGCGCAGCAGGCAACTGGAAATATACCCGCAAAGGTTATTGTAATTCATACTCCCTCAGAATTTATTGATCAGCTCGAAACGATAGCCGCAACTTAATAGTTTGACCAATTGCTTAGGCCCCCCTGCCGGCAGGCATACAGCCATACGCGTCAATATAATGTTTTAACATATTATATCACTATTGTCCGGTTAAAATTTATATCGTCCCATACGAGACTTATCTTTAAATGTTAATCCTTTATCTACCAATATAATGTCCCTACGGGACGGTTCCGTTAGAGCCTGTCCCGCTTTTGCGGGAAACCAAATATGGGTAGAAAAGAAAAGTCACCTCTGCACTCTCAAAGTCCCGTAGGGACGCTATAGATATTGGTCTTTATATAATCCGGAAAATTTATCCGGACAACAATGATATTATATGTAAAGTCCATATTAATTTGATTTAAGCACTACGTGCTTAATAAATCTCCTTAAGTTGACGCATATGCCTGAAAGGGCGTAAGCTTTTCTTTAGTTTTCGGCTATGGTTGAAAACTTCACCATGCAGGATAATTATTTGAAAAAATCCAGGTAAATCAGATGCTTTAATAGTAGATCTGGTGCTGTATATAAAGATATAAAGGTCGATAAATATAATGTTAATGATTGACTTCAAATAAGTTAAACAATCAGATTACTAAATAATTGTTTTATTATTTAAAAAGACTTAATTTAGAATGGTTTTACAAGTTCCTTGAATAATGATTAAAGTATAGAAATATTATTTAGAATGAAAGCAAAAAAATGCAGTTTTATATTTAGAATCATTATAAATAATTTGGTAGTTGTTTAAAGAAGAATTACTTTTGATGAACAAAATAAAACAAAATAGCCATGACTGCCATAGAGTTTAATTACCAGCTTACGAGTCTCAGCGACAGTCTTCACAGATATGCATACAGCCTTACCTCAAACAAGGAAGATGCACAGGATTTGTTGCAGGAGACTTTTGTGAAAGCCATATCTTACCGCGATAAATTTGCGGCCGACACGAATCTGAAGGCCTGGACGTTTACCATTATGAAGAATACCTTCATTAATAATTACAGGAGAATGGTAAAATCGAACACCACATTTGATCATACGGATGATCTATATTACCTGAACCTGAATCGTGAATCGGGTTATGAAACACCCGAGTCGGAGTTTTCTGCAAGGGAAATAGAGAAACATATTGAACGTCTTGAAGATGATTTCAAGGTTCCCTTTAATATGCACCTGCAGGGTTACAAATACAAGGAAATTGCCGATAACCTCGGCTTGAAAATAGGGACGGTGAAGAGCAGGATATTCTTCACCCGCAAACGCCTGATGGATTCATTGGGTGTGGGTTATAATTAGGGTTTTGGATTTGGAAAAAGTTGGATATTGATGCAAAAAGCCCCCGTGAGAAGCGGGGGCTTTTTTGTTAAACTCTTTTATTAACTTTGCACCACTTTTTATAACAAATCCTATTTGCATGTGCGCAATCTCAAAATACAACCAGCGTGGAGTATCCTCCAAGAAAGAAGATGTACACCTGGCCATCCGGGATCTTGATAAGGGGTTATATCCCAACGCTTTTTGTAAGATTCTTCCCGATATTACCGGGGGTGATCCGGCCTATTGCAATGTAATGCACGCTGATGGCGCCGGAACCAAATCGTCACTGGCTTATGTTTACTGGAAAGAAACCGGAGATTACAGCGTTTGGAAGGGAATAGCCCAGGATGCGCTGATCATGAACATTGATGACCTGATTTGCGTGGGTGCTATAGATAACATCCTCATGTCGTCCACCATAGGGCGCAACAAGCTGAAAATTCCGGCTGAAGTGCTGGTAAACATACTCAAAGGTTTCGACGAAACCATCAATGAACTGGCCAAATGGGGTGTGCATGTTTATCTTACAGGCGGTGAAACCGCTGATGTGGGAGATCTGGTACGCACCATTATTGTTGACTCAACAGTAATGTGCCGGATGAAGCGCTCGGACGTTGTTGAAGCCAATATTCAGCCGGGAGATGTGATCGTTGGTCTGGCCTCATTTGGCAAGGCTGTGTATGAGCAGGAATATAACGGCGGAATTGGCAGCAACGGACTCACCTCGGCGCGCCACGACATGTTTGTTAATTACCTTGCCGAGAAATACCCGGAATCATACGATGACCTCATCCCGAAATCGCTGGTTTATACAGGTAAATATCAGCTTACTCACAAAATCGGTGACCTGGGCATCGATGCCGGCAAGCTTGTGCTTTCGCCAACACGCACCTATGCCCCGGTTGTAAAAAGAGTGCTTGACAAGCACCGTTCCGGCATTCACGGAATGATCCATTGCTCCGGAGGGGGACAAACCAAAGTGCTTAAATTCATACATGACCTTCACATTATTAAGGACAACCTTTTTGACATTCCTCCACTGTTTAGTATGATTCATGATTCATCGGAATCAGAGTGGAGTGAAATGTATGAAGTTTTCAACATGGGGCACAGGTTTGAAATATACACCAGCGAAGACATTGCGGAAGATATTATAAAAATGGCAGGAGAGCTGGGTGTTGAAGGCAGAATTATCGGGCGTACTGAAGTCTGCTCGGGCAACAAGCTCACCATTAAAAGCAATTTGGGCACATTTGTTTATTAATAGCATCATATTTCTACTATATAATATTGGAATTACATGAGCAGTGATTTAATTCTTGGCAAACTTGAAGATGTAAAGAAGCGGTTTGAGGATGTGGGTAATCTGCTTACGCTGCCTGACGTGATGAACGATATGAAGCGATTTATCCAGCTGAATAAAGAATATAAGGAATTGAGTCCGGTTATTACAGCCTACCTGGAATATAAGAATACCTTAAATAATATTGATTCCACTAAAGCCATCCTGGCCGATGAAAAGGATGAAGAAATGAGGGAGATGGCCAAAACCGAGCTGGATGAACTCATGGGAAAGGTGGATGAAATGGAGGAGAACCTGAAAATACTTTTGCTTCCCACCGATCCACAGGATGACAAGGATGCCATTCTCGAGATCAGGGGGGGCACAGGGGGTGATGAAGCCAGCATATTTGCCGGTGATTTGTTCCGCATGTATTCCAAATTCTGTGAGCAGAAGGGTTGGAAAATAGAAATTACCAATTTTACTGAGGGTACCGTCGGTGGTTATAAGGAAATCATTGCCAACGTCAAAGGCAATGGGGTTTATGGCGTGCTCAAATACGAATCGGGAGTTCACAGGGTTCAACGGGTTCCACAAACAGAAACTCAGGGCAGAGTGCATACATCGGCAGCCACTGTTGTGGTTTTGCCGGAAGCTGAAGAAGTGGATATTGATCTCAAACAGGAAGACATTCGCATCGATCGTTTTTGCTCGTCAGGTCCGGGCGGACAATCGGTTAATACCACCTACTCAGCTGTAAGGCTGACTCATGTTCCCACAGGTGTTGTGGTATCGTGCCAGGACCAGAAGTCGCAAATTAAAAACCTGGAAAAGGCTATGGCCGAATTGCGGACCCGACTTTACAGCATAGAATACCAGAAGTACCTCGACGGCATTGCCAGCCAGCGCAAAACCATGGTTTCCACAGGTGACCGGTCGGCTAAGATCCGTACGTACAACTATTCGCAGGGGCGCATGACCGATCACAGGATCAACCTTACCATTTACAATCTGCCGAGCATCCTCGATGGCAATATCCATGATATCATCAGACAGCTGCAAATGGCAGAAAATGCAGAAAGGCTTAAGATGAACTCCCTGGCCTAAGATAACCACTACTATGAATGCAACCCGGCTATATGAGGAAATCAGAAGGAAGAACAGCTTCCTGTGCATTGGTCTGGATACCGAGTTGGAAAAAATTCCCCAACATATACGGAATACTGAGTTTCCTTTGTTCGAATTCAACAGGCAGATTGTGGATGCAACACATGATCTGGCCATAGCCTATAAGCCCAATCTCGCGTTTTATGAATGTTACGGAACTGCCGGATGGCGTCAGTTTGAACTGACGGTCAACTACATCCGTGAAAAGTATCCCGACTTATTTATTATTGCCGATGCCAAAAGGGGCGATATTGGCAATACATCCAGGAAATACGCTGGAGCCTTTTTCAGCAACCTTTCCTGTGACGCGGTAACAGTAGCCCCTTATATGGGGTCCGATTCAGTAACCCCTTTTCTGCAATATCCTGATAAATGGGTAATTGTTCTGGCGCTCACCTCAAACCAGGGAGCTGATGATTTTCAGATGATCAGCAATGCAAACCACGAGAGGCTGTTTGAAACTGTGCTCAGGAAATCGGCTCAGTGGGGAAACGCAGGCAATATGATGTATGTCATTGGAGCTACAAGGGCTTCCATGCTTATTAAGGTACGCGATATTCTGCCCCGGCACTTCCTGCTGATACCCGGAGTGGGTGCTCAGGGCGGTGATCTGGCAGAAGTGGCCAAATATGGAATGAATGATCAATGCGGTATTATTGTGAATTCCTCAAGAGCAATCATTTATGCCGATGATTCGGAAAAGTTTGCGCTTGTGGCACGGGAAAAGGCCATGGAATTACAACAGCAAATGAAGAAGTTGCTGGAGCAAAAATTGTAAGAATTTGTGGGGTTTAATTTTTTGCGCAGCAAACCTGTAGTTGTAAGTTTGGTTTGAGCAATATAGTTAACACGTTAAGCAATGACTGAAGATTTCTTGCATTTTGTATGGAAATACGGGTTTTTTGACCGGGAAGGTATCCTCGCTGATACAGGTGAGGAAATCAGGGTCTTCAACCTGGGCGAACACAACATGGATGCAGGACCCGATTTTCTGAACACCCGCATTCAGATTGGCAACACTACCTGGGCCGGCAATGTGGAAATCCATTTGAAATCATCGGACTGGCAAAGCCACAAACATCACCGTGATAAGGCCTATGACAATGTAATCCTTCATGTGGTATATGAAAACAACCAGCCTGTTTACCGGAGTAACGGTGAAGCCATTCCAACGGTGGAATTGAGATTTAACCCCGGCCTTTATGATAATTATTGCCTGCTGTTATCACAAAAGAGCCATCTGCCGTGCAGGGAAAAGATAGGGAAAGTGGATTCCCTGATCATTGATCTATGGATCAGTTCACTGGTAATCGAACGAATGCAGCAAAAAACAAGTCATATTGCCGGATTGCTTGAACAATACCGAAACAACTGGGATGAGGTTTTCTATATTTGTCTGGCCCGCTCATTTGGTTTTGGACTCAACGCCGTGCCTTTTGAAATGCTTGCCCGGTCAGTGCCCTTGTCCAGCCTGATGCGGCACCGCAACAATCTCCGTCAGCTTGAGGCCCTGTTACTTGGCCAGGCCGGTTTTCTGGAGGAGGGCAGACTATATGATGATTATTTCACGGAACTCCGCGAGGAATACCTGCATCTGAAGAACAAATACTACCTGAAACCTATAGAGAAGCACCTTTGGAAATTTCTCCGCCTCAGGCCGATTAATTTCCCAACTGTCCGTATTGCCCAGTTTGCATCTGTGCTGCAGCAATCCGGCCTGTTTTCACACATGCTGGAATGCACTTCGGTGGATGACTTGAAGCGGTTTTTCAGCGTAAAAACTTCAGCATACTGGGATACACATTATAATTTTGAAACGGGTTCGGTACGTTTGGTTAAAAGGTTGGGAAAGGAAGCATTTCATACCCTGGTGATTAACACCGTGATACCCTTCATGTTTCAGTATGGCAGGATGACAACGCGTGAGGATCTGAAAGACAAGGCACTCGGGTGGCTTCAGAACATACCTGCTGAAAACAACCGGTACACCAAAAAATGGACATCCATTGTGAATTCACCTGACAATGCTTTTTACAGCCAGGGTATTCTTCAACTCCTGAAAGAATATTGTAGCAAAAAAAGATGCCTGGCTTGTGCCGTGGGTTCCCATATCATAACCCGGGGTCTTTAGCATACTGTCGGCAGGTTGGTGCGCTTGAATCTGCCGAACGGGTGCGCACGCTGTTTAACAGGTACATGAAAGATTTTTTTACACATAATGCATTGATTTATGAAAAAAAATAGATACTTTTGCATCTCAATTTTTTGAAGAAGAGTAATTAATTAGCACCTATGTATTTAACAACAGAAATTAAGAAGGATATTTTCAAGACATTTGGTAAGAAGGAATCCAATACGGGTTCGGCTGAAAGTCAGATAGCACTGTTTACACACAGGATTAACCACCTTACCGAGCATTTGAAAACCAGCAAAAAGGATTTTGCCACGCAACGAGCATTGCTCAGGTTGGTTGGAAAGCGCAGGAGGCTGCTGGATTATCTCCGCATGCGTGATATTGAGAAATACCGCTCGATTATTAAGGAGCTGAATCTTCGTAAATAATATGAAAAGGGCAATCCTGAGATTGCCTTTTTCTTTTCATATCAGGCCCATATGGGCCTTCATTTTATAAATACAGTGAGCATATGTTTAAGACATTTGAAAAATCAATCACCCTTGAAGATGGAAGAACCATTACCATTGAAACCGGCAAGCTGGCAAAACAGGCCGACGGTTCCGTGGTGGTAAGGATGGGCAACACCATGTTGCTGGCATCGGTGGTATCTGCAAAGGAAGGTGCTGAGGATAGCGATTACATGCCGCTTCAGGTAGAGTATAAGGAGAAATTTGCAGCAATCGGACGTTTCCCGGGTGGATTCATGAAAAGAGAAGCCCGCCCCAGTGATTATGAAATACTGATTTCCAGATTAATTGACCGGGCTCTTCGTCCACTTTTCCCCGATGATTACCATGCCGATACTTTTGTTAACGTGATGCTGATATCGGCTGACAAGGATACCATGCCTGATGCACTGGCCGGATTGGCAGCATCGGCGGCTCTTATGGTTTCCGATATTCCTTTCAAGGGCCCTATTTCTGAAGTCAGGGTAGCCCGCATAGATGGTAAGTTGGTAATTAATCCCTCCTTTGGCGACGTTCCGAGATCTGATATTGATATTATGGTAGCTGCTACCATGGACAATATTATGATGGTGGAAGGTGAGATGAGCGAAGTTTCGGAAGATGACATGCTGGAAGCATTGAAATTTGCACACGAAGCCATTAAGGTACAGTGCCGGGCCCAGCTCGAACTGATGGAAGAAGCAGGTAAATCGCAGAAAAGAGTTTATTCGCATGAGGTTCACGACGAAGAATTACGCAAGCAGATTTGGAAAGCTGGCTATGACAAGTATTACCAGATAGCCAAAACCACCCCTGCAAAACATGAGCGTCATGATGCACTGGAACAGGTTAAAACCGATTTCAAAGCTTCCCTGCCCGAGGGCACGGAAGTTAAAGAAGCGCTTGTTAACCGGTATTTTCATGATGTTGAAAAAGAAGCTGTCCGCAACCTGATTCTGAACGAAGGTCTCCGTGTTGACGGTCGCAAAACAACAGAAATAAGGCCAATCTGGTGCGATGTGGATTATCTGCCCGCTGCACATGGTTCGGCTGTATTTACAAGGGGTGAAACCCAATCGCTTACATCAGTTACGCTGGGAACCAGACTTGACGAAAAATCAATTGACGAGGTATTAATTCAGGGAACCGAAAAGTTCGTATTGCATTATAATTTTCCACCCTTCTCAACTGGTGACGCCAGGCCTTCACGCGGCATCAGCCGGCGTGAAATAGGTCACGGTAACCTCGCTCACCGTGCATTGAAAAGGATGATACCGGCAGACAATGTGTATGCCATTCGTGTTGTATCCGACATTCTTGAATCGAACGGTTCATCATCCATGGCCACCGTGTGCGCAGGTACAATGGCACTTATGGATGCCGGTGTGAAAATGATCCGTCCTGTATCAGGTATTGCCATGGGGCTGATTACCGATACCAAAACAGGAAAATTTGCAGTCCTTTCTGATATTCTTGGCGATGAGGATCACCTGGGTGATATGGATTTCAAGGTTACCGGTACGGTAAACGGAATTACCGCAACCCAAATGGATATCAAGGTGGATGGACTTACCTTTGAAGTGTTGAAGAAAGCACTTGCCCAGGCACGCGATGGAAGAATGCACATCCTTGGCAAACTTGTTGAAGCAATTCCCGAACCCAGGGCCGATTATAAACCCCATGTGCCCAGAATGATTCAGATAACCATACCCAAGGAATTCATTGGCGCGGTTATTGGCCCCGGTGGCAAAATCATACAGGATATTCAGGCCAAAACTGGTGCAGTGGTCAATATTGATGAAGTTGACGGAAAGGGCGAAATTTTTGTTTCTTCGGCTGACAAAGCTTCCATTGATGCTGCTGTTGCACGTATCAATGCCATAGTGGAACAACCCGAGGCCGGCAAAATATATAAAGGTATCGTCAAGGGTATACAAACCTTTGGTGCGTTTGTAGAAATTATTCCCGGCAAACAAGGTTTGCTTCATATTTCGGAACTCGACTGGCAGCGTGTTGAAAAAGTGGAAGACGTGCTTAAAGAAGGTGACGAGGTTGAGGTGAAACTGATGGAAATAGACACCAAAAACGGTAAACTGAGCCTCTCGCGCAAAGTTCTGTTACCTGTTCCGGAAGGCTTTGTACCACCGGCACCCAGACCACCCAGGGAGCATTCGGGTGATTCAAGGGGTCGCAGGGATTCCAGGGATGGCCACGAAAGAAGAGAACATCGCGGACCACGCGAACGCAGGGACTAACACAAAGTATTACCATAATGATTATAATTGAACTGCCGGATATTTTTCCGGCAGTTTTTTTTGCTCCTGACGCCGCTCAATTTTCCATACCTCTCATTCACCCCATTAATGAATGCCCCGCTAAAATTGATTTCCCACCGTTCCTAATTTTGGCCCGGTTTTTGTTTAACCCTCGCATCATCCAAATTTGGTTATAATGAGGTTGATTATAAAAGATTTAATATTTTTTACTACATTTGTTAAAATGTTAATAGCTGCGCCCAATTTTTTTTCTTTAATACGCAAAACATTCGTAAGTTTGTTTACATCATAATATTACACAGCAATTCTATTTTAAAACAAATAATTATTAGATTATGAAGAAAATTAGACTGAACTACCTAACCATTATTGTTCTTGCCGCTATTCTGATAAGCGGTTGTGCAAGCCTTACCAAAATGAGGGATGATTCTCCCGAAGTAGGTTATGAGGTTAAGCCGAATCCCCTTGTTTCACAGGCTGGCGAGGTTAAAGTAACCGGCGATGTTAAATTCCCGGAGAAGTATTTTAACAAGAAGGCTGTTGTTGTTGCAACACCGGTATTGAAATACGAAGGCGGACAGGTTGAATATCCTTCCATTACCTTACAGGGCGAAAAAGTTGAAGCCAATAATAAAGTTATTCCCTACGCAGGTGGTGGATATACTTTTACCGGCTCAGTACCTTATAAACCTGAAATGGCAAAATCTGAACTTTTTGTTAACTATTCAGCCCGCATTAAAGAAGGTGATCCTGTTGAATTCGGTTCTGCAAAAATCGCAGACGGTGTAGTTGCTACTGAAATGCTTGTTAAAGTTGACCCGCAGACCATCGGTATGAAAGATAATTTCCAACGGGTTATTCCGGAAAGTTATACTGCTGATATTCACTACGTGATAAATAAAGCCGATGTTCGTAGAACCGAGCTGAAGTCAGAAGATGTTGTTGCTCTTGAGCAGAAAATTGCTGAAGCAAAAGCTGATTCCACAAGGCAAATCAAAGGTGCCAAAATTTCTGCTTATGCTTCACCCGACGGTGCTCTTGACCTGAACGAGAAACTTTCTGCCAATCGCGGAACTTCTGCTGAAAAATACTTCAAGAAAGCTTTGAAAGACAAAAAAATCACCGAAGCTGAAGCTAAGGATTTCCTGAAATCAATGACCACACCCGAAGACTGGGATGGTTTCAAGACCATGATGGAAAAATCCGACATCCAGGATAAGGAACTCATCCTGCGCGTTCTTTCCATGTATTCTGATCCTGTTGTAAGGGAAAAAGAAATCAAGAACATTGCTGCTGCTTATAAGGAAATTGCCGATGAGGTACTTCCCCAGCTGCGTCGTTCAGTTATGAGTGTTGATGTTGATGTTGTTGGCAAGTCCGATGAGGAACTGCTGAAACTCGGCCTCAGCGACCCCAAATCACTGAACCTTGAAGAAGTTCTTTATGCTGCCACACTTACCAACGATGTGAAAGAAAAAGCTGCTATCTATAAAGCTGCTTCTGAAAGTTTCCCACAGTGCATCAGGGCTTTTAACAACCTGGGTGATGTGTTGCTGCAACAGGGCAAAGTTGATGATGCAAAGAAGGCTTTTGAAGCTGCTCAGGCTATCAAGACTGACAATGCCACTGTAAAAGCCAATTTAGGAGCCATTGCTCTTGCACAGGGCGATCTGAAAACCGCTGAGGATCTTCTTACCGCTTCTATGAGCGCCGGTGATGCTCCCAGCTACAACCTGGGTATCATCAAGGTTAAACAGGGCGACTATGCTGCTGCTGTTAACTACTTTGGCAACAAACCTTCGTTCAATGCAGCTTTGGCTCAAATGCTCAATGGCAGCAACGATAAGGCTATTGCTACCCTCAACCAACTGGGTGATGTAAAAGACGGCTGGGTATATTACCTGAAAGCAATTGCTAATGCCCGTGGTGGTGTTGCTGATGGTGTTGTTACCAACCTGCGTCAGGCCATCAGCCTCGATCCTTCAATCAAGGCTTATGCGCTGAAAGATGCTGAAATGATTAAGTTTGTCGCAAACGATGCAGTAAAGGCATTGTTACAGTAAAATCACATTGCTAAAAAATAAAAAAGGCGGCTTTTGCCGCCTTTTTTGTTTTTGATTTTATACCGTAGAGACGTTGCATGCAACGTCTCTACTACGGTGTTTTATTAAAATACCTGAAAAATTCCCACAATACAATTCCGGCACTCACTGCTATGTTCAACGAATGCTTGGTTCCGTACTGCGGTATTTCAATGGCACCATCACACCTGTTTACTACTTCCTGGTCAACTCCATGAATTTCGTGTCCGAAAATGAGAGCGTATTTCTCATTTTGAGAAAAACGATAATCCTGCAACATGCAGGCATGAACCGTTTGTTCCACAGCCAGAATTTTATACCCTTTATTGTGCAATTCGCAAACCGCATCCAGGGTGTTTTCGAAATATTGCCAGTGAACCGATTCGGTTGCCCCGAGTGCTGTTTTACTGATCTCACGGTGCGGTGGTGTGGCAGTGATACCGCAAAGGATTATCCCCTCAAGCAGAAACGCATCGCAGGTGCGAAATACCGAACCAATGTTATTCAAACTTCTCACATTATCCAGTACAACCACTACCGGATATTTTCCTGCCTGTTTGAATTCTTCAATGGTCTTGCGGTTCAATTCCTCGTTTAACAGTTTTTTCATACGGAAATCATTTGTTGCCGAAATAACTGCAATGTTAGTAATTGATACGAAAAATTAAATATTTTCGTAACCTGAAATATTGATAAAAACTCAGGATGAATATTCATGAATATCAGGCTAAGGCTATTTTAAGCCGCTTTGGAGTTGCCGTGCCCGCGGGAATTGTCATTGACGATGTGCAAAAGGCCCAGGATGCGGCCAGGGAATTGCAGGAAAAGACAGGAACCAACAGCTGGGTTGTGAAGGCTCAGATTCATGCCGGAGGAAGAGGCAAGGGTGGGGGTGTTAAACTGGCCCGCAGTCTGGATGAAGTGAAAACCAGGGCCGAAAATATTTTGGGTATGCAACTGGTGACACCGCAAACCGGTGCCTCCGGAAAAAAGGTACGCAAGGTGCTCATTCAGCAGGATATTTATTACCCGGGGGCTTCTGAAATCCGGGAGTTGTATGTCAGCGTTCTG
This sequence comes from uncultured Bacteroidales bacterium, assembly GCA_964438935.1. Taxonomy (GTDB): domain Bacteria; phylum Bacteroidota; class Bacteroidia; order Bacteroidales; family UBA10428; genus UBA5072. Next base: position 27,058 of record CAYTNC010000017.1, read on the forward strand.
CTGAACCGCGCTACAGGCCGTAATATCATTATGTATTCCACCGAAGGGGGCATGGACATAGAGGCCGTTGCCGAGAAAACACCGCACCTGATTTTCAAGGAAGAAATTGACCCTTCAGTGGGCATTCAACCTTTCCAGGCCCGGAAAATTGCATTCAACCTGGGTCTTGAAGGAAAGGCATTCAAGGAAATGACACGTTTTGTCACCGCCTTATATAAAGCTTACATTGAAAGTGACGCTTCACTATTTGAAATCAATCCGCTGCTGAAAACTTCCGACGACCTTATTTTTGCAGCTGATGCCAAGGTGAATCTCGATGACAACGCCCTGTTCCGTCATCCTGATTACGCCGACCTGCGCGACCTGAACGAAGAAGACCCTTCCGAGACCGAGGCATCGGAATTCAACCTGAATTTTATCAAGCTCGACGGAAACGTGGGTTGTATGGTAAATGGTGCAGGTCTCGCTATGGCCACCATGGACATCATTAAATTATCGGGCGGTGAGCCGGCCAACTTCCTGGATGTGGGAGGCACGGCCAATGCACAAACTGTTGAAGCCGGATTCAGAATCATTCTGAAAGATCCAAGCGTGAAAGCTATACTGATTAATATTTTTGGTGGTATCGTACGCTGCGACCGGGTAGCTCAAGGCGTAGTTGACGCCTATAAATCCATCGGCACGGTGCACGTTCCTGTTATCGTACGGCTTCAGGGAACCAATGCCGTTGAGGCAAAAAACCTGATTGACCAGTCGGGACTCAAAGTGTTCTCTGCAGTTTCGTTACAGGATGCCGCTGACCTGGTCAGGAAAAGTGTTTAATCGGGTACCCCAATCTTGTTATGTGTGCCGTCGCACCAGGGCTTGGAAGCAGATCCCCCGCAACGACACAAATAGAGTTCCTGCTCTCCGGTAGTTATTTTTCCCGAAGAATCCTTGAAACTGAACGTTCCTTTGATCAGGATCGGTCCGTTTTTAAGAATCCTGACCTCAGCCGGGATGTTCGTCTTTAATTCGTTTTCCATGTCCCTGATTATTTGCCGGTAAAACCTGTTTTTCGGTGCATGCCGTCGCAATAGGGCAGGTCGTTTGAATTCCCGCACCTGCAGAGCGAGGTCATCTTTTTGTGGTTGATCTCTTTGCCGTTGGTATCGTAAATGACGAAGTTTCCGGTGATGATAACAGGACCGTCTTCCATTACCCTGACTTCGGCCTTATTCTCTTCCCGGGGCTTCTCTGCTTCAATGTCTTTATTGTATTGAAACGACAAGGCCTGAGTAGGGCAAAGCCTGACTACCCTGATGATTTCTTCAGTAGGCGCACCGTCCATGTTCACCCAGGGCCTTTTGCGCGGGTTGAAGACTTCAATCAGTTCACGATAGCAGGTAGTGGCATGTATACACTTGGCAGGCTTCCAAA
>CAYTNC010000017.1:28576-32514 GCA_964438935.1 uncultured Bacteroidales bacterium
TCAATCAGTTCACGATAGCAGGTAGTGGCATGTATACACTTGGCAGGCTTCCAAAACACCGTAATCTCACCGTTTGTATACTTCTTGTCATTCTTGTCCATCCTTGTTCTTTTTGTAAAATTAGCAATTTTATCAGCTAGGTTCATAGGTATTAACAAACAATGGGCATGTTTGTACGTTTAATATGAACCTGAATTGGCAAATATTTTGTTATTTTATGCTGAAATGACAAGGTTTTTCATACTGTTCGGCATGCTGGTATGTGTTTTGCCCGATGTTTCTGCGCAGGATACAATCAGGATGAAAGTGGGAGATTACCCGGTGGATGCCATTATTCATAATGACGACACCATTTACGTAGCCAGGCTTATGGAAGCAGTCATTCAGCCGAAAAGAAGGGTGGCAGCCACCCGCGACCTGAGGCAATACCGCCGGTTGATATACAACGTGAAAAAGGTTTATCCCTATGCCAAAGTTGCCGGGGATAAATTCGCCCTCATTTCTGCCCATCTTGATTCGGTTAAAAGCGGCAAAGAACAGCGCGAGTTCATCAAACAAATGGAGGCCGATATCATCAAACAGTATGAAGCGGAACTTAAAAATCTGACTGTTACACAGGGCAAAATTCTGATCAAACTGATTGACCGCGAAACCAGCAAGACATCGTACGAGGTGGTTAAAGACTTGCGTGGTTCTTTTCAGGCGGCATTCTGGCAGGCCATTGCCCGTATATTCGGATCGAATCTGAAAACCGAGTATGATCCGGAGGGTGAGGACAAAATGATTGAGGAGATTATGATCATGATTGAAAAAGGTTATTTATAACACATGACGAAAAGAACCTTTATTGCTGTTGATGTACTGCCCGAAAGCGGTTTGAAGGAAGCTTATGAGCTGATCCGCTACCGGATGCGCCTTGAAAAGATCAACTGGGTTGAAACCGGGAATATGCATATTACGCTGAGTTTTTTGGGGGATACAGATGAAAACCTGATTCCCGGTATCGTGCAGGCAATCCGGAACACCGCTGATCAGTTTCAGCCCTTTGAACTGGTGCTGAAATCTTTCGGCGTATTTAAAAACCTTCATGATCCGCGTGTATTGTGGTTTGGATGCGAGGCCCCGGAAACACTCACCCGGATTAAGAAAATACTGGATGATCACCTCCTGCCCCTGGGATTTGAATCTGAAAACAGGCACTTTACTCCCCATTTAACACTTGGTCGGGTTAAAGCCGTGAGGCAGTTGAATCAGCTGGGGCAGTTGATTACTTTGTATAAAGATGCGGTAATTCAACAACAGCAAATTGACCGGATTGTTTTTTACGAAAGCAGGCTCACTCCGCAAGGGGCTGTTTATTTGCCCATTGAGTTTTTTCAACTGGGAGGTGGTTTATAGGCTGCTGCTAATGCTGCTGCTTCTATACGTCATACTTCGACAAGCTCTGTATGACAACGCCAGTCACACTGAGCCTGTCGAAGTGCGACTTAATATTGCCACTGCTGCTTGTATGGTATGCTCAACGCTGCCAACAGAAAGGGCTAAAGCCCTGCAGAGGAGTGATTAATTCCTAATTCCCCGGCATGAATGCCGGGGCTAGTGATAGGTGCTTCCATTGAGGTTAGAATAGTATGGACTAATCAAATTGCAGCAGGTTTTTTCACCAACCAGGGATTTCTAATATGAATACAATTGTTGGTTTTTCATCAATAGCCCCGGCATTCATGCCGGGGTTTTTATTGAGGATTATCTCTTTCTTGGGGTTTTAACCCCAAATGTAAACCTGCGGTGGAGATATTACTTCCTCTATCCACGGCATTCAGATCTTTGAACAGTGAGCTCTTGGTTCTTGGCCCCTGATTCTTGCTTCTACTCCTCAAATCCCTGTTCGCTTAATGATAGTCAGAATGGTGTAGATGATAATCTTAAAATCCACGTAAAGCGACATGTTATCCAGGTATATGAGATCATATTTCAGGCGTTGCACCATTTGTTCCACGTTTTCGGCATAACCGTATTTTACCTGGCCCCAGGAGGTGATTCCGGGCTTTACCTTGAGCAGGTGCAAATAATGAGGCGCATTCTGGGTGATCTGGTCGATAAAATACTTACGTTCGGGCCTTGGCCCAACAAGCGACATTTCGCCTTTCAGTACATTGATAAAATTTGGGATTTCATCAAGTCTTGATTTTCGCATGAAGCTGCCAAAAGGCGTAATCCTGTCGTCGTTTTTTGAGGATAGTTCAGGGCCGCCTTTCTCTGCATCTACGTACATCGATCTGAACTTGTGGATGGAGAATGGCTTTCCGTAGCGTCCAATGCGCTCGTGACTGTAAAAGACAGGACCTTTTGAGGAAAGTTTGATTCCTGCCATAAGAAACAGGCTAAGTGGCAAGGTGATGATCAGGGCTATAGATGCAGTGAAGTAATCCAGAAAGGTCTTCATGTTTTCCTGCCATGCAGGCATCAGGTTGTGTGAAACCGAAATCAGCGGAGTACCCAATATGGAACTCATCCGTACCCTGCCTGTAAGGATGTCGTACATGCTCGGGATTGCCTTGATCACCACGTCGGCATTGATCAGTTTGTTGATGATCTGATTGATCATGTCATGCTCAACGTGTTCAATGGCAATGATCACTTCTTCAACTTTTTTATCTCTGATTATTTGATTTATGTCTTCAATACTACCTAAATGCGGAAGATAATTGCCCAACATGTTTTGCGAATTGTGGTTTACGCTAACTAAGCCGATAAATTTATTGCCGCTGCTTTTTTTCTGTTCAACCACCTCTTTCCATGCTTCCAGCGCTTTTAAATTGCTTCCGATCAAAAGCGTATTGAAGCCTATAATTCCGTTGTGTACCTTGTGAGTTGTGATTGTTGTAATGATAAGACGTGGAATATAGGTAGCCAAAAACTGGAATATGAACATGTTTATAAACAGTGAAAATGTACCCAGCTGATACAATATTTCTATTTTGTTTATCCCAAGCAGAAAATAGAGCGCCAGTGATCCCACAAGCACATTCCCAAAAGTCTGCCCGAGCTCAAATAGTCTGGATTTTCTGAATACATCGTTGTAATAGCCTGTGATATAGTGAAGAACAGGCCAAAAAATGGGAGTTATGAACAAGCCAAGCTGGTATTGCCTGTCAACCAGGTGCATTACAAAACCTTCGCCAGGAATTAGGTGAAGTGATAGTTTCCAATGGATAAAAAATGCACTCCAGCCAATAACGGCTGAAATCACATCGGCAATAACATATTTTGATAACTGCAGCTTTCTGTTCATAATTCCGGTTCTTTGCCGGTACCTCAAAATGAATGTCAGGCGAATTGCACCAGTGTTTTTAATACCCTTTCATGGATCCGGTCGGCCATAATCAGTGGTTCAAAGCCATTATCATAAATGGATAAGAAAGCTGGTCCGGACCGTATCAGGTTAAAAAACGTCATCAGGTCATCATAAAGATTATCGCCTTGCTCCACCTGAATTTTCTCTATAAAGATAGGATTTTCATTTTGAATGAACACAGGTTTAAGATACCATCGCGACAGTTCATAGGCTAAAAAGTCATATTTCAGCAGGCAGTCTTTTAACACAATGGTAATATGATGGTCGTTTTGTAAAGCCAGCAGATTGCAGTAGTAATTTACAGCACATCCATTGTCGAACTCCAAACGTGCATTGATTACCTCGGGCCGGGATGTGAGCAGGCTGTGCCCCTTAACTCTGATGGATGTATTCCGGGCCCGGATGAGGTTGTTCATTATTTCAATATCGGCCAGAAGCTGGTTAAAAAGTAGGTTTTGAGGGTCACCCTGAAGTAACTTGATGCTGTGATGGAAATCGATCAGGTTAACAGGCCCTTTATCGGATATGGCTTTAACAAGCCCGTTATAACCCGAATTTCCTGTTCTTCCGCATTTCAGGA
>CAYTNC010000018.1:0-32292 GCA_964438935.1 uncultured Bacteroidales bacterium
TTTACTGGGTAGATGTTCCTGATTTTGCCAGCTCGGTTAACAGTCTGCAGCTGCAGCGCGGCGTTGGTTCTTCTACCAACGGGGCCGGGGCATTTGGCGCATCTATGAACCTGGAAACCAACTCAATTCAATCAAAGCCATACGGAATGGTAAGCCTGGGAGCAGGGTCATTCAACACCTGGAAAACTAACTTCCAGGGAGGAACAGGACTGATACGCGACCACTGGTATTTTGAAGGAAGGGCATCGGCACTGGGATCGGATGGTTATATCGACAGGGCCTCATCCGACCTCAGTTCTTACTTCATCCAGGGTGGCTATTACAATGAGAAAACCCTGATCAAGGCAATTGCCTTCGGAGGCAAAGAAAAAACCTATCAGGCCTGGTATGGCATTGACGGGGAAACCATGAAAACCGACCGTACTTTTAATTATGCCGGGGCTATTTATGATGAAAACTGGAATGTAACAGGATATTATGATGATCAAACCGACAATTACACTCAAAACCATTACCAGTTGCATATTTCACAACGCCTTGCACATAATCTCAACCTGAATCTTTCGGGTCACCTCACCTCCGGGAAGGGCTACTATGAAGAATACCAGCAAAACGAACCATTTGCCGATTACGGGTTAAACAACCTGTATTTTGGGCTGGACAGTGTTCCCAACGAAGGCTCTTACAGCTACTTTTACCATGATTCGGTTACCAATACCGATCTGGTACGCCGCAGATGGCTCGATAACAAATATTACGGGCTTACCTGGTCGTTGCATTACAAGCCCGGCAAGGCTGATATCATTATAGGAGGCGCCCTCAACAAATATGACAAAGCCAAACATTATGGTGAAATCATTTGGGCGGAATTTGCAGGTGTCTCCAATGATCACCGATATTACGAAAACATGTCGTATAAAACCGACATTAACGTTTTCGCAAAAACCGCCTGGTCACCCATTGAGGCCCTCACCCTGTATGCTGATTTGCAATATCGCACCATCACATACAAATGCGACGGAATTGAAAGCCATTTGGAACTGGTGGCCATCAATGAGGCCTTTCATTTCTTCAATCCCAAGGTTGGTTTAAGTTACACTATCAGGCCAGGAACCTTATACATTTCTTATAGCATTGCCCACCGCGAGCCCATCAGAGACGACTATACCGATGCACTTGCCGGCGAAAAACCAAAGCCCGAGATGTTGGGAAACCTGGAAGCAGGAATGCGCAAAACCGGGAACAATTTTCAGTATGCAGTGAATTATTATCTGATGAATTACCGCGATCAGTTGGTACTCACCGGGGCCATCAATGACGATGGTCAGTATGTGAGAAAAAATGCAGGGAAAAGTTACCGGACCGGAGTGGAACTTTCGGGCGGATATAAACCCGCGAAAATGCTTGAGGTTGCAGGTAACCTGAGCCTGAGTTTAAATAAAACCGACTATAAACAGGAAGATGACGAAGGCCAACTGGCAACCTACACCAATTCAACCCTGTCATTTTCTCCTGGAATAACAGGCAGTTCACAGGTACGGTTCTTCCCCTTCAGGCAGTTTGAAATCGACTGGATGTTGAAATATGTGAGCAAACAATATCTTGACAATACGCAAAATGAAGAACTGGTGCTCGATTCATACCTGGTAAACAACCTTAAACTGGCCTATCTCATTACAGGAAAAAATACACCAGATATGGAGCTCACTTTAACAATTAATAATTTACTAAATGAAAAGTATGAATCCAACGGCGCTGTCTATGGAAATACCCCATATTATTACCCCCAGGCCGGGATTCATTTCATGTCCGGTTTAAATATTAAATTTTAATTTAATATTCATCTGATATTATGCGTTTTATGAAAATTGGTTAAAAATGTCTTAAATTTTCAGGATCCCCGTAACAAATATGGCATGATTTTCGTTATAGAATTATTAGGGTTAATAATTAGTTTTGATTAGGGTTAAACAGTAGTTCTTCTAAGTTTTTTTCGTAATTTTAGGTTTAATGGTTAGGGTTAAAAAGCGGGAGTCCACAAAGGCTCCTGCTTTTTTTATTGTATTTACTCAAATGCATGAGGTGAGGATAAGAACAAATTAATCACCTGAATACTGCAAATAATTTAAATTTTTACTTCTTTTGTAGTTGAAAATGAACCCAACTAGTCCGCGATGATAAGTTTGTACAAAGAAGTCTGGAAAGCTTGTCACTCCTCAGTGTGCTCCATCAGGTTCCTGAACGGGAATGATATAGAAATCGTATGCACAACCGGTTTTAAAGCGGGCGATTACCTGTTGACTCATGATATGGTGAACAGGCTTCACAAAGCAGAGTTTGTTGAAATCAAATTTGTAAAGGAAGACGGGCACACCGTGGCGGCCATGGAGCGACTTTCGATGCATGATTTCCAGGAACGCATCATCACCTCATATGATCAGGAAATAACCGGGTTTTCACTCATATCAATTGCCGATCTTTCATTCAATGAGATTCCCGCACTGGCATTTGCAGTCAACCGGCACATATACATCGGTCAGGCTGTGGCACTGATCGGGTTCCAATATGACAATCCGAGCCTGACTATTAAGTCGGGTATCATTTCAGCACATATTCACCGAAATGGGAATCGCTACCTGCAATTCGACGGGTCCACCATCTGGGGAAATTCAGGAGGGCCGCTTATCGACCTGAAGACCAATGAAGTTATGGGCATAATCGGCTATAAGCTCGATCGCAAAAACAAATCATACGAGAAGATGATGGAAATCAGCAGTTCCAACATCAAAATGCTCGAGAAAGCTCAGGGAGAGTTTGAAGTTTCAGGTGTCGATCCCATCCAGGTGCTTATCGCCTGGCAAAAACAGATACTCCAGCTGGCTGCCGAAGTTTACAAAGCATCAGGTAGCGGCATCGGAGTAGCCATTGACATTAAAACCGTAAGCAAGTTGCTGAAGGACTCCGGGGTGGATATTTGAAGTTAGAAGTTCGGAGTTCGGAGTTCGGAGTTCGGAGTTTGGAGTTCGGAGTTTGGAGTTTGGAGTTGACTGCTACTGCTACTGCTACTGCCACTGCCACTACTCGTCATACTTCGTCATACTTCAACAGGCTCAGTATGACACACATCGTCACACTGAACTTGTCGAAGTGGGACTTACTGTATCTTTCACTGCCGCTGCTACTTCTTCTTCCCCCGCAAACTATTGTAATCGATATAGTAAAGAATCTTCAGTGAAAGGCTGTTAATCTGATCTGACTTCCAGGTTTTGCTGAAATTGTTCCAATAATCGCTGATTACCCTTTCACCACTGGTACTTATTGCATTTTTCCAGGCAAGTGACAGCTCCGATCCGGGTGCAAAAATCCACCGGAACACCAGGTCGATGTTGAAAGCGTTGTAGTTGTTGTCCTTGTTTTCGGAATAGCTTAAATCACTCAGGAGCGTACCGTTTTCCTGCAACTGGAAGAATTCCTTGTTTTCGGCCCCCGACCAGTAATGGCGCATCCTGAAGCTGATTCCTGTTTTGTTGTTAAATGTATAGGTGGTGTTGATCACATTTTCAAAGGTATTCACATTCCGCTTCGCAAAGAATATGGAATCCTCCGCGTCGGTTTTATCCACATATCCCCTGTCGTTGATCTGGTTTTCGATAAAATTGCTGTAGCTTAACTGCAGGTGCCTTCCTACTCTGGCACTTAAATAAACATTCGCGTTCCTGTATCGCTGATCGGTATCGGGCTGCCTGGACACATCAAAACCCAGTTGTAAAATCACAGGCTTGGTGCCGCTTGTATGTCCCCAGAAATAATACTCGTAATACCACGGCTCCTTGAAATATCTGCCTGCAACCCTAGGCACATAGTAATCATGGGTAGTACCATTGACATTGAAACCGACTTCGAAACCATAATTATTTTTAAACTCGTTGTAATAATGCATGCCAATTGAATTGCCCGATTCCGACCAGGGTTCATACATGCGGTTGTGGTTGTACCAAATGTTGCCGTTCAGCTGTCTGAAGATTCCAAATGGCTCAACGATCCCATAATAAATGTATGCCTCGGTTTCCAGCTCATTGTTCCGGCGCAGGTAACCCAGGTCGTTTGGATTGTATTTATCGGAAATGATACTTTGTGAAAATCCATACTGGAGTTTCCCGCTATTCTTATCAATTCCCAGGTCGGCAAAGTATCCGGTTTCATGTTCACCATTGGTGCGTGTACTGTAGCCTCCTTTACCATTAATTGCGTATGTCTTCTTCTTGTTTCGGATCTGGAAATCGGTGGCAGTAACATTGGCACGAAAAGGATTATTGGCCATGGACATGTTGGTATTGATAAGGCTGATATAGGAGTTGTTCTTAAGTGACTTGTCGATTACCGCCACATTGTAATTCGTAAACGGTTGAATCAATACATCACGCTTTTCACCGTTAACAGTATCCATCAACACGGCGTTTGAAGGCAGTGACATGGCATTCAGCAGTCCAAGTCCCCACCCTTTTGTAGTTCTTCCTGAAACCTTGGTGGCATTTAAAAGTTGTGTTTCCGTAGGATTATAATCCACCTTTTCGTGACCCTCTTTTTCATCCCAAATTTTGCCAGAAAATTTGGGACTGGCGCCAATCCTTCTTGAATAAAAAATCCCGCCACGATCAAACAGTTCGGTACCCTCGGTAAAGAACTGCCTTTTTTCGGAATAGAAAAGCTCATAGGGGGAGAGATTCAACTGCTTGTCATCCGATTGGATTTGTCCGAAATCGGGAACCAGCATCATATCGAGTGTAAAACTTTCGCTGAGGCCATATTTCACATCCATTCCACCCTTGTAGGTAGACTCGGGTTTCGATGTGCCAGTTTTGAATTCAGTATAAGCCGCAGCATAGGGACTTACCGAAAGGCGCACCGGTGGCCGGATATCCTTAATACCGGTAAGTTCACCTTCCTGGTGAATGAATCCCGATACCTGACGGTCTATAAAATTCCAGGAATTGTTGGAATTTTGCCTCCTGATATTCCTGAACATATTCATTCCCCAGGTTCCGTTGCCATTTTCGGGAAACCGCAAAGCCGAATAAGGAATTTTCAGTTCAACAATCCATCCTTTATCGGTAACCCTGGTTTTACTTTGCCAAACTGCATCCCAGCTGCCATCTTCATAATCACCATTAGTTTTTATTGCTTTGATATCGGTCTGCACGCCTGCCGGTGTGATAAAAAAGCCATAGGCCAGTTGTCCCTGATTGTATGGGTCAAAGTATACGCCAAAGTAGTCCGACCGGCCGATATTATCTCTTTCGGAAAGAAAGTTGTAAATGCTGTCGGGATCGTCATACATCATTCCGCCTACGTAAATGGCGGTTTGATCGTACAAAAAATAAACCTCAGCAGGCCTGTATGAGGGTCTTCCATTGTAAGGTTGCAACTGCACAAAGTCTTTTGCCGGTGCGGCCTGTGAATAGGCCGGTTCATCGAGTATTCCGTCAATAGTAATGGGTTCGGTGATATAAAACGCCTGCACAGTCTTCTTTTGCTGTGCATTCATAACTACTGCCGGGATCAGCAGTACAAGCAGGAATAACACTCTCATCAAATCAGTTTTACAAAGTTTATATACAGCTCGTTTGATCAGGGTACTGGAAAAGGTATACTACATACGTTCTTTTGGCTAAAATGCTGCATCAAATTTCCATAATCAGAAAAAATAATGCAATACCCGAAAAAAAACACGCATGCACAATAAGACCGGTTGAGTGGGTAGTTACCCTATGATTGGAGGATAAAATCATGAGTTTCTGTTCCAATGCCTTTAATTGTCACCGTTTCGAAATAATTATTCCCCGTTTGGGTTGCCTTAAATTCAACCGGAACATAATGCTCACCATAGCCATGTGCCATGCCGTTTCTGTTCACTTTCTCAACCAGCAGAGTTTGCTGTCTGCCGATAAATGACTTCCTGTAAGACAGCTTATTTTCAGCCGCCAGTTCGCGGACAATCAGACTGCGCTCCTGTTTCTCTGTTTCGGTAAGGTGACCGGGCATGAGCTCGGCTCGTGTGCCTTTACGCACGGAATACTTGAAGGTATGTACATGACTGAATCCTGCCTGTTTGATCACATTGCAGGTTTCCCGGAAATCTGCTTCCGTTTCACCGGGAAATCCCACCATAATATCTGTGGTAAAGTTGAACAGCGGAATCCGCTTCCTGAGTTCCTCCACAATTTTCAGGTAGGATGATAATTGATAAGTCCGCCGCATTTCCGCCAGAATCCTGTCGGAACCGCTTTGCAGGCATAAATGCAGGTTCGGACACAACTTCGGGTTGGAAAACAAATCGAAAAAAGCCGTACCATAGCCTTCGGGTTCCACAGAGGAGATCCTTACCCTGAAGTCACCGCTGATATTCAGGATCTTCTCAAGCAGTCCGGTAAAATCAACACCTTCATGATCATACCGGCTGATGTTCACCCCGGTAAGCACAATTTCCTTAAAGCCGAGCCGGATCACCTCATGGATATTACCGATAATGCTTCCTGCGGGCCGGCTGACCGCCCTGCCCCTGACCATGGGAACAATGCAAAAGGTGCAGAAATTGTCGCAGCCATCCTGAATTTTGATCATGCTCCGGGTGTGCAGGCTTTTTTCGGCAACCGAGAAACTAAACACATCCGATTCAAGCTGACCGGGGGCAACGATCTCCCCGTTAAAATGTGCTTCCACAACCGATAAAATGCGACTTTTATGCTTGTTGTCAACGACATAAGCTATATCACCCCGTTCCTTCAGCCAGTTTTCCTGGTTTTCTGCCATGCAACCGGTAACCACCACAAGTCCTCCTCCGGCAATACGCACAGCCTGGTTGATGGCTGTCTTCGACTTGTGATCGCCCTGGTTGGTAACAGTGCAGGTATTGATCACATATACATCCGCTTTTTCGGTGAAACCAACAATTTCATAACCCGACCTGAAGAAATCGGTTACCACGGCATCGGTTTCAAACTGGTTGAGCCGGCAGCCAAGTGTTTTAAAAGCTACTTTTCTTTTCATGATGCCTGGTATGCCGTGGCAGTTTCCTGAACCAGAACCCCTTCAATGGAATAAGATGCGGCAGCAGTGATGTTGAGCCACACAAAAGTACCGGGTGCCATGTGGTTCTCTGTGGCAAACCGCACCACGATCCGGCCCTCTGTAATCCCCGAGAAAAAACCCGGTTTGCGGTCGTGCCCGGTAACCAGCACACGCATTCTTTTCCCAATCAAGGCTTTATTATATTCCATGGTATGCCGGGTAAGCTCTTCCGTGAGCCTATGCAGACGTTCTTTCTTAACTAGCAGCGGAACATCGTCATCCCATTTGGCACTGGCAGCACCGGGCCGGGGAGAATATACTGCGATATATGCCATGTTGTATTGAAACCGTTCCATGGCTTTCCGGGAATTCTCAAACTCTTCTTCCGTTTCTCCGGTAAAGCCCACGATAATATCGGTAAAAACTGTAGCTCCGGGCAGAATATGGCGGATTGAATCAACTATACGCCCGTAATCATCAAGGTTATGCCTGCGGTTCATTCTCTTCAGCACGCTGTCATCGCCCGATTGCAGGGGCAGGTGAATTTGTTTCGCCAGGCAATTGTATTGTGCAATGGTATGCAACACCTCGTCATTCATGTCGCGCGGATGCGGTGAAGTGAAATACACCCAGAATTCTTTTCCGGAGTCCCTGCCGAATTCACCTATGGCTTTCAGCAGGTCCGGAAAGGAAAGTTCAGCACCCTGCTTGTCAAGCCCGTATGAATTCACGTTCTGTCCCAGCAGCGTAATTGATTTATAGCCTTGTTCCACCAGTACTTTCAATTCATCCAGGATTTCCCCGGAAGGCCTTGATATTTCACGTCCACGGGTATAGGGCACGGCACAATAGGTGCAAAACTTATCGCACCCGTTTTGTATCGGGATGAAAGCTTCATAGTCCGACACATAGGATGGGGGGACCATCCAGAATTGACGGATTTTTTCGATGGGTTGGATGAAAGTCGGGGGGCTGACACGCAGGTCAGCCACTACAACTGCCCCTGCAACTGCCGCTGCCGCTGCTGCTTCCGATGTGTCTGCCACAACGTGGGTTGGGACGCCATATTGGCGGACCATATTGGGAAAATCAGGCAATTCAGCCATGGTGAACACAAAATCGAACAATTTGAGGAATTTTTCCTTATCGGCTGGAAGGATGCAACCCGAAACGAAAGTCAACAAATTGCGTTTGTTCTTCTGCCGGTTCCACCGGACAATCCTGGAATACACTTTATCGATTGATTTCTGCCTTACCGAACAGGCAATTACACCCAGCAGGCCAGCCTCTTCCTCATTGTCGGTCCACTGGTAGCCCATCCCCTCAATCACAGTCCGCACGCGCTCGCTGTCTGACCTGTTCATCTGGCAGCCCAGCGTTAAAATATGGTATTTCATCTAATGAACAAAAACCGATGGTTCAAAACTCGCGCAAAGATACATTTTTACCCCGTAATACCATGAATACAATGTAGATTGGCCAACAGCCGGAAAGACTAGGAAATTAATCGCAACCCGTTTGAAATGCCCCTATTTTTAAGTTATTTTTGCAATGAAAAACTGATATCCCTTGATCTATCCGCAATCATTTGAAAGTAAAACCGGATTTGACCTGGTTAGAAACCTTGTCAAAGAATACTGTTTATTTGTACCCGGAAAGCAGAAGGTTGATGAAATGCACCTGCTTTCAGATTTTCGTTCACTAAAAGAAATTCTTGAACAGACTGCAGAATTTAAAGAAATCTGCCTTTTTGAAGAAAATTTTCCGGCCGACAATTACCACGACCTGACCCCCGGCCTGAAAAAGGCAAAGGTCGTCGGCACATACCTTGATACGGAAGAGGTGTTCGACCTGAAACGGTCGCTGGAAACAATTAAGGCCATCCTGCGGTTTTTCAAAAACACGGCTGCCGGAAAATACAGCTGTCTGAAGAAGATGGCTGGAGAGGTAAAGTACTTCAGTTACGTGGACGACCGGATTGATGCAATACTCTCCAAGCATGGTAAAATTAAAGACAATGCATCCGCCGATCTGCGCAGGATTCGTGATGACATTACCCAGAAGCAGGCAAGCACAGGAAAAAAGCTTCAAAACATACTCAGAAAGGCAATTGATGAGGGATATATTGAAAAAGACACGGCAGTTTCAATCCGCGATGGGCGCCAGGTTATACCTGTACCGGCCTCGAATAAGAGAAAAATCCATGGTATTGTGCATGATGAATCGGCTACTGGTCGCACCGCATTTGTTGAACCTGCCGAAGTAGTTGAACTGAACAATGAGATCAGGGAACTGGAGGTTGCCGAAACCCGTGAGATTATAAAAATTCTGATTGGCTTTACCGATGACATCAGGCCTTACGTTGATGATCTGCTGACTACCTATGATTTTCTGGGAACCATTGATTTTATAAGAGCTAAAGCTCAGTTTGCCTTGAAAATCAATGCGGGCATGCCGGCTTTGGTGAATTCCCCGGGTTTTCGCTGGAAAAACGCAGTACATCCCCTGCTCTACCTCCATCATAAAAAGGAGAACAAAGAAGTAGTACCGCTCAACATATACCTGGATGAACAAAACAGGATTCTGCTGATTTCCGGGCCTAATGCAGGTGGAAAATCGGTTTGTCTCAAAACGGTTGGGCTTGTACAGTATATGCTTCAATGCGGCATGCTCATTCCTGTTGTGGAAAGCTCCGAAGCTGGCATTTTCAGGAATATTCTCATTGACATAGGTGATGAGCAGTCGATTGAAAACGACTTGAGCACGTACAGCTCTCATTTGCTGAACATGAAAGCTTTTCTTAAAAATGCATCTCCCCAGAGCCTGGTGTTGATTGATGAATTCGGCACAGGTACCGAACCCAGAATTGGCGGTGCCATCTCCGAATCCATTCTGGAAGCATTGAATGTAAAAGGAACATACGGGGTAATCACCACGCATTATTCCAACCTGAAACACTTTGCAGCCGAAACCCCTGGTATTATAAACGGAGCCATGATGTTCGACACCGGGAAAATGACACCACTATTCAGGCTTGAGACAGGCAAACCGGGCAGTTCTTTTGCAATTGATATTGCCCGGCAAATAGGACTACCCGACGATATCCTGAAAAGCGCATCGGAAAAAGTTGGTGAAGACCACGTCAACTTCGACAAGCACCTCAGAGAAATTATCCGCGATAAAAGATACTGGGAAGAAAAGCG
The DNA here is from genome assembly GCA_964438935.1 of uncultured Bacteroidales bacterium. GTDB lineage: Bacteria > Bacteroidota > Bacteroidia > Bacteroidales > UBA10428 > UBA5072. Next base: position 10,272 of record CAYTNC010000018.1, read on the forward strand.
CGATAAAATCAGAATTGCCGAAAAGAAACTTGCCGGTATGCTGGAGCACTATGAAGAAGAGTTGGGGCAGACAAAGAAAATGCGAAAGGAAATTCTTGAAAAAGCCCGGCTGGAGGCTGAAAGCCTGCTGTCAAGCAGCAATAAGGAAATTGAAAAGACCATACGGATAATCCGGGAAAGCCAGGCTGAAAAGGAAACCACCAAAGAAGCACGGAAAAATCTTGAAAGCTTCAAACAAAAGACCCAGGAGGCACCTGAAGCAAGGTCCGGTGAATTGGAACACAAAATCGGGGAAGTGAGCCGGAGAGCCGACAAATTCCGCAAAGAGGAAAAAAACATACTGCCGGCAGTAGCCGTTAAAAAAGACAACACGCTATCTCCCGGCGACCGGGTAAAAATTGTCAGTTTGCATACTGAAGCTGAAGTGCTTGAAATTAGCGGCGAAAACGTGTTGGTTACTTATGGCGAAAGCATGATCACATCGGTAAAAAAAGCCAATCTGGAAAAGCTGCACACTAAATATAAAAAAACCGGGCAACGCCAGGGAAGAGCCCCACAATTCGACTGGAGCATCAGTCAGCGAAAGCTTAATTTCAAATCGGAGATTGATATTCGCGGCAAACGTGGAGAAGAGGCTGTTGAAATTGTCCGGAATTTTGTTGACGATGCCACAGTGGTTGGCGTGCAGGAATTGCGAATTCTGCATGGAAAGGGCAACGGCATCCTGAAAACGATGGTAAGGGAATACCTGAAAAGCCTGGACGTGGTACGTTCCTGCAAAGACGAACAAGTGGAACTTGGCGGGTCAGGGATCACAGTTGTTTTACTCGATTTTTGATACAATGAAAGCGGACCCTGCCATAAAAATTGTTTGTTCCTGGGCAACACCACGCCTGACTTACGTGGCCCGGTTTTTATCGGACAACGCCCTGGGGACCGGGGTAGATTTGGTGCCGGATCAGGCAGACAAAGCAGTGCAGGACCTGATTGATGCGGGCCACGTTGTAATTTATTACGGACATGAACCGATTAAAGGTACATTCAGTATTTTTTCCACCGGTTTGACAGAAGAACAAGGTATTGCACCACACGTTCCCACTGCTGCCAAAGCCAACAGACAAACCATCCTGTTTCCGGCACCTGATGGCTTTGATCTGCCTTTTGATCTTTTCTCGGCAGTATTTTATCTGCTGAGCCGCTACGAGGAATACCTGCCGCATCAGAAAGACCGGCACGGACGCTTTGAAGCACACCAAAGTCATGCCTTTCAAAACGGATACCTCATGGAACCAGTAATTGACCAGTGGCTGGTAATGCTTAAAACTGCGCTGAAGAAAAAGTATCCGGCATTGGCTTTTCCTTCCCGAAAATACAGCTTTGTTTCAACCATTGACATTGACAATCCATGGGCCATCCTGAACAGGGGTATTGGACGCACAGCAGGTGGCTTGTTGAAAGCCCTGATAAAACTTCATTTCAGAGAATGGCAATACCGTATCCGGGTGTTGAAAAAAAAGCAACCCGATCCATTCGACACATACAACTGCATCCTGAACCTGGAAAAGCAGTATGGTTTTTATTCGCTGTTCTTTTTTCTCATGGGCAATTATGGGAAAAATGATACCAATTATGCCATTAATAGTGACCAATTCAGAAAACTATTGAATTCACTGAAGTCGCCCCGGCTCATTGGTATTCACCCTTCATACAAATCAAATCACAGTTCCAAAAGTCTCAAAGCGGAATTTGAACGTTTTGAAGATTTGCTTGGAAAAAAGCCGGAAATCAGCAGGCAGCACTTTCTTTTGCTGAATATACCCGACACATGTCGCAAACTCATTGCTTACAATGTGCAAACCGATTATTCCATGGGATATGCCACCCATGTTGGTTTTCGTGCAGGTACCAGCCTGCCTTTCAGGTTTTATGACCTCATCCGCGAAAAGGAAACCGGTCTTCTGTTGCACCCGTTTGTTGTGATGGATGTTACACTCCGGCAATATATGGGATTAAATCCTGATCAGGCAAGTGAAAGGATTGAATTGTTACTTGAAAAAGTAAAATCAACCGGTGGAATTTTCACAAGCATCTGGCATAATGAATCGCTCTCTGAATATGGAGAATGGAAAGGCTGGCTGGAGGTTTTCGAAAATATGACAAAGAAGGCAAGCAGCCATTAAATGCTTTTATAGTGAAATGTCCGCTTCATGTGCTTTGTGGTAATTTTTCCGGTACAGAAAAAAAGCTATCACTGTACCCAGTGAAATAAGCGTCCCCAGCAGGTAAGCAAAAGTTTCTGGAAGGGCAAGACCTTCAGGAGCAAACAGAATATAGGTAACGGTTACTTCGGTCATAAAAACCGCTGGTATGAGTGTAATCCAGAAAAATTTCTTTTCCTGTGCCAAATAAACAGTAATGGTCCATAACACAAACATACCTAAAGTCTGATTGGCCCATGCGAAATACCTCCAAATGATGCTGAAATCGATTCGTGTCAGCAGGTATCCAATAACAAACAAGGGAATGCTGATTATCAGCCTGTTTTTTATTGGCCCTTGTTTGAAATTCAGGAAATCTGCCACAATCAGCCGGGCCCCTCGGAATGCAGTGTCGCCCGATGTAATTGGTGCAGCAACAACTCCGAGAAGGGCCAGCACGGCGCCAAATTTTCCAAGCAGGGAATGTGATATTTCATTAACCAGGTAAGCAGCGTTACCCTGGTGCGCATTCATCACTTCATTAAGTTCCCTGATTCCACCGTAAAAACTCATCCCGATCATGGCCCAGATAAGTGCTACAATGCTTTCGGCAATCATGGCTCCGTAAAAAATCCTGCGACCGTAGCGCACACTGGTAATACACCTTGCAACCAGAGGCGATTGGGTGGCGTGAAACCCCGATATGGCACCACAGGCGATAGTAATAAACAGCATGGGGAAAATGGGAAACTTGTCTGCTTCAGCATGACTGTTTTTCAGTGTTTCCAGATTGAGTTCCGGCAAATGGTAACCCCTTGCAAAAAGAGCTGTTATCAGTCCTACTGCCATGAAAAGGATACAAAATCCAAAGAACGGATAGATTTTACCGATAATTTTATCAATGGGCAGCAGGGTAGCCAGCACGTAGTAGATAAACACAGCCCAAACCCAGAAAGTCATATCAAGGACTTCGGGAGTCAGGCTGGCCAGTATTTTAGCCGGTCCCATAATAAAGACCGCACCCACCATAACCATTAGAACCACTGTGAAAGCCCGGATGAAATACTTTATCACCTTGCCCAGGTAAATACCTATAATTTCGGTAATACTGAGTCCGTTATGTTTTATTGAAAGAATTCCTGAAAAATAATCATGTGCGGCGCCGGCGAAGATGGATCCCAAAACAATCCACAATAAAGCTACAGGTCCCCACATAGCCCCGGCCACAGCACCGAAAATGGGTCCAAGCCCGGCAATATTCAAAAACTGGATCAGAAAAAGCCGCCACCAGGGCATGGGGATGTAATCAACCCCATCTTTCATGGTGAAGGCAGGTGTTTGTTTTTTGAAATCAACACCGGCAACTTTTTCAATAAAGCGTGAGTATAAGAAGTAGCCCGATAACAGCAGCAGGATGGAAATGAAAAAAGTAATCATGGATTTGAAGTGATCCTTATTTCAAAAGTAGCGTTTTTTCGGGTTAAAATGCAAAATTCAATGTATTTTCACCTTTACAAAACAAAGGCAGGTACCATTGATCAAGTATCTCACGCATAGCGAAATTGACAAACACTTGTGGGACAAGTGCATTTATCATTCGGCAAACCGGCTTACCTACGGGATGTCATGGTGGCTCGATGTGGTAAGTCCCGGTTGGGAAGCGCTTGTTCAGGACGACTATGTTGCGGTGATGCCGCTGACCCGCAAACGCAGATTTGGCATCGACTATCTCTACCAACCTTACCTGACACAACAACTGGGCGTATTCTCGCCCAACAAACCCGAGCCTGAAGATGTAGATCGGTTTTTAAAAGCCATTCCCGAAAAAATCATGTATGTCGACATTCATCTCAACAGCATGAACAGTCCGTTAAACAACAATTTCACCTATACTACAAGGAACAATTTCACACTGGACATGACCCAGCCTTATGTTCACCTGCTGGCAAAATATCACAGAAATTGCCGCCGTAACCTGCAGAAGGCGGTTCAGGCTGGACTTGAGGTTAAATCCGGGCCTTCCCCTAAAGTTTTCACATCTTTTGTGGAAAGAAATCTCGACAAGAAAGTGCAAGATATGGGAAATAAGATCAGCCCGGTTGTTCGCGAATTAACGCAAGCAAGCATCCAGCAAGGTGTAGGAGAAATCAAAGGAGTATATAAACCCAATGGTAAATTGGTTGCTGTTGGTTGGTTTATAATCGACATGGGCCGGTGCTACTTTAGTATTTGCGCATCCAACAAAGAAGGAAGAGTCAACCAGTCGATGTACTTATTGGTAGATCATATAATTGAAACCCATTCTGGTAAAGGCGAGATTTTTGATTTTACCGGTTCAAATATTCCAGGGGTAGCCTATTTTAATTCAGGTTTCGGAGCTGTGAAAAGCCATTACCTTGCAGCTAAAAGAAATATGTTACCATGGCCATTGAATTTGCTGAAGCGTTAATAAGCAAAATGGCTGATTCTCTTACTCCTTTTCCTGATCATTCAGTCTGTACCACTGTCGCACCCACCAAACCCTGTCGGCCCAAAATCTGTTGAAATCATCTTTGGGCGACTGGCAAAGATAAACTGTGGTCCCATACTCACGTGCATTTATATTGGTAACACTGCCAATGGAATCGCATTGCGCGAATAATGAATCCACGTCTTCTCCCAGTTCATCATTTATGTAAAAAAGCAGATCTTTTTCCGGTGTAATGGAATCAGGAATCCATAAGAGGTAGCTGTCGGAAAAGCTCACTGCATCAGGAATACCGTGTGGCTTTCCGAAATATTCAATAGCACCTGCCTGACCGTAATTCTCGGCAAAAATTACAATGCGGTTTTTATCTGTAATCGTATCGCTGGCCCGGATGACAATATTGGCAAGCTCATCCCATCCCAGCATATCAGCAAAATCCTGTGGCAACGGATGCATTTTCCCATCTTCCCAGCGAAGCAGAACTTCACCTCCCATGGAGGAGGGAATTTTAGCATACAGGGCTGCTAATTTGTCGGCCCGCATAACCGGTATGCCCATAGGCACAATCAGAACTGACAACAGGATAACCAGCGATAACCCGATTACCTTCAACTTAGCAGTTTTCAGAACACCTTCCCAGCCAACACTTCCTGCCGCAAATAAAAAGGGATATAAACCTGCTGCATAATAACTTTTGCCCCTTAATAAAACAAACATCAGCATGACAAACAGGTAAACAATTCCAAAAACCCGAAAACTTTTTGCCCTGGGCGAGAACAGTAGGAAAACCAGGCCTGACAACCAAACCAGTGAGCTGAACATAAACATTAACAGCTGATCTAACAAAATATTAGCGCGTTCCACATTGACCAGCTGGGTATTCTGCAATTCAGTCATGTGATTAATAACCGGGAATCCATGATTGAATTGCCAAATCAGGTTGGGAATAACAAGAATCAGGGCTATTAATGCAGCATACCAGGTGTATTTATTGATCCACAACCTGCGATGCGGGGTTAGAGTTACAGCCACAATTATTCCAGCAACCAGAAACAAAACAATATACTTGTTCATGATTCCAAGGCCCATACCTACACCCATCAGTATGAGAAAGATGGGTTTCTCTGTGTTGATGTACCTAAGCAGCCAGTACAGGATCAGCGTCCAGAAAAGAATGTCAAAAGGCACCGGCTGCAGCATGGAAAACCCCCGCAGCATGAGCAGAGATAAGGTGATTGACAGGCAGGCAAATACCTGCGCATATATGCCGCCCCCTAATTCACGGGTAATAAGTCCGACTACCACCACCACCACCGCCCCGGCAATTGCAGGGAGAATTCTCGTGGCAAGCAGCGGATCACCCGGCAAAAGCTGGGATATGAGGCTTATTAAGCCTATAAGCGGAGGATTTGACCAAAATCCGGCGGCCATATGGCGTCCCAGAGCCAGATAAAGGAATTCATCACGATGAAACCCAAGAATATCATAGGTAAGTATGTGTATCGCAAGTGACAATGCTGCAATCAGCAGCACCAGAATCAAACCATAAACTGCATTTCTATTTTTTTTCATAACGAAAAGTTGTAACAGACTTACAAGAAATTCGTAATAATATTAAACAATTTTAATAAGAAAATTATGCTTAAGTATTTATTAATCATACTGGCAATTATTCCCTGCCTGGCATATGGTCAGGAAAAAGACGGCTGTGTGTATGGCAATTGTGAGAACGGTAAAGGGAAATATGTTTATTCAAACGGGTTTATCTACGAGGGCAACTACGTGAATAGTCTGCGTGAAGGACGGGGCATGCTTAAAGGATCCGATGGCAGCTGGTATGATGGCATGTGGGTTAAAGATAAATTTGAAGGCCAGGGAACCTATGTATGGCCCAATGGTGCAAAATACACAGGTGCATGGACCATTGGTGTGCAGAACGGATATGGTATATATTTTTATACCAACGGCGATAAATACACCGGCTGGTTCAAAGATAACCTCTTTGAAGGCGAAGGCACTTATACCTGGGCTGATGGCTCAACGCAGAAAGGCATTTATTCGAAGGGGGAGCTGGTGAAGTAGAACCAAGATTCAAGATCTAAGAGCCAAGACAGCAGCAGTGGCAGTGGCAGAAGCAGCAGCGGCAGTGGCAGTCGTTTTCGACTTCGATCTGCTTGTTACATTTTCCCTACTGCTACTGCCACTGCTACTGCTACTGCCACTGCCACTGCCACTGCCACTGCCACTGCTACTGCCACTGCTACTGCCACTTCTTCTACTACTCCACCTGCAGCACCAATCCTTTCAAATACTCCCCCTCGGGGTGGTAAATGCTTACAGGATGATCGGGTGGCTGTGTAAGCTGGTGCAATATGCGTACATGTCGGCCGGTATTGGCAGCTGCAGCAAAAACTGACTTTCTGAAGTTTTCACGGGTGACCACCTGTGAGCAGGAAAAGGTAAAAATTATACCACCGGGGCGGATCTGCTCGATAGCCTTGGCATTCAAACGCTTATAACCCTGCAAGGCATTATTCAGCGCATCCTGGTGCTTGGCGAATGCCGGAGGATCCAGGATAATTACGTCATAGGCATCTCTGATATTATTCATAAAGGCAAAAGCATCGGTTGTAACTGAAAGGTGGCGTTCGTCATCAAAACCATTCAGCTGCATGTTCTTTGAAGTAAGTTCCATGGCTTGTGCCGAGCTGTCAACTGAATGTACAAGAGCCGCACCGGCCTTCAGTGCATACACCGAAAAGCCCCCTGTGTAGCAGAATACATTCAGTACCTGCCTGTCTTTCACATACCTGGTTAATAACTGACGGTTCTCACGCTGGTCAATGAAAAACCCGGTTTTTTGCCCTGTTACTGCATCAATACGGAACAGGCACCCGGTTTCGCAGATGTCAATTGCCGGTTGACTTCCGTAAAGAAATCCGTTTTTGGCTCCCAGGTTTGCTTTGAAAGGAACCGTAGATTCACTTTTGTCGTATATAGCCACCAGGCCGGGGCCATACAACTCCTGAATTACAGCGGCAATAGTTTCGCGAATCCTGTACATACCCACTGAATGCATCTGCATTACAACCAATCCGTTATAATAATCAACAATCAATCCGGGTGCACCATCACCCTCACCATGTAACAAACGATACACATTATTCTCAGGGTTGTCAACAAGATTCAGGGATTTGCGGAGGTTGTATGCATTCAGTATTTTATTTTTCCAAAAGTCATAATCCGGATTCACCTGCCGGAACGAAAATATCCGCACCATAATGGATCCGATTTGGTAATGTCCGCTGGCCAGATATTCACCGGCATCTGAAAAAACCTCCACCACATCCCCTTCGGCAGGGTACCCGTCGATTTTTCTGATGGCGCCCGAGAATATCCAGGGATGCAGGCGCTTAGCCGACTGTTCTTTACCCGGTTTAAGAATGACTTTCACAAATTTCTCCATGTGTTTGTTCAGATCTTGTTCTGGTGGTTGTTGTTCAATACTTCATACATCTGCCGGCAAACCCAGGCATCGGTTGCAGCATATTCAAGCTGCTCCCGGGTAAGTTCTTCCTGTTCCCAATTTGATGTCTGGGATTTCTTGGAAATCCTGAATCCCAGAATATTGGCCACCAGTTTTTTCAGACCGTTATCTTCAATGCCATACTGTTTGACAAACTGCTGCAGATCAACAAATCCGTAGGGTTCAAAAGGTACTAATTTGTTCAGCGCATTCAGATCGTCCTTAATAGCAACACCCACCTTGGTAATGGCTGTGTCTTCCATTATATCAATGATGAATTCAGGCAGGTGTACTTTATTCAGTCTGATTAAAAAGGCCTGTTCCCGTGTAGAAATCTGAAGCAGTGCAACCGGGTGGTAATGGCCCTTTTTGAAACAGGGCTTGGTTTCGGTATCAAATCCCAGCAATGTTTCATGGATCAGCAGGGATTTGACTATTTCAAAATCAGTATAGTGATTGATCACGTGAATAACTCCGGGGAAACTGGCTACAGGCAGTGACCTTACATATTCATCTTCGATATTGGCAAAATAACCATTGTCATTCATCATCTCCGTACACCTCTTCTTGATCATCCGAATACCAGGGTTCTTCTTCATCATTAGCATTCTCAAAATCATCGCTTTGAATTACCCTGGAGCCTGTTCTCCCTTTGTTATATATCAATTCGTGAAGCAATTTAAGACTTTCAATTAATTTCAATCCAAACCCCGACTCGAAATCTTTATGGCAAACCCAGACGGCATCGTTCATTGCCTGGGGCAAACCTACCTCATATAATTTGACGAAGTTCTTAAGTGCCTCATAAATATCCGCAAAGATTTCGGCCATCCTGAAGCTGATCAGTTCAGGTTGGTTGGGAAGGGAACCGGGAGACATGCCGGTGATGCCGTTAAAAAGATCAAATTTCTGTTGCAGGGCATCATGAATGCGCGCATAATCATCTTCTCGGACAAACGCGGTTGGCTCATCTTCATAGCAGTATTTCGGTTTGGGTAAACCGGTTGCTCTCAGATACAACAAAGGTAACAACTGTTGCAGCTCACTGAAAAGTTCCCCCGTTCTCTTTTTGGAGGCATATTCCAGCAGCCGGCAAAAATCACCGGCAACCGCAACAAAGTCTTTCACCTGCTGACCCTTAATTTCTTCCATAATCTTTTAAAATTTGATTAAAAGACAAGGCAAAGGTAATATTTATCAAATTAAAGGTAGCAAAAGTTTAAAAGTTACCTGTACAACTGTTAATCAATTATTGCTGTTATCCTGCTCCATCCCGCTCTCTTCTTTTTTTTCGGCCTGCGCTCTTTGCAGCTTGATTATTGCATTTTCCAATGATTGCTCAGGGGTTATAAAATTATACTCACCCCAAAAAGATTCGTCATAATTACCCAATTGATCCGAGAAAAATTCATTCAGCCTGGCTGTTTGCCGTTGAGGAAACCTATCGGCATTCAACGTGTCTATATTAGTAACCGCCATTTCCAATCGGGTGCTGTAGGTTGATCCTGTGATCTGGCGCTTGTTTTTGATGCGGAATTCGGTTTCTGCCCGGATTAGGTTCAGGTAATACTTGCTTCCAGTTTTCCGAAAGGCCACTTTATACTGTGAATTGAGGACTTTTACGACCAGGTTGGCCGGTTTTTTTAAAATAAAGAGCTTGGTGGCCTGGGCAAGTCTTTCGGGACTGACGTAAAACTCCACCCATCTGAATGCCATATCTCTGATATCGATGATGATTCTCCCGGAATAAATTGCTGCTGAGCCCGGTCTGGGCGAGAACGCCACAGCATAGTTATCTCTTCCTTCGTCTATTACAATGTCGGCTAGTTTGAAATTGTAATCACCCAGGAAATCCGATGTAAGGAATTCGGGCAGGTTCTGTAAGACATCCAACTGAAGCATTGTGCCAAGTCCTGCTTTCAGCTTGAGCATAACAGTATCCTGTCTGCTCAGGTTTTCACTTTTGCGGCCTTTGAGAATCTTAACCTGGTCGGCACCCACTCCGGTATAGCTCGCCTTGAAATTTTCAAGAACAGCTTCAGAAACGGTCAGATAGCGATTGCCACGTTTGATGGTTTCGCGGTAAAATGAAGTAAGTAAAGTAGGGCGTTGTGAATAATTCTTTCTGATACTGCCCGAGGCATTCTGTAATAATGACACTGGGTCAATTTTTCGAATGATCACTTCCTGTATAGATACCACATCAGGTTTCAGGAAATAATCCGCGGTGCTGTTCACTAATGAGGTCAACGGGGAGGCAAAATCCTTGTAGCCAATCGAAGATATAACAAGGGTTTCTCCTATTTCAGAGGAGCTCAACTTGAGCAGAAATTCTCCCTCTTCGTTGCTTATGGTTCCGATGCTTTTACCCCGTAGATAAATACTTGAATACGGCAGGGGCAGTCCGTCTTTCCTGTCAAGAACCCTGCCCCTGATTTCGAAAAAGTAAACCGAATCGGCTTCACTTTCAGGGTTTATAGCAAGTGTTCTAACCTGTCGGTAAATAACCAGGTGCCGTCCGATAATGCTGTAATCAAGACTTTGGTCATCGGTTATTTGTTTGAGGATGTCGATAAGGGGTTCCTGCCTGGCGCTGAGCAGGATTGATTTTTTTTTGTTGATCAATCCGGTATTATAGGAAAATGAAAGGCGGATCTGTTTTTCGATGATCTTCAGTGCGTGCTCAACGGTACACAAAGTATCCTTGATGGTGACTTTCTGGTATAGCAAAGAATCCTGTGCAGCCAGAGGGGGTAAGAATATAAACAGCCAGAAGAATAATGCAAGACGCCTACCCGTTGTAACCATGACATACTATTTTACCGTGAAAGGTAAATCGTATCATCGGATTTTGCAATGTTCAGGTGATTTTGAGTACAAATTACCCGTAGGATGTGATCCAGGGGATCATTCTGGTACGATCCTTCAATGCGGGTGGTATCAATACCCGGTTCGCGGATCACAATATGTACATTGTAGATTTCATTCAGAACAGAAGTTACATCATTCAATCTTGCACCATTAAAGGTGAGGTCACCGGTTTTCCATGCCAAACAATTTTTATCGCCGATACGGGTCATTTTGATTGTTTTATTATCCATGAGACCGGCATTCCCAGGATGCAACAATACCTTGTTGCTCTGGTTGGCCATTTCAGAAAGCTCCACAACACCCGAAGTAACATAAACCTCCACCTGGTCTTTCGCGTCGTTCGCATCAACATTGAAACTTGTTCCCAGTACCTTGATCTGTGCACTATTGGAATATATCACGAAGGGTTTACTCTTATCGGGAGTTACCTCAAAATAAGCTTCGCCTTTCAGGGTAATTTCTCTTTGTTTCTTACCGAATTGGTGTGAGTAACTAACAGATGAAGCAGCATTCAAAATTACTACAGAACCGTCGGGCAGAGTAATTTCTTTTCCCTTTTCATTATAAGATGCCACCATGCTTACAGTTCGGGTACGGCCGGTAATATACACCAAAACAGCACCAACAGCTGCCAGTAACAGCAATGAAGCAGCAATACGAAAAAGGGTAGGAAATCTGTTTACAGACTTCTGTGATTTCTGAATCTCATCTGGTAAAACAATTTCCTTATTATCCAAAATTCTGTTTTGTAGTTTGTTCCAGGCATTATCTACATCAAATCTCTTGTTCATCATATCCATCTTTTTCCAGTCGGTTTTTACATCGTTAAATAGTGCCTTGTTACCGGAATCTTTTCCGATCCAATCCATCACTTCGAGGACTTCCTTTTCACCGGCCTCGCCAGCCATATATTTAGCTAAAAGGTTCCAGTCGGTTTTATTTCTTGTAAACATAGTTTTTCAATTTTTTATGCTATTTCAACATAGTTTTTCAGGCTTTTCCGGAGCATTTTCAGTGCTTTCCCCATGTTGGCCTCCACGGTTTTTACCGATATGGATAATTTCATGGCTATCTCCTGATATTTCAATCCTTCAAAACGATTCAACCTAAAAATCCTGCTGCATCTTTCAGGAAGGGAATTGAGCGTATTTTCAATAATTGCCTGCATTTCATTAATATCTGTTGCATGCTGAGGTACGCTGTCGACTTCCGATTCGTGCATCAGGTAATAATTTTTATACCTGGTTTCCACATTGCGGTGCTCAATGAACTTAAGGCAACGGTTGTGAACAGCAGAATACAAGTACGATTTAATTGACGAGGTAATCTGAAGTTCTTCTCTTCGTTCCCACAACCTGTAAAAGAGATCCTGTACTATTTCCTCTGCCGTTTCCGGATCGTTCACAAACCTGTATGCATAAGCACAGAGCATCTGGTAATATTGTTTGAACAATACTTCAAATGACTGCATATCCTGAAAAGGAAACTGCGTTTCGGTATCGGTCTTAAGTGTCCTGCCCATTATGGGTTCCTCAATTTTCATCTTATCAAGGATCGTAAAGTTACTATTCACATCCGATTATTCACAAACAATTGAAATAAATCATCGCGCATGACCCCAAGCAGGCCATGCGGCGATGATGATTATATGTATTACTCATTCCCTTCAATAGCTTCCCACTTGAGTTTTTTGTTGAGTCTGTGGATGACACTTTCAATTGATTCTTCAGGTTTGATGTAATTGTATGCACCCCAGAAATTTTCATCCTTATAAGCAGAAACCTTATCGGCAAGTATATCGGTTTGTTTAGACTGATCCCTGTATCTTGCTTTGTTGATGTTTTCTGAATTCCTGTCGGTTACAGCCATTTCCAGTGCAGCGGTATAGGTGGCATTATAACGTTTTTTCTTCCAGTTGCATTTGAAAACCAGCTCAGATCTCACATGATTCAGGTACCACTTTTCATCGATTACCCTGTAGTTGATCATATAATCAGCAGTAAGTACATCGATATTCATATCCATGGGTTTTTTGCGCACCAGTTCGCTGTCGGCAATCTTAATGGCCTCATCGCTTAACGAAAAGTCCATACGTGAGAATGCCATATTTTTGGTGTCCAGGTAAATGGTTCCCTTATAAAGAGGCAATTCTTCATCAGGTCGCTGATCAAATGTAATTACATAGTTATCGCGTCCGTCAATGCTGACATAACCTGCGAATTTGAATATGTACTTCTCAAAGTACTCTTCTGAAAGAATTTCCCCTGGATTTTTAACCACATCGAGCAGGAAGCTTGTTCTCGGCCCGCCCTGAAGTTTGAACAGCAGCGTATCCATTTTTTTAACATCCTCACTTTTGCGGCCTTTGAAAATCTTTACACGGTCATAATCAAAAAGACTGTTGTAGGGCGATTTGTATACATCAAGTACAGCTTCTGCAACGGCTACATAGTTTTTGTTTTGCTTAACTGTCTCACGATAAAATCCAACTTGCATTTCAGGATTACTGTTGTAGTTGTCATTGATGCGCCTGTATGCCATCTTCAGCAATTCAACCGGATCATCACTGCGGATAACAACCTGTTCGAGAGGCGTGGCAGCAAGCTCAAGCTTGATCAGGTTATCCTTACCGTCCAGTTCCGCAAAACTGATGATGAGGTTTAAATATCCCAGGTTCGAAATACCAATCTTGCGGTTCATTTCTTCAACTGGAACCTTCAGAACAAACTCGCCTTCAGCGTTGGTTACAGTACCCAAACTGCTCCCTATAAGGTATACGTTAGCAAAAGATACTGGCTGTCTGGTAGCCTTGTCGATTACCTTGCCGGTATATGTCTTAAAGGTTGTATCACCGGCTGCTTTTCCCGGACCCCAAAAGGAGCCACTGGCCTGCATTGAGGAAAATGCCATCAGCATAAGCATCAATGCAAAACCTTTCACTGCGTTATTAAATTTTGTTTTCATGACCTTAATTATTGTATGGTTAGTAACTATTTGGTTTTTTAATGGTGATTCCATTTCGTATTAGTTTGAAAAGCTTTTCTGATATTAAGACACGATAAGCATATCATACCCTATGGTCTGACAAGAAAAAAAGCACCTGCGCCCGGAAACGCTTATTCCGGGCTGTCATGCAAATAGCTCTTGAGTAGTTTAATGTTTGAGATCGGGTTCTGTATCCCCTTTGATAATCAAATTGCGGTACCAGAAAACCTGGTAAGAAACCGCTAAAAGACTTATCAATGCGTAAAGACCCACAGAGAAATATACGTTATCCATTACTATTCCAGCACTCAGGGCAGCGATCCGCAGAGCCAGGTATACCAGGTAAATAAGCAGTGAAGTAAGCTGCCTGCTATAAACATTGGGTACAAATGCCAGTGATCCGCTCATCATTGCACCTATGGCATAAGGAACCAGAAACTGACAGAACCGGCCGGTTGCTGTCCACTGATCACCCAAATAAATTCCAATAATCCAGGGAATGAGCACAATCAGAATAGCTCCCGGCAGCACTGAAAATACGAGAATCTTTTTGATAAATTTCCGAATAAAGGGCCAAACAGGGGCACCGGCATGCTTTAACTCAAGTGTTTGCTTCATAAGCACCTGGTTGAGCGAATTGCAAAAAGCGTTGACAGGTGTAAACAGAAGCGCTAAAGCAATCGAAAACTGCCCGATGATATCATTGGAGAAATAAAAAGCAAACATGTAAATAGGCAGGTTGCTCGAAAACGTGTTCAACAGGGCATTGACCATATAGAATTTGGGGAAGCCGGAATAAATGCGCGCCGTTTCAAAAGCCACACTGGTTCTTTTTTCGAAAACCGGCGGGGTTTGGCTTCGACTAACCCGAAAGAAGGTAAATACTATGGTGAGCACCTGAGCTGTCACAAAAGCTATAAGGAGTCCATCATGCATATTAAGAAAACCGAATGCCAGTTTCAAAACTGACGTCAGCAGACTCAATACAAGAGTGGAACCAGCAACAATGGCAAACATCTTAAAACGAAGGCTCCATCCGTTGATCAGCTGAATACAGGCTGTGCTAAAAACCGTAATGGTCAATGCAAAAAACCAGTTGTTAACCTGTGACCCAAAACTAAAAGAAGAACCTATTTGTTTAACAAGAAATACAAAAGGAAGAATCAGAATTGAAATTCCAAGGGCTATTCTTATACCGATATTAAAAAGGTGAATGGCCTGATCATTGTGTTCGGGAATGGCAATTGCCTGGTCATATTTTCCGGTCGACAGGGCCGCCAGCAAACTGTGGATGCTGACTATGATGGCCAACTGACCAAAAGCATCTGTTGAGTACAGACGTGAGATAAAGGGATAAACAACAAATGGAAACAATTGGGCAAGCCCGTTGCTGCTTAGTAAATACAGTATATTTTTTAGTATTTCACTGTTTCTTATTTTAAGCAGGAGGCTGCGGAATAGTTTCATGGGTCAAACAGCAAAGTTATTCCAGCATGGTAAAATCGATTTCGGCGTTATCATCAATCTGTATCAGTTTGCTGTCATCGCATTTCAATGTGCGCGCCGGGTATTTTTTAAGCAGGGTATAGTTATGGGTGGCCATCAGCACAGCCCTGCCACTTCCGCTTATTTCCTTGAGGAGCGACATGATTGTCTCCGATGTATCGGGATCGAGGTTTCCGGTAGGTTCATCAGCAAGTATCACTTCCGGTTCGTTCAGCAGGGCCCTGGCAATTACAACACGCTGCTGCTCTCCGCCCGACAGCTGGTGGGGCATTTTAAAGCCTTTGTTTTCGAGCCTTACTTTCCCAAGCACATGGTTGATCCTTTCCTCCATAGCATCTTTGTCTTTCCACCCTGTGGCATGTAAAACAAAATGCAGGTTATCATGTACAGTACGATCGGTAAGCAACTGAAAATCCTGAAAAACGATCCCCAGTTTTCTTCTCAGGTAAGGAACCTGACCCAATTTCAGATTTTCAAGAGAAAAACCCACAACAGTTGCAGAACCTGTTTTCAGCGGCACTTCAGCATTAATTGTTTTGATCAGGCTTGACTTCCCGCTCCCAACAGTGCCGATAAGATATACAAATTCGCCCCTGGAAAGCGTAAAACTTACACCGCTCAAAACAAGGTGATCATCCTGAAAGATGGAAGCATTTTCAAACTGAACTACAAACTCTTCTGGCATGGATACAGAAATATTGAGAATTAATAATACCCAAAAGTAATTATAATCATCAATTAATTTTTTCGGTTAATTAACAACCCGATGTTAATTATAACAGAATAAGCCAGACTATTCATACGTTATTAATCAGTAATTTTAGATCGTAAAATATCAAATATGAACATGAAATACATAGTAAGCATGCTGGTTATGCTTTTTCTGTGCACCGCTGCCGGCGCACAACAGTCTTTTTACCACACCCGAAATGACCAGGGATACCGGCACGCCATGGAACTCTTTGAAAATGGCAAATACAGCGCTGCACAGCAGCTTTTCGACGATTTTACCAGAGATTATGCCGGTGAAAATTCAGACCAGCTTTCAAACAGCGAATTTTTCTCCGCCATGTGTGCGGTAAAACTTTTCAACAACGATGCAGAAACCCGGATCATCCGTTTTCTTCACAACAATCCTGAAAATCCGCACCGGAATGAAGCCATGTATAACCTGGCCAACTATTTCTTTCAGCGCAAAAGTTATAACAATGCCCTTATTTATTATGAACAGGTTGATAATACCAGGTTAACCGGTGAGGAACAGGCAGAATTTCATTTTAAAAGGGGATACTGCTTTTTTCTGAAGGAGGAGCTCGACAAAGCCCGGCTGGATTTCAGTTTAATTAAGGACCAGCAAACCAAGTATGCCTCCCCTGCCCTTTACTATTACTCTCACATCAACTATACACAGGGCAACTACGAAACTGCCCTCGATGGATTTCTGCGTCTCAGAGATGATGGTAATTTCGGACCTATAGTACCCTATTATCTGACCCAGGTCTATTACAAACAGAAAAATTATGATGAGGTGGTGAAATACGCTCCCTCACTCATGGAAACTGTATCGGACAAAAGGGAACCCGAAATTGCCCGCATGATTGGCGAATCCTATGTACAACTTAACCTGTATGAAGAAGCCATACCTTATTTTGAAAAATTCCTTGAAACCGGAGGCTCTATTAGTTCAGAAAATAAATACAGCCTTGCCTATGCCTATTATCAAACTCAGGCCTATGACAAAGCTGCTCATTTGTTTGGCCAGATTTCCGGTGGTGAATCTCCACTGAGTCAGAATGCACTTTACCACCTGGCCGACTGCCATCTGAAACTGAATGACAAAAACAAAGCCCGCATGGCTTTTGCATCCGCTTCAAAAATGGAATTCGTACCGGAAATCCGTGAAGATGCCCTGTTTAATTATGCGTTGCTTACTTATGAACTCGATTTTTCGCCTTTTAATGAGGCAGTTCAGGCACTGAATGAATATCTCGACCTTTATCCCAATTCCAAAAGAAGTGAAGAAGCTACCAATTACCTTGTGCTTGCCTATCTGAACGCCAAAAACTACCGGCTGGCACTGGCCTCTATTGAGAAACTTCGGAATATGAGTCCGGATATCAAAAAAGCCTACCAGAAGATTGCTTATTACCGTGGACTTGAGCTTTTCAGCAATCTGAACTTTGACGAGGCAATCAGCATGTTCAAATCATCGGGCAAGTACGGCAATATCGACAACAAGATTTACGCATATAGCCATTACTGGATGGGAGAAGCCTTTTACCGAAAAGGAATTTACGGTGAAGCCATCGATCATTTCAATGCATTTTTGGCACAACCCGGCATGTCGGCTTATCAGGAATACCAGATGGCACATTACAATCTGGGGTATGCCTATTTTTCAATGAAACAGTACGACAATGCCTCCGTTTGGTTTGGTAAGTTCACTTCAATGAAGGATATCCAGCGCAAAGATGTATTGAACGACGCATATAACCGGCTGGGAGACTGCTATTTTGTTCAGGCACAATACACTAAGGCCATCCAGTACTATGACATTGCCCTGAAAACAGGTTCGGGAACAAATGATTATACCCTTTTTCAAAAAGCGGTGGCGCTGGGTGTGAACGGGAAGGACCTTGAAAAAATCAGCACGCTGAATCAATTGCTTACATCCTTCCCAAAATCAGCCTATAAGGCAGATGTTTATTACCAGATGGCTGAAAGTTATGTTAAACTGAACCAGCCTGATAATGCCATTATCAATTACCGCAAGGTGATCAGCGACTACCCCACCAGCAGTTATGTCAAGAAGTCACTGCTGAACCTGGGCATGCTTTATTTCAATCAGAACCGCAACAACGATGCCGTTACCTGTTATAAAAAGGTTATTGAAGATTACCCGGGTACCGAAGAATCGCAAAATGCTCAAATCGGGTTGAAGAATGTTTATGTTGACAACAAAGACGTGGACGGTTATTACTCGTACATGAATAACAAGGGGGTTCTCACCTCCTCCGACCTGATCGAACAGGATTCGCTCAGCTATCTTACTGCCGAAAGAACCTATATGAGCGGTGATTATACGCGTGCTTCACAAAGCCTCAGAAATTATATCGAAAAACATACCGATGGCAGATTCCTGCTGAATGCGCATTTTTATAAAGGCGACTGCAATTACAGGGCCAACGAATATGCTGAAGCGCTGACATCTTTTGATTATGTGATTTCCAAACCCAGGAGCCGCTTTACAGAGCCTGCTCTCCTGGGCGCATCCAGAATCAAATTCAGGCTTAAAGACTATGCTGCAGCTGCCGGATATTACCAGAAACTTGAAGAAGTAGCCGAGGTGAAAAGCAACCTGCTTGAAGCACGGATGGGATTGTTAAAATGCTATTCTATGCTTGAAGATCAGGGTAAAGTAATTGAACTTGCCGACAAAATACTACTTACTGAAAGACTCTCTCAGGAACAGGAAAGGGAAACACGTTTTGCTAAAGCCAAAGCTTTGCTGGCAAACGACAGGCCGATGCTTGCACTGGAAGAATACAAGAAAGTGGCTGTTGAAGTAAAAAGTGCTGAAGGTGCCGAATCAAAATTTCGGATTGCCGAAATATATTTCAAGCGCAAAGAAGTTGACAATGCTGAAAAGGTGATTGCGGATTTTGCAGATAAAACAACACAACACCAGTTTTGGATGGCCAAAAGCTTTTTGCTATGGGCCGATATTTTCAGGGACAAGGGCGACAATTTCCAGGCAGCACAAACCCTTCAAAGTCTGATCGACTTTTATGAGAAAACTGATGACGGGATCCTGGAAGAAGCCCGTGCAAAAAAGAAGGCCCTGACTCAAAAACAAAGTGTAACCAAAAAGGCAGGAGCTGAGGAAGCCGAAGAAGAGATTGAAATCAGGGATTAGAACTTAAAATAATCACGAACAACAAAAGAGCATAAGACTATGATCAGGGCAATATTCAAATACAAACCGGGATTCCTTATTTCAGCCATATTGATATGCAGTGGATCTCAATTATCAGCACAGGAATTGAATAAGGAAGTAGTTGTGGTTCGTCCCTACGAACCAACCTTATCGGATGCAAACAAATACAATTTTCTGCCGGAAACTGGCGATTTTGAAACTACAACCCCGAAATTCCTCTATTCCATAACACCCATACGAATTGCAAATCCTTTTGATCCCGACCCCATTAAGGCAGCTAAAACAGTAACCACATCGCTGCCCAGAATTTACAATACCTGGATTAAACTGGGCATGGGAAATTACGCCACGCCCATGGCTGAATTTAACATCAGCAACCTCCGGTCAAAGGACTATGCCTATGGAGCCTACCTCTACCATAAGTCATCCCACGGAAACATAAGATTAGCCAACGATGAAAAAGTGAAGGCAGGCTATGCAGTTAACAGGATGAACCTGTACCTGAAAAGATTCCTGAAGAGTTCAACCCTTTCGGGCAACCTGCGCTTCAATCAGGATGGTTTCAATTATTACGGATATAACACGGATAGCCTGACAGGGCCCCTGGATCTGGATAGGGACAGCCTGAAACAGAGGATATTCAATCCGGGAATCGATTTCGGCATCCGGTCGAACCTAACAGACAATGAGCAACTCAATTACAATATTTCCGCGAGCTATGATTACTTTTTTGACAAACTGAAAAACAAGGAAGGCAGTCTGCTTATCAAGTCAGCTCTCAGCAAGAACTTCAACGAAATGCTCGGCGGTGTTGATTTGTCAGTTGACTATTCCAACCTGAAAGGAGTTGACACGCTGGCCAACACCATTGTCAGAATCAATCCATGGATCAGTAAGCGCAGCACCGATTGGAATTTCAAACTGGGGTTTGAAGCAGTTATTGACGCAACAAATATTACCAACTTTTACTTTTATCCCAGAGCAAACCTCGACATCATCATCATTGAAGATGTGCTTGTTCCTTTTATTGGCTTGAACGGAGAGCTTCAAAAAAACAGTTACCAAAACCTGTATGATGAGAACCAGTTTGTCAAGCCCGGCCTGTCTCTTAAAAACACCTCAAGCAACATCATCGTTTATGGTGGTCTCAAAGGCAACATCAATTCAGTACTTCGCTTCAGAGCCGATGTTAGTTATACTGTTTACAAAAACTATCACTTTTTCGTGAACGACACCGTTACAAAATTGCAGCTTCTGCCACTGCAAAACCAGTTTACAGGCGTATATGACGATATGAATATGATCACCTACCATGGCCAGCTTGCCTTACAGCCGTCGGAAAAACTTGAACTGATCCTCGATGCCAGGTATATGGATTATAAAACTTTTGAAGAGCTGAAACCCTGGCACAAGCCAAACATGGTAATCGGACTTGATGCCCGATTCAAACCGGGCCAAAAGATGGAAATTGGTACAGGTATCAGCCTGGTGGGAAAACGTTGGGTAAGGGATTACACACAACCCGACAACATGAAAAAGCTGGATCCAATAATTGATGTCAATCTCAGTATGAACTATCACTATTCTAAACTATTGACAGCTTTCGTCAACCTGTACAACATATCTGAACGGAGTTCTGAAATATGGAATCAATATCCCTCACAGCGATTTAATTTCCTGATCGGATTCTCGTATAAGTTGTAGCGGTTTACACTAACAAAACAACCTCATGAAAATATATACACGTACCGGCGACAAGGGTAATACCACCCTTGTGGGTGGTAAACAGGTGCCCAAAACGCATATCCGTATTGAAGCATATGGAACGGTTGATGAATTGATCGCCCACTCGGGAATGATTAAGGATATGTGGAATAACCCTGAAATGAATTCGACACTTAATGAAATCCAGGACAGGTTGATGACATGTGCAGCTATACTGGCCTCTGATTGCGAAGACTGCCAGGTGAGAATCCCTGAAATCAAAGAACAGGATATCAGCTCACTGGAAAATGAAATAGACCGCATGGAGTCTATATTACCTCCGCTCAGGTCGTTTGTATTACCGGGAGGTCACGTCTTGTCGTCGCAATGCCATATTGCCCGTACTGTTTGCCGCAGAGCAGAAAGACAAATTATCAGGTTGTCATCCGAACTTTTTGTACCCGATACCGTAATAAGGTACATTAACCGGCTTTCAGATTATTATTTCGTACTGTCGCGTAAGGTGTTACACGATTTTAACAGAGAAGATACACACTGGAATCCTAAATTGTAGTTTATATATATATTTTTTTATATTTGCACAATTTTTAAGATAAGGTCACACTAAAGTTATACCCTATGTACTGGACCCTTGAATTAGCGTCTAAACTGGAAGATGCCCCCTGGCCGGCCACTAAAGAAGAGCTGATTGATTTTGGCATCCGTTCAGGTGCACCACTTGAGGTTATTGAGAATTTGCAGGAAATTGAAGATGAAGGTGAAATCTACGAAAGTATAGAAGATTTGTGGCCCGATTATCCAAGCAA
>CAYTNC010000019.1:0-5174 GCA_964438935.1 uncultured Bacteroidales bacterium
CCGAAACCCGATTGACCATCGCTATATTGAATTGGCCTGGTATCAACGCCAAATTTCAAATAACTGTCAGAAGTGATACTTTTAGCTAACCTGAATTCAAAACCCAAATTGGGCATGAAAAGTCTGAGGTCAACCAGGTTCATTTTCCACAACATCCGGCTTTTTTTCAGAGAATCCTGAAGTGAACCCGGGTTACTAATAATGGATTGGTTGTTTTTAAAAAGTGATTCCAGGGCAATGCCGGCCTTAATTCCTATATCCGGCTGGAAATTCCAGCGTCCGGATTTCCCCGGTTCCAGTTGGTCGGAAAACAAAGCAGTACCGTCTGTTTCAACCAGGTTATAATACTGATAATTTACGCCAACATAGGGCTCAATAAAGAAATTTCCTATGCGCCGTTGCATGCCGAATTTCAGGCCCACCCCATAAGACGATTCGGCATCCTTAAGCAGCTCATCCTTGTAACCCGGCTTGGGATCGCGCTCTTCTCCTCCGAAAAAGCCTAAGGAAAAGTAGTTGGCGTTAAAGCCATTCGTTTTTCTTCCCAGGCGTTCACGGCGGTTACGATTATAGTAGAACTTAAACTGATGGCTCAAGGACCATTCAACATCTGTCCCGTAATATCCCCCGTATGCCGGAAGCCCAACTTTCAGAAAACTTTCAGTGCTCCATAATTTGCCCAGTTTGTGTTCATAACCCAGGTTGAAAACAGGTATGTCCAGGTCGACCAGATTGAGCTTCCACAGGTGGCTGATCGCGGGTTCGTTTTGCCGGACGTATTGTTTGTATTGTTGGTCAAATTCATCAGTTATGGAATTGACTTCAACCGGAACAACCTGCAAGGTGTCTTGTTGCGCGTTTAACAGAAATACCTGCCGGCAAAAGATAAAATACAACAACAGAAGCGTTTTCGGTTTCAGGTAGGTCATGATTCAAGAATTAGTTTAAGCATTTTTTTCTCTATTTCAATTTTCAGGTTGTCCAACCGGTAAAAGTACCTGGTCAGTTGCGGGTCGTTATGCCGTATTTCAGGTTCGAGCATTTCGAGTTCCTTTTTGACATCATGCCATTGCTGATCAAGTTCTTTAAATAACCGGGTATTGCACGCACGGGGATTGCTCCGGCAAAGACCGGGGTCATACACAAGTGGCGATTGAGCAACTTTACCAGTTTCAGAATAGTTCAGTTCGGTTTCCGTGATTTTCCTCGTTGCATTTCCGGAATATTGCCGGATAACAATCCATCCGGTGCCGAGCATCATAATTATTCCGGCAACGGCTGCTGCCATACGCACATATTGTAATGCATGCCATGGCCTGATGGCAGGTTTGCTGTTTAATTCCTTCTCAATATTTTCCCAGATTCCCTCCGGCGCTTTGAAAGTGGGTAAACGATCCGGCAATACCTGAGCGTTTGCTGTGCTTTCCATGATCCGTTCCCATAAGGTTTCATTGGATAGCCTGTGCACTGGCATTTCACGAATGGCTTTTTTGAGGATATGCCGGTTTTTCTCCTTCATGAGTTCACATATTCTTTAAGCGTTTGCTGAAGGATGGCCTTTGCCCTGGAAAGCTGCGATTTGGATGTTCCCGGTGAGATACCGAGCATTTCGGAGACTTCATTATGACTGTATCCTTCCACTTCTATCAACAGGAAAACGGTTCTGTAACCGTTGCTGAGACAGGCAATGGCCTTATCAAGAATTTCTCCTGTTAGGTTCGCGTCCCATTCAATGGCAACCTGGTTTATTTCGGATTCACTTTTATCAAAGAGCGGTTCATTTCGTAAAATTTTCAGCGCACTTCTCACCATAATCGTTTTGATCCAGCTTCCCAGGGTAGCATCAAACCTGAAATTCCGAATGCCTGAGAAAGTCTGGATAAAGCCTTCCTGCAAGGCGTCAGCAGCGAGTGTTTCATTTCTAAGTATTCTATAAACTACGGTATACATGGCATCTTTATACAAATCAAACAGCTTTTTCTGGGCATGCCTGTCGTTATTGAGGCAGCCCTGCACAATATTTTTTATTGGAACCTGTTGTTGTGAAAAGATCATTCCGGTAAAGATTCACACTATAGTGTAAAGAAAAAGGAAAAAGGTTGCATGTGGTTTTAAAAAAGGCAATTTTATTTGGATAAGGTTTGCCTTTACTTGATTTGGCGGTTATTTTCCGAATTCATCCTCATTACATTTCAACGTATTATCAAGGATGTGTGATTGATTTCGCTGGAATGAATCATCATCGCGGATGAAGTGGTCGCGGAAACATACGATATTTGTTGCGAAATTTTTCGATTATGGGATTATGGTTATTACATAATGTAACACCCTTGTTCCCAATAAATCAATCTTTTGATTATAACCTGACAGGCTCAACCAAACGAGTTTATTCGCTCAAAATCATTTTCGCTGCAGGAAGCAATCCGCGATATTTTCAGAATCCCCTTGTGAGCCTGAGTACCCCCACTGACAATGGTGCTATATCTAAAGAAACCGCGTTGTCGGAAATAGTTACCTCCTTTTTTTCTACAGACACAGCATTGGGTGAACTCATAGAATTTTCAACTGTCAGCGAGCCCGGAGCGATATAATCGTATCCGGCACCAGTCAATGATTTCCAGTTTCCTTTGACCGACAGATTGCAGGCATTTTCTGTTGGGTTCACAATTTTTACAATAACATCCTTTCCGTTTTCAGAAAGCGTTGTGCTGATGCTTAAACTCCCGGTTTCCCCGGTATAGGATAAACGATACCTGGAGAAGTTATCATACCACAATTTCGTCACCAGGTAATTGGGGGCAACAAAAAGGCCTTTATAGTCAAAATTGATAAATGCATTGTTCCAGTCAGGGGCATCAGTGCGACGGATAAACAGGGCTGCAGCGCCCATTTCAACCACAGGTCGCTGTTCACAAACATTCAGAAATCCTCCGGCAAATAAACCGGTACGCCAGTCAATGCTACTCAGGTTCCACTCTGAAATATAGAGTTTAATATTTGGGTTAGGGCACGAGGCAATCATTTCGGCATATTGGTCATATTGGGCGGCAAGTCTTCCGGGGCCGGCGGCATATCCGTCAGGCCGCTCATAATGATGCAGGCTGACATAATCGAAGTAATTACCGGAACGGTTCAGGAATTCCTTATCGGTTTCAATTCCAAATCCTCCGCAAACGGCTATTTTAATATTTGGATCCACTTTTCGCAGGGCGGTTGAAAACTCCCTTACAGCAGTCTCGTATTTTTCAATTCCATACTCCCACATTTCATTGTCTATTTCCCAATACTTTACATTGTATGGCTCAGGGTGTCCGTTAGCTGCCCGGACGCTTCCCCATTTGCCCGTTGCAGGCTCATTGCAGTATGCAACCCAGTCACAGGCTTCCTGAAGTATTTCGGCATGTTCCGATTCAGGTCTGTCAAAACCGATACGCACCACAATCACCGGCTCGGAATTAATCTGGCGGCAGAGTTGGATGAATTCATCTGTTCCAAAACTATTCTGATCGTAATTCATCCACATATAGTGAGCCCAACGTTCACGCTTTTCCTGTGGTCCAATTCCCCACTTCCAGCTGTATTGAGCGGCATAGCCACCTCCCGGCCAACGAAGATTAGTTGGTGCCAGCTCCTTAACGGCTTCGTAAATATCGGGTCTGAAACCTCCCAGGTTTATTGCAGCACGCGACATCATACTGATCTGGTCAACCTGAAGGTTGCCATTTTTTGCTCCAATGGCAAGGTCGGCATCACCTTCATAATCTCCCGCATCAAGTGTAAATTCGTATTTCTTCCAATCAGCAACAGGCTTGCCGATTACCTGAGAGGTAACATTTCTGCCTCCGGAAACAAAGCTTATTGTCAATTCCGCCTTGCCATCGCCCTTTGCCCAGATGGAGCCGGTATAAACCTCCCCTTTCTTTATTGAGAAAGGTCCCTGTGCAATTCCTGTTGATTCGGAAGCGGCTGATATCTTTTGCGAATATTTCATATTCACTGCATCACCTTTCACCATTTCATAGTTGCCGTTTCCGAATGATTTCCATTGCGGGGCAACAGCAGGTATTTTAACCACTTCAGGCATTCCTTCAAGGTATACAGTTTTCCCGTCGGGGGAAGTTATGCTGATATTTTTAAAATCTGCATCGGTATAGTTCACTCCAAATGAGATAGCGTTTTTTGCAGATTGGTTATCCAGATCATTGTACTTCAGAATCCGTTTTCCATCCCAAAACACACTGACATTTTTGCCATTGCAGCTGATGCGCAGGTTGTGCCAGGCTTCAGCAGGATCTATTTGTCCGGGCTTCACCAATGCACTGGCAACGGGTTCCCATACCGATATTTTCATCGGTTTTCCATCACGGCCCTGACGTTCTGTTATTGATTCCTTCTCGATGGCAAATGTAGCTTCTTTGGCAGGTTGCGGATTTCGCGGATTTGCAGGCTCGTATTGCGGATCATGAAGTCGGAAACGATAACTGAGTCCTTCGGAATTATCCCTGAATTCCACTCTCATATCGGCATAACCGCCGCTCCACATATGTCGGCTGAGCTTGTATGAATACCATTTGATATCGGTGCTTATTATATAGCTATCGCCATTGATTGTAGTCATTGGGATTGGTTGTTCATATAGGGTAGGCGATTGAAGAACATGGTTGTCATCTTCGTACCAGCCATCGAAAAATCCATCACGTGGAGGAATCCCGGGATATTGCTCAGGTTCAAATGAACGCTCGGCAATCATTTCACCCCATAATCCACCGTCGGCCGAAAAATAGATATGCTCAAAAAGCTGACCGTAAAGCTTAGAGTCTATTATTCCCGATGGTTTTTCTGAATTAACGGTAATGGAGACCTTTTGAGATTGCTGTGCAGTTACAAAACTGCAGATTAAAACAACCGAAACAAAGAGCAACATTTTTTTCATATAGTACAATTCTAATTTAATACTAAGGATTTGCATTTTAAATATTGAGAAGCAGAAAAGCGTAAAGCTTTGTAATGGTCTTCATATATCGCTTTGCAGAAATTCAACATACAGAAGGGGTATCCGACGCCAATATTATTAAGCAAAACAAATTTATTAATATTTCCGGATTTTTGTACAGCTTAACAGGGCTATAAAAACACGGATTGATAAAGATTGTGTAAATTGGAGTTTTATTTTG
>CAYTNC010000019.1:5274-32073 GCA_964438935.1 uncultured Bacteroidales bacterium
CAGGGCTATAAAAACACGGATTGATAAAGATTGTGTAAATTGGAGTTTTATTTTGCATGAATAAACTGTTATCGCTACCGGAAAACCTGGTTCATTCGTTTCACGAGATTACGGGAAACAGCAGGGATCAATGGTTTGTAATGAGCGACCCGGAGGGATCGAAGATCGGATCGGGTGGGGGAACTGCCTGGCTGCTTGCCGGGCATCAGAAATTTGTCAACCATTCAGGATCTTTTACCGATTATCTGGCTGCAGACAAAAAAATTATTATACATGCCGGAGGTCAAAGTCGCAGGTTACCGGCGTATGCACCTTCCGGGAAGATACTGGCTCCGGTACCTGTATTCCGCTGGAGCAGGGGGCAACGGATTGATCAGACATTACTTGATTTGCAGTTGCCTATTCTGGAACGCATTATGGAAGCGTCAGGTGCCGGTCAGCATGTGATGATTGCGGCCGGAGATGTGTTGCTGCAATCTCCTGAAATTCCCTTTACCCTGCCGGATGCTGATGTGGTATGTTTTGGTATCTGGACCGATCCGCACCTGGCCTCGCGACACGGCGTTTTTTTTACACCGCGCAACAATCCGCAGCAGCTTGATTTCATGCTTCAAAAAGCCGATCTGGGAACCATTGAACGGCTGTCGGAATCGCATCTCTACCTTATGGATGTGGGTGTGTGGATATTGAGTGACAAGGCAGTTGATTTGCTGATGCGAAAATGCGGCTGGAATGGCAGTGATTTCAGGAACCGAACTCCGGATTTTTATGATCTCTATAGTTCCTTTGGTACCTGCCTGGGGGATTATCCGTCTATGGCGGACCCGGAAATCGGGCAGCTTTCTTCGGCAGTTGTACCCCTGAACAAGGGTGTATTTTATCATTACGGCACATCTCCTGAACTCATTTCATCAACCGAAAACATTCAAAACCGAATTCAGGACCAGCGAAATATCATGCACAACAGGGTAAAGCCCCATCCATCCATATTTGTACAGAATGCGCTGGCTGATATTGACTGGACGAGCCGGCATCACCACGTATGGATTGAAAACAGCCACATACCTTCAACATGGACTATTCAGAACCATCATGTGATTACCGGTATCCCCGGGAATGACTGGGCAATTAGTCTGGATTCAGGACTCTGTCTGGATTTTGTTCCTGTTGGAGACCAGGAGTATTGCATCAGAGCCTATGGCATGCAGGATAGTTTTAACGGACAGGTTGGCAACGCGGGCACGTTGTGGATGGAAAAACCGTTAAAACAATGGTTTGAACAAAGGGGAATGTTATTTGACCAGGCCGGATTGACGCATGATATGGATGTGCAGACAGCCCCCCTGTTCCCGGTTTTGAAAATACCGGAGGTAACTGAAGTGATGATTCAGTGGATACTGAGAGGTGAGAATCTTCCTGACCAGCGGGCACTGTGGTTGGCCTCGGAACGGCTATCGGCAGCTGACATCAGCGCAAAAGCCAATTTGCAAAGGCTATTCAGCCAACGTGAACGTTTCAGGCAACAAAACCTGCAGAAATTGTCGGTTAATTATAAGCGCAGTGTTTTTTACCAGAGTGATCTCAGACACATTGCCGGGGAATTTGCTAAAGGCGGATTGGCTTTGCCGGAACCGTTGCCGGTAAACGAATCGCCGATGCTGCGTTTCAGGGATCACATGTTCCGGTCGGAGGTGATGCGGCTCAAAGGTATTGATGGTGGCAAGGAGGAAGCATTGGCATTTGATGTACTGCGGACTGCCATCACAAGTCCGGCATTACGAAAACAGATGCCAAAGCTCAATGTATTTGCTGATCAGATTGTATGGGGGCGCAGTCCGGCCCGGCTTGACCTGGCAGGAGGATGGTCTGATACACCTCCTTACTGCCTGCAACATGGAGGCGCTGTGCTCAATATGGCCGTGGATTTGAATGGCCAACCACCCATACAAGTATATATCAGGCACTGCCCTGAAAAAAGAATTACGCTCAGATCTATTGATAACGGAGTTTCTGAAACCGTCAGTTCATTTGATGAACTGTTGTTGTACAACCAGGTTGGCTCTGCTTTTTCCATTCCAAAAGCGGCCCTGTACATGGCAGGATTTCATCCGGATTTCTGTGAGGTTCGCTACCGTTCACTGGAGGAGCAGCTTGACGATTTTGGCGGAGGTTTTGAAATATCGCTTTTGGCAGCAATACCCAAAGGATCGGGATTAGGTACCAGTTCCATACTGGCGGCCACATTGCTTGGATCGCTTTCTGACTTTTGCTCGCTGAAGTGGGATCAGCAGGTAATATGCCACAATACGCTCATACTGGAGCAATTACTGACAACCGGGGGAGGATGGCAGGATCAGTATGGAGGTATTCTTCATGGCATCAAGCTTATTGAAACCGATCCCGGACAACAGGAAAAAGTTGGTGTCAGATGGATGCCGGAAGGCTTGTTCAGCAATATGGAGTATAAGGATAACTGGCTCCTGTATTTTACAGGTATTACCCGCGTTGCCAAGAACATACTTTCTGATATTGTTCGTGGCATGTTCCTGAACGAAGGGCATCGCCTGCGTATCCTCGACGAGATTAAGCAGCATGCTTACCATATGGCAGATGCCATGCAACGGTCGGATTACGGCCTCACCGCAGGTATGATAGCAAGGTCGTGGAAACTGAACAATGCGCTTGATAGTGGCACCAACACACCGGAAATCGAGCAAATAATCAATCACATCAGCGACCTGGCGTTGGGGTATAAGCTTCCTGGTGCAGGAGGGGGCGGGTATATGCTGATTGCTGCAAGGGACAAGGATGCTGCCTCCAGAATTCAATCGGTTCTTACTCAGAATCCCCTCAACAAAAAAGCAAGATTTGTGCAAATGAATGTCAGCCAGGTAGGTTTTCAGGTAACCCGGTCATAACTACAAAAAACAAGAACTATTTATTAGCTTTGGTATAATTAAGTTATATCAGCTATGAAAACCGCATGCCTAAAATCAGTTGTTGCTGCTGTAATCTTTTGCATTTGCATACGCCCTGCAGCTACCCAGGAGATCCGGGTTACCAGCAGCGAAAAGGAAGTACTCGGCAGCCTCATTAGCAAGCAACAAGTGTTTGCACATGACCGGGATTATTTCTATGTGATCAAATTTGAGGCTTCACAGCATTTTCTAGCAAAGCTTGATCAGGAGCTCAATAAAGTTCATGAAGAACCAATAAAACTTTTCAAAGGTTTGAAAACTTATGACCTGGAAGCCCTGGTGCATTTTTACAATGAGCTGTACCTTTTTGTTACCCATCGCAAATTCAGTGAAACCATACTTTATTATCAGAAACTCGATAAAAACAGCCTGCTCCCGTTAACTGAACTGATTGAACTGACCACGGTTGATTTTGTTAATGGGAACTGGCCAGTATTTCATATTGTGCTTTCAAAACATGAAACCAAACTGCTTATAGCCTCAAGAATTAAGTTGCACATGTCGGGAGTCCAGTTTAATGAGTATTTTGTATTTGATGAAGGATTGAGTTTGGTATGGAAAAGAAAAGACACATTCCAGTACAATGGTCAGGGACCCACGGATAATAAATATATTGTAGATGAGGTGGGTAATGTTTCCATTCTCAGTTTGTTGAAAAGAGAATCGATTTTGTCGCTTGTGCAAGAGGTAAAGAACATGTATGCCATATACAGGTATACCAATGAGGGGAATACACATATGGAGTATCCGTTGACCCTGCCTGATTTGTATATCAGAGGTATAAAAATAATAGGAACTCAGGATGGCGAATTGTTTTGTTCTGGACTTTATTCGGAAATACTGAAGTTTGGAGTTCGTGGCACTTTCTTTTTTAAGATTAATGACCAGGGGGGGCTCATTTCAAGTATCCAACTGGATAAGTTTGATGAGGCACTTTTGACTGATTTGGCCCAAACAAAAGATCCGATGATCAGAAATGATGAATTGGTGAATTATGTTGTTTCTGATATGGTTTTCAGAAATAACGGAAAGATACTGGTTATTACCGAACAGGTTTTCAACCAGAATTTTAATAACTATAATCACCTGATTGTTACCTGTTATGATAAAAGCGGACAGGTATACTGGACCAGATTAATCAGGAAGAAGCAAAGTTTTAATTATGGCACTACAGAATCTGTGCCTTTCGAGTTGATGGATTACAGAAGCTTTGTCAGGGAAACAGGCTATATGAGTCCGCTTCTGACCAACAACTGTTCCTATGCCCTGATGGCTCCGCTAGATAAATCAGGGATCATCCTTTTCTTTAATGATGATATTCGGAATATAGATACGCAGGCACCGCAGAAGGTTTTCAGCAATCCCCGGAAGTCCTATTTAAAAGCAGTGGCTGTTGATGAGTTCGGAAATATTTCGGAAAAATCGATTCTGAAATGGAAAAAAAAGGCTTCATTTCCCGAACCAATCAGATACTATGACACGCTTTCAGATACTATTGTGATTCCTGCTTTCAGAAACAGAAGCATGAACTATTACCGGATATCTGCAGATTTCATTCGCTGATGAACTCGGTCAGCAGCTTCATTTTATAAAACAAATTGGAGAATTGCAGCGCGATGTTTGTGCTTTCAATGCGGTTTAGAGAGCCATGGTATTTTTTCTGATTCTGCAGGTCTTCGATTTTCTCATCCATATTTTTAAAAAGCCAGGCGCAGTCTTTTCCGAGATACCTTTTGTTTCTTTCATCACGAATGTGATTCTCTTTGACCGATCCTGCCTTAATGGTTTGAAAAGCAAAATGGTCCTGGCGGGCTTTTTTGATCATATCGTTTTTGATCAGGTCAAGAAGCCG
This sequence comes from uncultured Bacteroidales bacterium, assembly GCA_964438935.1. Classification (GTDB taxonomy): domain Bacteria; phylum Bacteroidota; class Bacteroidia; order Bacteroidales; family UBA10428; genus UBA5072. The sequence goes on from CAYTNC010000019.1 coordinate 10,105, forward strand.
GTCATAATCCACAACCTGCGATTTCTGCGCTGTTTCAAAAGCCTTCATGTTGATGTGCAATTCTCTCAGCAACAGGTCGCCGGTTGCACGGTTGTTCTTGATCAGATTTCCCAGGCTGGAAATCAGTCCTGTGATGTCTTTAACGCCGGATAACCAATCTATTGCCATAATTTGTCCTGTTTATAATAAACCTTCCAGGTAATTGCCGTGAAAATCACAAGGAGTCCGATTGAAAGCAGGGACCCTTCGAATCCAAAGAGACCTCCGTTGATCAGGTTGTCCTGCGTGCGGACCTGTTCAATCAGTGAATAGTCATCCTGTCCGCTTACATTGAACCCGAAAATAGTGCCCTGGAAGAAGTTCCAGCTGAAATGAAGGCTGATCGGGAACCATAGATTTTTGGTATAGATGTAAGCCAATCCGAGGATGACGCCTGACAAGGCAATTACAAAAAAAGTAATCAGGCTGAAATGGGGGTTCAGCAGGTGCATGGCAGCAAAGGCCAGTGATGAGATCAGCAGGGCAATGTACTTATTCATTGATGACATCAGGTTCTTCAGCACGTATCCTCTCATGAACAGTTCTTCATTAAATGAAACCAGGATGAAAAGCGCCACGCTGAGTAAGAGTTCTGTAGGCTTAAAGTTGATGCTGCTAAACTGGATTTCACCCAGTATGATCAGTATTCCATAACCCAGGGTAATCATGAGCAGTCCGAACAACAGGCCCAGGACGATATCCTTTCCCCTGTTTTTAATGGAAAGTCCGATGTCTGCAAAGGGTTCTTTGTCGATGAATTTTTGAAAAAACCAGATAACCAGTATGGTACCGGCAAGTGTAAATAATATGATAATCACATCCTGCCACAGGCTGAAATTGAAATTGCTGTCGGTAAGATCCGATCCGGTAACGATCAGACCAACCATTTGAAAAAGTCCCATGATCAGTGCGTAGGGTATTATTATCAGCAGAACCCTTTGCCAGCCTTTGAATTGAAATTTCATTTGTGAGATCGTGTTTAGGTTGTTAGCATATTTTAGAACCAAGAACCAAGAGCCAAGAGCTAATAGCTAATGGCCAACAGCTAATGGCTTCTTAATGTGTTATCTTTTTTTTCACTTTCAGCAGGATGAAAACAATAAGTACCAATACCAGGAGGGCAACAATTACGGGGATCACCAGTGAAAGCAGCGAAGTGCCAATGGCTGCGGTGTGCTCACCGGTGGCCACCGCATGATTTCCCATCCCGGCGGTTAATTTGGTGGAGGCAAGCCGCGTTAAAACGCTCCCGGCCTGTATGGTGGCTGCTGTGCCACCCCCAAACACAAAACCGCTGATCCATTTGAGAAATTCATTGTCAATGGGCAGCACTGAGGTCAGCATCAGGGTGCCTGCCATAATCGACATTGGTGTGGTAATGGTGTCGAGTAAGTTGTCTACAACCGGTATGTAATAAGCCAGAATTTCTGCAACGGTAGCAGTTCCAAAACAAATCATGGCCGGCCAGCCGGCCAGCCAGTGAAAGCCTTCGTTTACGGGCAGGAATCCGGTATGTGCTGCAATGCTGGCTACGAAAAGGGGAACAAATACCCTGAAACCGGCGCTGGCGCTTAAACCTATTCCAAGTGCTATTGCGGCTATTACTTCCTTATCCATTTACGGCCAGAATTTGATGCATAAATGTAGGAATAATTCAGATGCTACCGTATGGCTGAATTAAAATACTATTTGGCTGCCGTTGCCACTGTTAAAATGCGTCATTGCGAGGAAGGAGGTACGACGACCGAAGCAATCTATATCTAGTAGGTACTCGTTAGAGATTAACTTCGTTGAGCTGCGCTTCGAAACAGATTGCCACGCTCCACTGCGTTTCGCTCGCAATGACCGACACTTCACAATAGCTGCCGCTGTTCTAACGCCTTTATAAAGGGCATTGCATGCAAAAATTTAACAGGAGACGTTGCGTGCAACGTCTCTAAAACCTTATTCTCCACAGCATAACGGGTACTATTCCCATTTGCGAGGCTTCTTCGACTTTTCCGGTATCGGGGTTGTACATATCGAAGAACCGGTTTTTGTGATTGGTGAGGTTGGTTATATCCAGTGCCCATTCCTGACTGTATTTGGCGCGGTTCATCCGGTAGGCTATGCGCAGGTCGACCCTGTAGTAATCCGACTGGGCATCCTCAAAGGCATGATCAAAGTCGTACTCGGTTGCGCCTTCCTCCTGAGATTTCTCAAAATCAATAGGAATGGTGCGCATACCCCCTGCCCAGGTGAATTTCAGGTCAACAGTAATTGAATTCTGATTTTTCAGGTTGAATTCATAACCGCCCAGCAGGTTCAGCACATAATTCCCGTTATAGGCTGTGTTGCGCAGCTTGCCGTCGCTGGCCTTATATTTTGAGTCGAACAGTGACAGGGTGGCCAGGTAATAATAATTGCCGGTCAGGAACCTTTCCAGGGTGATCTCCACACCCAGGTTCCTCCCTGTGCCTTTGTTAACCAGGCTGTCCAGGTTCATGCCGTAATAGCCGGCATCGGAATTGACAGTTGAAATGGTTGACGGATAACTTTTTACAGGCAGGTCATAAAGTGCCTGGAAATATGCTTCTGTCTTTAACCGCAGGTTTTCATTAAACAAATGATTGTATCCGATGACGATATGGTGGCTTTTTGAGAAATCGAGGTCTTTGTTGGGTTTGACATAGGTTCCCTGAAGGGTGTCAATGAGCACTTCCCTGAAGTACACATTTCGGGCCTGCATCTGACTGTGCAATCCATATCCCAGGCTTACCGATTGTGCTTCGTTCAATTGCCAGTTCACTGAAAAGCGGGGTTCAATTGCCAGTTCATCATTGATGCTGGTTTTCTGAAAATGCAGTCCGGATACCATGGATACCCGGTTTGAGAATTTATGCTGCCATTGTCCGTAACCCTGAAAGAGCACCAGGTTGTCTTCCATATCGAAATGGTGAACGTAGATTCCCGCATCGTCAATGAACATGCTGTCGAGATAATTCATGCTGAGGGCTTCTGCTGTTAAGCCAAGAATCAGATTATCCCGGACGTTCAGTTTACTTCTGAATTCTTCCGATACAATAAGTCGCGATTCGGTAAAATCATCGCCATAGGAATCCTCCAAAATGTCGTTTTTATAGGTATCGCTCAATGTGCTGCTCCCATGGAAGGTTCCGGCTACGGTTGTTTTAAACCTGGAGTTTTCTCCCGAGCGGATGATGTGGGTGAGTCCGAGTACCCCTACTTTTGAAACAAAATCCGTATAGTATCGCCTGTTGTACTCATTTTCATCGTCAAAAGTGATGCTGTTCCTACCTCCCATACCAAAGAGGGTAAATCTTCCCAGGCTGGTTCCAGGAAGGTCGATCTTCAGTGCCAGGTCCTGGTAATAGGGTATGGCTCCCACGCCTATGTCAATTCCCAGGGCATCCATCACGCCCATGGTGGAATACCTGTAGTTGACCAGGTATGAGGCATCTGATTTGGATGAAAATGGTCCTTCTGCACCCAGTTCAAAACCATTGAATCCAACCTGGCCGAGGAATTCATGTTTTTCATTGTTGCCGGTTCTGAGGCCCAGGTCGAAAACACCGGAAACGGCATTTCCGTATTGCGCCGGAAAGGCGCCGCTGAAAAAGTCGGAATTATTAAGCACATTGTTGTTCAGCATGCTTACCGGACCGCTGGTAGATCCCATATCGCCGAAATGATTGGGATTGGGTATTGGCACTCCTTCTAGTTTCCACAGCAGTCCCGATGGGGAATTTCCCCTGATGATGATGGCATTGACCTGGTCGGAGCCGATCATCACGCCGGCAAAGTTTTGGGTCATTCTGGCCGGATCACCCCAACTGCCCGCATATCTTTCGGTTTGTTCAACCGAAAACGAACGGGCACTCACCATGGCCATATCGTTCAGGGGCCTGTCTTTCCTGCCGTTGGCTTTAATTACTACCTCACTTGTTTCGATGATGTTTTCCTCAAGGGCGATCTTGAGCACCAGTTCCTTGCCCGACATCAGGTCGAGTGCCGGAAGTGTAACTGTTTTATAACCAATAAAGCTGATCTGAAGTGTATGCCTGCCAACAGGGATTTTTTCGAGCCGGAATTCTCCCTTTTCGTTGCTGATGGTTCCTGATAAAGGGTTGGAATTCAGAACAACCACAGAGGCGCCCACCACAGGGATGTCGGTGTTCATTTCAAGCACGGTTCCCCTGATGGTCTGAGTAATTGATTGAGATTTTATTAATGTGCAGACACACAGCAGCAGGGCAATTGTCAGTAAAGATGATTTCATAGGTAAGGGTTTACCTCAAAGACAATTAACTGATAAAAAGGTTGCAGCAAGAGAGCCTATTTAAAATAATGCGATTAGATTTATTTAATTGTCAATCAGGTGCCGGATCACCACCGAAGCGCAAAAGCAACCGAACACCGGGGGCATGTATGAAATGGTGCCCACAACCGATCTTTTGTTTTCCTCCCCGGTAACTTCACGAATGGCCTTTTTACTTACCTGTTCAGGTGAATAAACGGCGGTTATGCCTTTGTAAACTCCCTGTCGGTGCAGGTATTTTCTTACCATATAGGCGAATTTACAATGGTTTGTTTCAGAAATATCAGCAATTTCAATCCGTTCGGGGTGCAACTTACCTCCTGACCCCATGGAACTAACCACAGGATAACCCTTTTTAACCGTTTCGGCAAGCAGGGTTACTTTGGGAGTGAGTGTGTCTATGGCATCCACCACATAGTCTAATTGCTGATCCAATATAGCGGCAAACCGGTCTTCTTTCAGGTATTCTCCAATAATGTTCAATTTGATTTCCGGGTTGATGTCCCTGAACCTTTTCTCAAACAGCTGTGATTTAGGTTTTCCCACGTTACTATTGAGGGCAATAAGTTGCCGGTTCAAATTGGTAACACTGACCTCATCACCGTCAATTAAGGTAAGTGTTCCGACACCGGCCCTGCAAAGCAGTTCGGCAGCATAACCTCCCACTCCTCCAAGTCCGGCCACCAGCACATGCGCACCTGCCAGTTTATCCATGTTTTCTTTGCCGATCAGCAGTTCGGAGCGGCTGAGCCAATGTTCCATGATATTATTTTTGAAAACAACGGACGAAATTATCAAATATCTTTTTTTTCAGGTCGGTGACCTGTAAATTTTTTAGCAAGGCCGCTTGTTCATAAACCTGCCTGATGGTGTAACCGGCGTCATCTGTTTCAAAAAAAATGTTTTCCGGGGGTACGGTTTTGAATACCCGGAAGGCTTTGCTCTTATTGTTAAACAGCATATGGCCGAAAGACAGGTAGCAGTTTTTCCGTATGAGTTCGCGGCCAATTTGTTCGTCGGCATTAAACCAGTGAAAAATCCAGGGTATGCGCTGATCCGATTTTTTACGCAGGGCCAGCATTTCGCTGTATGAACGAACGCAATGAATCACAACCGGTTTTCGGAAAGTCTCTGCAACCAGTAATTGGGCAAGAAATACTTTTTCCTGCACGGGTAACGGGCAGAAAATGGTCTTGTCTAATCCTGTTTCACCAATGGCAGCAACATGCGGGTTGGTTGATGCCGATTGCCTTATTGTTTCCGCGACTTCCTCCCAATTGTTTTCGTTGATGTGCCAGGGATGCAGTCCCATGGAAAGCATTACAGGAAGACCGGTTTTATCTGTTTCTTCGGGAAAGGTATTCAGCAGCAGGGTAACCTCCGGATCCTGATAATAAGTATGGGTATGTATGTCGATATAGTTCATTCAGAACGCATCCTTTTCATTACCTCCTGTTCAATAATGCCCGGGAAATGGTGATATTCCAGTTGATGCACTTTGGAAGCCAGTGATTCTGCTGTATCAGCCGGGTCAACCTTACAGGTGGCCTGAAACAGGGTATCGCCCCGGTCATATTCGCCATTTACCAGGTGAATGGTGATACCTGAAAGGGTTTCATGATGATCGATCACGGCCTGGTGTACCTTGTTGCCGTACATGCCCTTGCCCCCGTATTTGGGCAGGAGGGCTGGATGGATATTGATTATTTTTCCGGGAAAACTGTTGATCAGGTATTCCGGAACCAGCCAAAGAAAGCCGGCGAGTACAATGAAATTGATCTGGTTGCGGTGCAAAAAGTCAAGAACTTTTTCTGACTGATAAAACTCTTCGCGGGTAAAAACGAGCACCGGTACCTTATTTTTACGCGCGCGTTCAATTACATAAGCATCGGGTCGGTTGGTGCATATACAGGTCACTTCTATTGTGGGGTGATGCTGAAAGTGTTGGATGATATTTTCAGCGTTTGAACCTGATCCTGAGGCAAAAATAGCGAGCTTGTACATGGTTTTATAATGTTGTATATCACTGCAAATTAACTGAGATTTAACGAATTAAAAGGCTCATTTTAAAGAAATCTGAAAATTTGTTTGTTTTTTCATTATGAATGCATTTTCTTTGCACAACATTTTTTTTAATTAAAGTAATAATTAAAATTAGGTATTATGTCAGACATTGCATCTAGAGTAAAAGCTATTATTGTTGACAAATTAGGTGTTGATGAAAGCGAAGTAACCCCCGAAGCTAGTTTTACGAACGATTTGGGTGCTGATTCACTGGATACCGTTGAGTTAATCATGGAATTTGAAAAGGAGTTCAATATTGGAATTCCCGACGATGCTGCTGAGAACATTGCCACAGTTGGCGACGCAATCAAGTACATTGATGAGAACGTAAAGAAGTAATTTGTTTTTTTACCAACACTGTCATTTATGGAGTTGAAGCGAGTTGTTGTTACCGGACTCGGTGCGGTAACCCCATTGGGAAATAAAGTTAATGAATACTGGAATAATTTACTTAACGGTGTTAGTGGGGCTGACCTGATTACTCGTTTCGACACCACGAATTTCAAAACCAAATTTGCCTGTGAAGTTAAAAACTTCAAGCCTGAAGATTACTTCGACCGGAAAGAAGCCAGGAAGTTAGATTTATTTACGATATATGCCTTGGTGGCTGCTGACGAAGCGGTTAAGGACTCGGGCATTGATCTTGAAAAGATCAACAAGGATCGGGTGGGAGTAATCTTTGGTTCAGGCATTGGTGGTTTCAATACTTTTTTAAGCGAATTGGGGGATTATTTTAAGGGCAACAATATTCCCAGATTTAATCCTTTTTTTATACCCAAAATCATTTCGGATATTGCAGCAGGACATATTTCAATCAAGTATGGCTTCAGAGGTCCTAATTATGCAACAGTATCCGCATGTGCAACTGGCACTAATGCTATTATTGATGCCTACAACCTGATCCGGTTGGGCAAAGCTGATATTTTTGTGTCCGGCGGATCGGAAGCAGTGATCTGCGAGCCGGGTATCGGCGGATTCAATGCCATGCATGCACTTTCCACCAACAATGCTGAATACAAAACTGCATCGCGTCCATTTGACAAAACCCGCGACGGATTTGTTTTGGGAGAAGGAGGCGGAGCTTTGATCCTCGAAGAATATGAGCATGCCAAAAGCCGTGGAGCTGAAATTTACGCCGAAATGATCGGCGGAGGTTTATCTGCTGATGCACATCATTTAACTGCACCTCATCCGGATGGACTTGGTGCCATGCTGGTGATGAAGAATGCTTTGGAAGATGCCAATTTAAAGCCTGAAGACCTTGATTATATCAATGTTCATGGCACATCAACGCCGCTGGGTGATATTTCTGAATCAAAAGCCATTAGGGGTGTTTTTGGAGAACATGCCGATAAATTGAATATCAGTTCAACAAAGTCCATGACGGGTCACCTGCTGGGAGCCGCCGGAGCCATTGAAGCTATTGCTGCAATTCTGGCTACGAAGTACGATGTTATTCCTCCCACTATTAATTTTAAGAACCCGGACGAGGAAGTAGATTCCAAACTGAATTTTACTTTCAACGTTGCCCAAAAGCGAAAAGTAAATATAGCTTTAAGCAACACCTTTGGTTTCGGAGGCCATAATACTTCGGTTATATTTAGAAAATATTCTTCATAACCATTGTGTTGAAGTCCATTTTCCGGCTCCAAAAGAATTACCTGTTTACCCCCGAAAGAAGTTTTACCAGGCAACTCAGGCGTATTCTCGGATTTAGTCCCAGGAATATGGAATTGTATCAGCTTGCCTTTATTCATAAGTCAGCCTCGAATTTTGTTTTCAATGATACCAGGGTGAATAACGAACGCCTTGAATTTTTGGGCGATGCCATCCTGGATTCGATGATTGCAGAATATCTTTTCAGAAGGTTCCCCGACAAGGAGGAAGGATTTCTGACCCAAACCCGATCGAAGCTGGTGAACCGCGATCATTTGAATCATATGGCCATTAAGCTGGGAATTAGCGAAATGATCATTTCCAAGATGTCAAAAGACAATCACAAATCGGTGTATGGCGATGCCCTGGAGGCCCTGATTGGGGCACTATACCTGGATAAGGGTTACACACGGACCAAGAAAATTGTACTGGAAAGGATCATCCAGAGCGACATCAACATCAACCGGCTGCTTGCCACTGAAACCGACTTCAAGAGCCGGATCATTGAATGGGGCCAGAAAAACAAGAAGACTATTAATTTTACCTCGTTTGAGGAAATGGATGAAAAGTCGAATTCCCCTATATTTATTACCCACCTCTTTGTTGTTGATGATCTTGTTGGCCGGGGAAGCGGAACTTCAAAGAAAGAATCGGAACAAAACGCTGCCTGTCAGGCTTTGCACATGCTGGAAGGCTAGCCGGGTAAGCTGAGTTAGTCTGAAAGCTTTTTCATAACTTTAGGGCAGCTTAACAATTCACATGAAATCTGGACAAACAGAAAAGAAAACGCTCAAACTCAAGGTTGAGGAGGATTTCAATTACAAACTGATCGGGATATCTTCACATGAGAACGATTACAGGCTGGTATGGGCAATTAACAACCAGCTGAAAATGAAATTTGTAAGAATTGGCAACCTGGTCATGCACAACAAAAAACACGGTGCCGATATGGAATTCAGCCGGTTCTTTTATGAAGACGAAGACCGGTACCTGAAGTATTACCTGTTCTCCAACCGGTGTCCCGACGGGATTCTTTTTCCCGAGATCCGGAATATGGACTTTATCATTCAGATTATAGGGGAGTTGACTGAAGACGATTTCAGCCAGATCATCAAAGAGGTGAAATCAATAACCATCATATCAGCCCTTTTTGTGTTACTGCCCGGCCAGATGAAAAATATCGGCCAGCTTTTTCATGAATAGGACTAATTTCCACCTTTCTTTTCAGTGGCCAGAATCATTTTGATATCCAGGTTGCTTCCGATCTGAAGCACATCTACCAGGTCCTGTATGGTCAGAGAGCCATCAGCACGCACAACAATAGTTACATCAGGCAGCCCGGATTTGATATTGGATAATTCCGATTCCAGATCCTGGTAAAGCACAGGTTTCTCATCGAGATAATAGAGCTTTTTCCGTGTGATGGAAAGTGTCATCTGCTTTTTGGCAATAGTCTGACTTGAATTGGCCTTAGGCAGGAACAGGCGGATTACATGCGGATTGGCAAAAGTAGACACAATCAGAAAGAACAACAACAGAAAAAACATGATGTCATTCAGAGAGGCAGTTGCTACCTCGGGTTTGAATTCATGCTTTCTTTTTATTTTCATGGATTAACGGCTGACAATATTCATAAATTCAAATGCCTCTTCTTCAACCTGCGATATGAAGTGGTCAATTCTCATATTCAGGATGTGGTAACCGGTAAACGCTATGATGCCCACGATAAGTCCGCTGCCGCTTGAGATCATTTTTTCATAAAGACCTCCCGAGATGATTCCGATGCTGATGTTATCAGTAAGAGAAATGTTGTAAAAGATTTTGATGATACCTGATATGGTTCCTATAAATCCGAGCATGGGCGCAATACCTGCAATAAGTCCCAAATAGCCGAGATTTTTGCTCACCCGGGCAATTTCGATGTTACTTGCTGATTCCAGTGTGCTTTCGATTTCCTCAGTAGGTTTACCGATTTTCACGACCACACGCCTGAAAATATTTGCATACGATGTATTTTCTTTTTCAAGGTGTTCCGCAACGGCTTTCATGTCGCCCTTTCTGAGCAGGTCGTTGAAATAGGCTACATATCCCGGGTCGATGACCAGAAATCTTCTGATGTCAAGGTATTTTTTGATAATCAGATACACGGCAACAATGGAAAGAATAACAATGGGGATGAGGATATAGCCTCCTTTGATGAACATGGTGAGGAAATTAATTTCACCGGCAGATCCGCCGGTTTTGGTCATTTCCATGGCAAATTCCGCAGAGGCTTCCTGGGCAAACAACAACACGCTATTTATCATAAACAAAATTTTCAGTTCAACAGTTTAACGTAAAAAATTCCTAAAGGCTACAAAATTACATGAATTCTGATTGCATGGTTCAACTCATGGGCATAAAATTCACAGGAACTACAAATTTAACAGGTATGGGACGACCGTGACGCATGCCGGGCTTCCAGCGTGGCATGGCCTTTATGGCCTTCACCGCTTCCGCATCTACAATTGGATTGATACTTCTTTCAATTTTGATATTATCAACCAGGCCCATCCTGTTCACTTCAAAACTGATCAGCACAATGCCATGAATCTTCTGTTTGACAGCCTGTGGCGGATAGAGCACGTTCAATTCAAGATACCGGGTAACAGCGTTTATTCCACCCGGAAATTCAGGAAGCTTGTCAAGATATCCTCCTGAACTGGCATCCGTTCCATCGCCAACCAAATACCCTCCGAAAACCACGCTGTCTTCAAATGATTCGGTACCAGAAATCATATCGGTATTGGACTTCACTTCTTCCGGAGGTGTAAAGGAATCCTGCACGGCATTTTCGGTTACCGTGAAATTGTGCATGGGATCAGGCGGCTTAATTAAAACTTCTTCGAAAAGCTCTTCTTCCGGAGACGCGGCTTTACGCAGGTAGGCATCCAGTTCTTCCTTGCTCAGCAAGGAGCCATCTATGCTTTTCAGGTATGGGTTGGTGGAGGGATTAAGCAGGGCTGAGGCGTTACCTGCTGCATTAACATACCAGAAGTAACCCAGTGAGATGATGAGCGCAAAAGAAACTACAATAAGAAAACTTACCAGAGCCCTTCTGTAGTAATGTCTTCTGAGCCGGTAGGAACCATATTCCCTGTTCCGGTTCTCAAAAACTATTTCATCAATCGTGTTGCTTGCTTCTGATCTCATTCGTGTACATCCTTATGCTGCCACTGTTACTTATTCAGGATATAAAAATACATAATGAATGCAATTATTATGCTATAAACGAACGGCTTTTATAATATTCAAAAGCCCCGTCACTGACGGGGCCTTGTTTAACCTAACTACTGCTGTTTAGCCTGATAACCTAAAATTGAGTTGTTTGAAACAACATTTTCGGGGAAGATTGTGTTGTATTCAACTGTTATTTGTTTGCTTAAGCTAAGTTAACATAACTGCCGGTTAACAAAGTCCAATAACTGTTAAAGAATGTTAAAAAGCTTACGGGCACAAAGTTATGAAACCTATCTTTGTCTCATGAGCAAAAAAATCATTTGGATTGTAACGGTGTTTATGGGCCTGGCAATGGCGACCTTGCTGCTGGTTCAGGCATATTGGATTAAGAATGCAGTTCTTGTTAAAGAAAAGCAGTTTGACCAGTTGATTACCCGTGCAATGATCGACATAACGCATGAAATAGAGCGGCTTGAAGTGAACAAAATATCATCCCGGTTATTGAATCCGCTTTCTGCCGATTCCCTAATGTATATGACGCCTGCAGATACCGGTAACGCTACAGGTATGCAACCGGTTGGCGTTGCAAATAGTGAGCTGACAGAAGAGGAGGATCAGTTGGGTGATTTATCTGAAAGGCGCAAAAGAGAAGCCCGGCAGTTTCTGAATAACCAGCGTTTGTTTGTTGACCGGATTGTGGCTTCCATGTTTACAGGTTCGCCCCGCATTGAAGACCGGATCAGTTCCTCTGAGATGGAAAATGTAATTCATAAGGTGCTTGCTGATACACAAATTGATTTGCCCTATGAATACGCAGTTCTTCGCATGAACAATGATACTGCTTACCAGTCTGCTCATTACAATCCGTTTGCCGAAGCGGAGTATTACAGCATTCAGCTGTTTCCCAATGACATATATGCGCATTCCAGCTACCTCAAGATTTATTTTCCCGAGAAGGAAGACTTCCTGTTCCGTTCACTGAGCTATTTGGCCGGATCTTCGTTGCTGCTTACCCTGACAATCCTGATCAGCTTTGCCCTCACCGTGTTCATTATGTTCAGGCAGAAAAGATTATCAGAGATCCGCAGCGATTTTATCAGCAACATGACCCATGAGTTGAAAACCCCTATATCTACCATTTCACTGGCTTCACAGATGCTGGGCGATAAATCAATTCCTACAGAGCTCAAAAACATGGGCCAGATATCCAAAATTATCAGCGAAGAGTGCAGAAGACTTGGAAATCAGGTGGAGAAAGTTTTACAAACTTCCGTATTCGACAAGGGCAAAATCAAGCTGAAGACCGGTGAGGTCAACATGCATGAGTTGATCAGCGGTGTGGTGGATAATTTTTCCATTCAGTTGAAAAGCCGAAACGGTAAGCTCAGCACCTCGTTGCAGGCAGAGCGTTTTTTATTGCAGGCTGACCAGGTGCATATTACCAACGTAATGTCCAATTTGCTGGATAATGCCATCAAGTATTGCGATCTGGACCCCGAGATCAGGGTGGAAACAGCCACTAAGATGGAATTCTTTATGATTGCTGTAACGGACAACGGTATCGGCATCAACCGTAATGATCAAAAGCGTATCTTTGAAAAGTTTTTCAGAGTTCCTACCGGTAATGTTCACACGGTGAAGGGGTTCGGACTGGGGTTGAGTTATGTGAAAATGGTTGTTGAAGCACATCAGGGGTATGTGGAGGTTGAAAGTGAGTTACATAAAGGAAGTACCTTTAAGATATATTTACCATTGAAAGACACGCTGCGCCATGCAAAAGATTAAAATTTTACTTGCCGAGGATGATGAAAACCTGGGGATGCTTTTGAGAGAGTATCTTCTGGTTAAATCCTATGATGCGGATTGGTTTATTAACGGAGAAAAGGCCTATAAGAGCTTTGTAAAAAGCCATTATGACCTGTGTATCCTGGATGTGATGATGCCTGTAAAAGACGGACTTACACTGGCCAGGGAAATCCGAATGACCAACGCGGAGATTCCGATCATTTTTCTGACTGCGAAGTCGCTGAAGGAGGATATTATTGAAGGCTTCAAAGCTGGAGCTGATGATTACATCAGCAAACCCTTCAGCATGGAGGAACTGCTTTTCAGGGTTGAAGCCGTGATACGCCGTACGAAGAAGGATGCCACCGGGGCCCAGCAAAATGAGTATAAGATTGGGGATTATATGTTCATTCCGAATACCCAACTCCTGAAGTATGGAAATGACGAGCAAAAACTCACTACCAAGGAAGCCGATCTGCTGAAGTTATTATGTGCGAATAAGAATATGGTGCTCGACAGGAATTTTGCGCTGAAGACAATATGGGTGGATGACAATTACTTCAATGCACGCAGTATGGATGTGTATATTGCCAAACTGAGAAAGTACCTGAGAGAGGATCCGAGAGTCCAGATCATCAATGTTCACGGGAAGGGATTTAAATTGATTGAATCGTAGGGACAGGTCGCGACCTGTCCGTACAATGTCCATAAAAAAATCCCCCCGCATTTGCGGGGGGATTTTTTATTACATCATGCCACCCATGCCACCGGGTCCACCCATAGGTGCAGGGGCTTCTTTTTCGGGTTTTTCGGCAACCACACATTCTGTGGATAAGAACATACCAGCAATGGAAGCTGCGTTTTCAATGGCAACGCGGGCTACCTTTGTAGGATCTATTACACCGGCCTTGTACAGGGGCTCGAATTTGTCATCCTGAGCATTGTAGCCGAAATCGTCCTTACCTTCCTTGATTCTCTGAACAATGACCGAACCTTCCAGCCCGGCATTTTCAACTATCTGACGGGCAGGCTCTTCGAGTGCCCTTCTGATAATGGTAATACCTGTATTCTGGTCTTCATTGTCGCCTTTAAGCTTATCAAGAGCTTTTATTGCCCTGATATAGGCAACACCGCCACCAGGAATAATTCCTTCTTCAACAGCTGCGCGGGTTGCGCTCAGTGCATCCTCAACGCGGGCTTTCTTTTCTTTCATTTCAATTTCGGAAGCAGCGCCTACATAAAGAACGGCCACACCACCTGCCAATTTGGCAAGTCTTTCCTGAAGTTTTTCGCGATCGTAGTCGGAAGTGGTGGTTTCCATCTGCGACTTGATTTGTTTGATGCGGCCTTCGATGTTTTTCTTGTCACCTGCGCCGTTTACTATGGTTGTATTTTCTTTGTCGATCACAATTTTTTCAGCTTTGCCAAGCATATCCAGTTTGGCGCCGTCAAGTGTAAGACCTTTTTCTTCTGAAATTACTACACCACCGGTAAGGATAGCAATATCCTCAAGCATTTCTTTTCTTCTGTCGCCAAAACCGGGAGCTTTTACAGCAGCAATTTTCAATGAACCTCTGAGTTTGTTAACCACCAGGGTTGCAAGAGCTTCACCGTCAATATCTTCAGCAATAATAAGCAGCTGGCGACCTTGTTGCGCAACGGGCTCAAGAATCGGAAGCAGGTCCTTCATGGTGGAAATCTTCTTGTCGGTAAGTAAGATCATGGTGTTCTCCAGAACTGATTCCATTTTGTCAGGATCGGTGATGAAATAAGCAGAGATATAACCCCGGTCGAACTGCATCCCTTCCACAACATCTACATGTGTTTCGGTGCCTTTGGCTTCTTCAACGGTAATTACACCTTCTTTTTTAACCTTACCCATAGCTTCGGCAATGAGTTTGCCAATGCTGTGATCATTGTTGGCTGAGATGGATGCTACCTGCTCAATCTTGGTATTATCTTCACCAATGGTTTGGGACTGTTTCTTCAGATCTTCAATAACTGCGATTACAGCTTTGTCGATACCTCTTTTCAGATCCATCGGGTTTGCACCGGCTGTAACATTCTTAAGGCCAACTGTAACAATTGACTGGGCCAGAACAGTTGCAGTTGTGGTTCCGTCACCGGCATCATCATTGGTTTTGGATGCAACTTCTTTAACAAGCTGGGCACCGATATTTTCAAAAGGATCTTCGAGTTCGATATCTTTAGCTACTGTAACGCCGTCTTTGGTTACCAGCGGGGCACCAAATTTCTTGTCGAGAATTACATTGCGGCCCTTGGGACCCAAGGTAACCTTTACTGCATTGGCAAGCTGGTCAACACCCTTTTTCAGTTGTTCACGAGCTTCAATATTGAATTTAATTTCTTTAGCTGCCATTGTATAAGTATTTTTAAGTTCAGGTATTATTCAACATATAATAGGTCGGACTGATTCATCAGCAGGTAATCGTTACCTTCAATGGTGAGTTCTGTGCCGGAATACTTGCCATAGAGAACAACATCACCGGTTTTTACAACAACAGGTTCATCTTTTTTAGCTTCGCCCACTTTTACAACTTCACCTCTCTGGGGCTTTTCCTTAGCCGAATCAGGTATGATAATTCCACTGGCTGTTTTCTCCTCAGCCGGGAAAGGTTTTATCAAAACCTTACCTGCATTAACTTTTCCTTTAATATTTGCCATTTTATATTTGATTTTAGAGTTAAACTTCATGTGATTGAACGAAGGGTGTTTAACGAATTCCATGCCAAAGGCACTTTTGGTCATTTCACAGGTCAAATGGTTGACATATTTTCAGCCACAACGCTGATCGAGCAGCAAAGATAAGCTAATACATGCCAGAATATCAGTATATTATTAAGGTTATGTCAGATTTTACGGAAATAAAAAAAGTGTCAGTAATTATGACATACTGACACTTTTTTATGCTCAAGCATCTTTATCTGGCAGTGGCGATTTCAAGTAACTTAGCCTGCCTGTGGAGACCTGGCTTTATTCCTGACCTTCTGCAGGCTGTGCAGCGGGAGGTGCGGTAGGATAAGCCGGCATTCTTTCAGGATCCACCGCTGTATTTTCAATCTGGTCCTTGATCCTGGATTGTCTTTGAGCCTCGGTTTCGCGGGGAAGCATGGTTGCCAGAACGCTAAGCAGCAATACCCCGGCAGCCAGGCCCCAGGTTGCTTTTTCAATGAATTCTGTGGTGCGCTTTACCCCCATAAACTGGTTTGATGAAGAAAAGCTGGAGGCAAGTCCTCCGCCTTTCGGATTCTGAACCAGCACTACGAGAATCAGTAATATGCTTGCAAAAAGAATAATGCCAATGATAAGTCCGTACATATTGTATTGATTTACTGTTTGTTCTTTAACTTTTTTATTTCTTCAATCTGATCCGCAAAGTAATCACTTTTTTCCGGATATTTCAAAATTAATTTTTCATAAGCAAAGATGGCCTTGCTGTAATAGCCTTGTTTTACATATATTCTGGCCAACGTATCGGTAAACATGCCATCATGTTCTTTAACGCTGTCTTCTGAAATATCTAACTGAGGCTGGTCGTCTTTTGTCGGTTTAATTCTTGGGCTGGTTTCAATAAACCGGTCGATCAAATCTTTTTCATCAGCTGACTTCTTTTCTTCCTTCGGTTCATTTTCGTTTGTTTCGGCCACATTTTCAGCGGATTCATGATCGGATTCCAAGGTGAAGAAATCAGGGTCATCCTGCGATGCTTCACCGGAAGGTTCATCTTCCTTATTTCCATAGATTTTTTCGATGTCCAGGGAAATTTCGGGAACCAGCTCGGCTTCCGATGGGTCAATCAGTTCAAGTTCTTCAAGCTGCATTGAAAGCAGGTTTGCGATATTATCGCGCAAAGTGGGTTTGGTAGCTGCGGATTCTACCGCATCTGCAAGTGCTGCTTCCACCAGAGGAACCTGTGTTTCCGGGAATGCAGCATCCGGTTGATCTGTTCTGGTTTCTATATCGGTTTCTACGGTATCATCGCTTTCAACGACAATCGGATAAAGCAGATTGTATAATACCATCCGGTCAGGGACGTAGGATGCCGTATGTTCAATTTCGGTCTGACAGGTTGCATTGGCAGCCAGAAATTTCATTTTTAGGGCGAAAAGATGGGCTGTCTGGAAATACGGGTATAAATCCCTGATTTTATTTATTTTATCAGGCGATTCGGTGTTGAGACGCTCCGGGTGTTTCAGATATATGAATATTTCTGCTTTTTGCATGGTTACCAGTTTACAAAAGCCTTCTTGTAAATATCATCCAAGATCAGTTCCAGCATCTTCGATGTCAAATCGGCCCTGAGGCTTTCAAAATTGTCGGATGAGCTGTAGTCTTCATAACGAGTGAAACTGGTCTCAAAGTCCAACTCGGGTTTTACCACACAGGTCATTTTTACCTTAACTCCAATAGTAAAGCGGTTTTTAGCAGCTTCATCACCTGCAGTAATAGCTACCGGCTTATCGGGTTCATAGGTAGTGATCACAGCCTCAAAGTCAATATCGGCATTCCTGTTTACCAGGGTAAGTGTCGTGTTTCCCTGAAGATAGTCCTTCAGTTTATCTGTAAGTTCCTGACTGAGTCCCGGTTCAACAATCCGGGCCTGGTTTTCGACATACTGAACGGAGAAGGTTTTGGCTTCTGCAGGTATATATCCGCCTTTGGTTGAGTAATTGATTGAAAAGCACGAAGCCAAAAACAGACAGACAGACAGTAAAGCAGCCAGCTTCAACATTATGTGAAAAGGAGATTTCATGTTCATGCTTTACTCAATATCAAATTCTTTTATTTTTCTGTAAAGAGTTCTTTCAGAAATACCCAGTTCATTGGCAGCATACTTGCGTTTGCCCCCATGTTTTTCCAGGGCTTTTCGGATCAATTCAATTTCTTTGTCGGAAAGGGAAAGCGACTCTTCAACTATCTCAGTTGTATCTTCAATATCATTATTTGAATCATTAGCTAAATCAAATTTCTTTACCAGCTTGTCTTCCGGAATAATGGGCTCTACATCGTGCACGAATTTGGGAATCACATGGGTTCCCGTAGGATGAGACTCTGTTTCGGACGTCATCTTGTTGATGTTTCCATGAACGTATTGCTTGAGATCGTTCATGTCAGTCCGCATGTCGAAAAGAATCTTGTATAGAATTTCCCTTTCCGTGGCGAAGGTCTGCCTGTCAATGGTGTCAAAAACAGCAGGTAGTTTGGCAGCTGAATAATCCGGCAGATAGGAACGCAGCACATCTGAAGTAATAATCCGCTTTTCTTCGATTACTGAAATCTGCTCGGCTATGTTCTTCAACTGGCGTATATTACCTGGCCAGCGATAATTCACAAGCACTTCCATTGCGTCTTCTGTAAGTGATATGGAAGGCATCCTGTTGCGATCGGCAAAATCAACAGCAAATTTTCTGAAGAGTAGCGGGATATCTTCTTTGCGTTTACGCACCGGGGGTATTTCCACAGGTACACTGCTCAGTCTGTAAAACAGATCCTCGCGGAACTTTCCATGCTGAATGGCAGTGGTTACATCAACATTAGTTGCGGCAATAACCCGGACATTGGTTTTGATCATATTGGACGAGCCAACCCGCATGAATTCTCCGGTTTCGAGAACGCGCAGCAGCCTTACCTGAGTCGACAAAGGAAGTTCTGCAACTTCGTCCAGAAATATAGTGCCACCGTGGGCTACTTCAAAATAACCCTTGCGGCTCTCATAAGCTCCGGTAAAGGACCCTTTTTCATGACCGAAAAGTTCTGAGTCAATAGTGCCTTCAGGTATGGCACCACAATTCACTGCTATATATGATCCATGCTTGCGTGAGCTGTACTGGTGAATAACCTGTGGAAATACTTCCTTACCCACACCACTTTCACCGGTAATCAATACCGAAAGATCGGTAGGCGCTACCTGCACGGCAATATCAATGGCCCGGTTCAATCCCGGAGAATTTCCAATAATTCCAAATCGTTGTTTTATTTTAACAATATCAGGTCTTTCCATGTTTCAATCCAGGGCTTTCCAATTGAATATCTGACAAAATTACAATATTAATGGAAATTTTGTAATTTGCATCTGTCAAATATTCATGTTTTCTATGGAGCAACCACTTCGTTATTTGGGAATTATTCCTGCCAGGTATGCATCATCCCGGTTTCCAGGCAAGCCGCTTGCCGAAATTCGTGGCAAGTCCATGATCAGGCGTGTTTATGATCAGGCATCCAAAGCCCTGGAAACCGTATATGTAGCAACGGATGATGAGCGCATATTTAACGCGGTGAAGGAATTTGGAGGCAAAGTAGTGATGACTTCGGCTTTACATAAGAGCGGAACCGACAGATGCGCCGAAGCCGCTGTGCTTGCTGAAAGAGAGCAATCGGCGCACTATGATGTGGTACTTAATGTGCAGGGCGATGAGCCATTTATAGAGCCCGGGCAGCTTGACTTGCTGAAATCATGCTTTTCCGACCGGAACACAAAGATTGCCACCCTGGTTAAGAAAGTAACGTCACAGGATGAGCTGTTTGATTCCAACCGCCCCAAGGTGGTAGTCAGCGGCAGGCAGGAGGCCCTATATTTTAGTCGTTCTACCATACCTTATATACGTGGCGCTGAGCGCGATTCATGGTTGTCTGCGCATGAATTTTTCATACACATCGGTTTATATGGCTTTCGGCGCGATGTGCTTCCTGAAATCACTGCACTACCGCAGTCGCCGCTTGAACGTGCCGAATCACTTGAACAGCTGCGATGGATTGAAAACGGCTACCGGATTGCAGTGCGTCTTACCACTTACGATAGTTTTGGCGTTGATACACCTGAAGATCTGCAGAAATTGCTGGCATCCGGGTTATGAAACTCATCTGTAAGAACTGGTTCAGCCGTTACGAACCCTATTTGTTCTGTTTACTGCTGTTGGCCGGAACCATTCCGTTACTGGCTTTCCGGCATTTTGTAACCCTCGATGGCCCGGCTCATCTTTACAATGCACAACTTATCAGGGAAATCTGGTTTGGCGATCATTCCCTGGTCAATGACCTTTTCCGTGTAAACGACTTTCCGGTTCCCAACTGGTCGGGGCATCTTATGATGGCTTTATTGAACCTTGTATTGCCGGGATACTTATCGGAAAAGGCATTGTTGCTCTTTTATTTTGTTCTGACGCCCTTGTTTTACAGAAAATTCATGTTGCTGTTTTATCCTGAAAACAGACTGCTTACATATTTCATGCTCATTTTTGTGCACCACCACAACCTCTATTTTGGCTTTTGGAATATGTCGGTTGGCCTTACCTTTCTTTTTATAACAGCGTATTATTTTGCGAAATATTGCAACCGGATCAGCCTACAGCATGTGGTTGTTTTAATGCTTCTTTTACTGGCGCTGTATTTTTCGCATGTGCTGATGTTACTGGTTACCCTCTTGTTTCTGGCGGCCACACTGTTACTTCTGGTTCAAACCGAAAAAACGGCCAGGGGCCTTAAAATCGTCAACCTTCGTGAAATCAGGCAGCGGTTTATAACCCTGTTTCTTGCCGCAATTCCGGTTTTGGTTCTCAGCGGCATCTACTTTCTGAACATCGATTCGGTGGAAAAAGGAACGCGCATGGCTGCAGGTGAACTGGTTCGCTATCTGACCACCATCAGGCCCTTGCTCACCTTTTGTTTCTGTGACCCATGGATCAGGGTAACACACATCCTGCTGGCTTTTTTCGGATTCATGATGCTGAGCAATCTATACCTTATTTTTAATTACAGGCAAAGGAAAGGCGGGAATGAGTTGCGCCCAGGTCCTGTTTCAAATCAGTCCCTGATATGGCTTGCTTTTTCTGTTGTTTTTCTGGTACTTTTCTTTCTGGTTCCCAATTCCATCCTGATGACCGAAAGGCTGATTGTGCTTTTCTACCTGTTTTTAGTGATCTGGCTGGGTAGCCTGAAATATCCAAAACCTGTAAGAATATTTGCCCTGGTGGTGGTGTTGTTTGTGCATGGCTTTTTTATCAACGTCCATTTTCGGTCGTTTTATCATCTTTCGAAGGATGTGGATCAGATCGTGCAGGTATCGGACAAGATCAGGCCCAACAGCATGGTGCTGACGTTTAACTACAGCGATAACTGGCTGCATTCTCATATTTCAGGGTACCTGGGGGCGGAAAAAAACCAGGTTGCTGTTCTTGAAAATTACGAGGCAGCACTGAAATGGTTTCCTGTTCAATGGCGAACGGATGTATATCAGACCAACAGGCTGATCGGCTGGGGAGTTGACAACAAGCAAATTGCGCTGGATTTTTACGTAAATGACACAGCCCCGGGATGTTTTTCACTTTTAAAAACAAACGGTGAACCCCACAGAATACCTTATATTTTTGTAATGGGAGATTTTGATCACAAGAACGACAGTCTTACTATGGGAATTAAGCAAATATTGGATCAATCCTATGCTGAAGTTGGGAACGACAACTTCTTCAGACTATTCGAACTAAAAAACCGGCACTGATTTTACACTTGGAGATTTCTGACCGCCGTACAGCGATCCTGAATATCCTTCCATTTCCCGGCGGCAATATCTTCTGTTTTTGCTATCCAGGTGCCGCCCACGGCAATTACCTGGGATAATGACAGGTATTCCTTTGCCTTTTGCAGGTTAATGCCCCCGGTGGGGATGAATTGTACGCCGGCATGTGCATAGGGAGCAATCAGACTTTTGAGCATCTCAATTCCTCCGGCAGCCTCTGCAGGAAAGAACTTAAGCACTTTAACGCCAAGTTCCAGAGCGCCTTCCACGTCACTGGGCGTCATGATCCCTGGAGAGAACGGGAAATTCATTTTCAAAGAGGCTTCAACAACCTTACGGTTGAATCCGGGGGCCA
>CAYTNC010000020.1:0-31761 GCA_964438935.1 uncultured Bacteroidales bacterium
CCTGCCTGTTATTTTCCATCTTATGAATGATTTCCGTGCGCTGACCGGTCATGTAGAGAATTCCCAGGATTCCAATGAGCAAGATGTACCTGAATTTTATTTTTAACAGAACCAGGAGCAAAACAAAGAGGGAGATCAGCACGCTGATCCATGCAGCGCGTGTGTATGACAAGATTAATGCCAGGGTTACTATGCCAAAAGTTCCCCATGTCAGCAGGTTAAAAAGAAGATCTCTTTTCTTTCCAATTACAAGCCCTCCCAAGGCAAAAAAAAGCATGGCCAGGATGGCGCCATAAGAAGTATGATCTCTGAAAAAAGGGTTCATTACAAAATGTGCTGCCTGTTTGTCGAATAGCCCATATGACAGATGCCGCGAGATGGCATAGGCAATAACAACAAGCATGGGCAATGTATAAGATAAAATGAAAACACGGATATTATTGGTATGGCGAAATACCAGTATGGCCAGGAAATAGTAGATCACAACAAACCAGATACGGGCAAGCAGGAATTTAAAAGACACCAGCGGCATGACGCTGGTACACGAAGTGAAAAATACCCAGAAAAGATAAAAAAGTATGGCATAGGTTACAGGGTGGTTCACTATTTCTTTATGCCGGAATCCGTGGAGTGCCGTACGGTAAATCAGCAACAGCATAACGCCAAACAACAAAGGTTCTGTGGGTATGGCAAAGTCGATAGGAGAACCCGGAAAAAACTCGAGCAACTGAACAGATAACGGGGTAAGGGCAACTATAATGAAATACATGATGTCGAGCCTTGCCAGAGCGAGGTAAACGACCAGTAAAACCAGGGGCAACAGATTAAGCAAATATATCTCACGGAATGTCAGTACCATATCCGCCATGATGTATAGGATCACCAGGGCAATGACAAGGCTGTGCTTCCTGAGATTTTGCTTCAGGGACATCAGGAGTTTGAATGTTTTATCTGGTCAATGATCAATAAAACCAGCAAGGACAAAGCAAAGGCTGAAAGTGTTGATATGATAACAATAATGGAGCGTTTGGGAACAGCTTTCTTTTCAGCTTTTACAGCCTTATCAACAATAAATATCTGCGGGAGTGTTTGTTCCACATTTACTTTTGATGCTACCAGCTTGGCCTTCAACAAACCCATTCGTTGTATTTCCAGTTCCAGCTTTTGTGAAAGCTCACTATAGATTACGCCAATTTGCCTGACCTTTTGGAGCGAATCGCTGATTATGCGAACTTCATCCGCGGCATTGTTGAACTCTTTTTCAACCAGGTTATATGCTTCCACAGCGCGTTCCCGCTGAATGTTATGTATTGTGGTGTCAACATAAGCAGCAATTTCGTTGGCAATGTCAGCTGCCATCTGCGGATCGGTATCGAGTACGCTTATTTCGATCGACATGAATTCGGTGCGCCTGTACCTGATATTGCTCTTATATTTTTTTTCAAGCCGGGTATATGGGAATGCTTCAGACAGGTCAATCTCATAATGTTCCATTAAATTGAACTTCTGAATCACATGGTCCTTAATCTGGTTTGAATGAAGAATCTGTAACATTCTTTCGGCTTCATCATCTTCTCCGAAAGAGAGCACATCGCGGAAATCAGTGGAAATGGAGGATGTTTCAACCAGACTTTTAGAAAGGGATACGGAAGCAGCCGGGAAAAGCACCACGTTTGATTTGAAACGGGGTGTAATCATCAGCGAAACCACTATTGACGCTATGAAGGCAACAGAAGTCAGGAGGATCAGAATAAATCTTTTCTTCCACATATAAGTTATCAGGTCGAATGCATTGCTGACAGGTACCCTGGTGTTTGACTTTTGTTCCATAATTATGAATTGTTAACGGTTATCAGGTGATAGTTCTTTTTTCCTTTCTGAATCAGAATATACCGGTTATTCAACAGATTGCTGATATCTACGTTAAGGAATTCATCCTCAATCCGGGCTTTGTTCAGGCTCACCCCCCCACCCTTGATCATTTTTCTGGCTTCTCCTTTAGACGGGAAAATATCTGTTTTTTCTCCAAGCAATTCAACTATGTTGATCCCTGCCTGCAGCAGCGCTTTATCAAGCTGACAGGTGGGGACTCCCTCAAAAACGCTTAAAAAGGTTTTTTCATCCAGTTTTTTAAGAGAGTCTGCCGTTCCTTTGCCAAAGAGAATTTCCGAAGCTTCAACAGCCATTTCCAGGTCAGCTTTGGAATGCACCATGGTGGTAACCTCCTCTGCGAGCCTTTTTTGAAGCAGGCGCAAATGTGGAGCCTGCATGTGTTCGGCTGTAAGGCTTGATATTTGTTCCTGGGTAAGCAAGGTAAACAGCTTGATATATTTGGCGGCATCCGCATCGGAAGTGTTCAGCCAAAACTGATAAAATGTATAAGGGGAGGTTCTGGCCGGATCGAGCCATACGTTACCCTGTTCTGATTTTCCGAATTTTCCTCCGTCGGCCTTGGTAACCAACGGGCAGGTGAGGGCAAAAGCTTCGCCTCCGTCTTTACGGCGAATCAGCTCGGTGCCGGTAACAATGTTTCCCCACTGGTCAGATCCGCCCATCTGAAGCCGGCAGTTTTTAGTTGAATAGAGGTGGTAAAAATCATGCCCCTGAATCAGCTGATAGGTAAACTCGGTAAAGGAAATCCCTGTTTCCAGTCTCTTTTTTACAGAGTCTTTAGACATCATGTAGTTAACAGTAATGTGCTTACCCACTTCCCTCAAAAATCCCAGGAATGAGATTTCCCTGAACCAGTCGTAATTATTGACTATTTCCGCGGAATTTTTACCGCAATTGAAATCGAGGAATTTCCCAAGCTGTTTCTTCTGGCATTCCAGGTTATGTCTGAGCGTTTCTTCATCAAGAAATTTTCTTTCCTCGGCCTTGAATGACGGGTCACCAATCATTCCGGTTGCACCGCCCACAAGCACCAGAGGTTTGTGACCGCTTCGCTGAAAGTGAACCAGCAGCATGATGGGTAATAAATTGCCTATATGAAGTGAATCTGCCGTAGGGTCAAATCCGATATACCCTGCGGTCATTTCTTTGGCCAGTTGATCCTCTGTCCCCGGCATCACATCATGTATCATACCACGCCAACGGAGTTCTTCAATAAATGTCATAAAAAATAATTTTGGCAAATATACTATTTCTACTTTGACAGATTTAAGAACACAAATTATATATCGTCCCTATAGGGACTTAAAGAACGTTAATATGTTCAAATTCTACCAATATTTTACCTCTACGAGGTGAGAAAAAAGTGCCAGAGGCACGAAATATCGGTAGAAAAGCAAATCAATACCTCAATAAAAGTCCTGTAGGGACGATATATTGAAATCTGTTAAAGTAGAACTATTTAGCTTCCATTATATCACCCCTTCTGAAACGCGCAAACTCACTGCCCTCCGAGGGGCCTTCGTCAGGGGAACCAAAAGCAGGGAAAATAACACGTATCACCTTTGTAAAAGGCTTGTAGAAAACTGAATGCTCCCTGGTGTTCTTGGGAAGAAATCTGACCTGCTTGTCGATGCGGTCCGCAAAGGTAAGCAGCGCTCCCAGGATGAGAACGGTTTTGCATAGACTGAAAAGCAATCCCAGCATACGATTGAGAAACGAAAGATCAACTGACTTAGCCGCCTTATCAATGAGCCGGCCAACCAGGTTAATGCCAATAAATACCAGTAAAAATGTGATCCCAACAGATACCAGGTACAACGATTCGGGCCGAATGGCAAGCCTGTCTTCAAGAAACCGGGCAGTTATGCCGGAGAGTTTTAGTGCCCCAAAAATCCCCAGCCCCAAAGCAATCAGCAGGGTAAGTTGCATGATAAAACCTTTTGTGAATCCTTTGAATGCTGCATAAATAAGCAGCACCAAAATAAACATGTCAATATAATTCATGGTCCCTAATTTTGGAGGCTATAAATATAGCCATTTGTAATGACTCTGTAATTGATTGCACCCTTACTTATGAGGTTAAATGCTATCTTTGCATTTTTCCCATGCCTACATTTCTTTTCGATAAAATCATCTTCGGGCCAGTTTGGAGTCGCCGACTGGGAGAATCACTCGGAATCAACCTGTTGCCGGTGAACCGTAAGGTATGTACATTTAACTGCATATACTGCGAATGCGGATTGACCCCGGCAGATACGGTTCAGACCGGTTTTCCTGAGGCCAAACAGGTGTTGGAATTGCTGGAAGAAAAGCTGATCAAAATGAAAGCGGAGAATCAGTACCTGAACAGCATAACTTTTGCCGGTAACGGGGAACCAACATTGCATCCGCAATTTCCAATGATTCTCGATGAATCCATTGGCATACGCAACCGGCTTTATCCGGAAGCCAATATCACTGTGCTTTCCAATGCAACTACCAGCACCAATCCCAAGATACTTAAGGCACTTCTTAAAGCCGATCTGAATATAATGAAACTCGATTCCGCTGTGGAGAAAACATTGAAGCTCATCAATTGCCCAACTGCCGGATTTATTCTTCGTGACCTGATCAATGCGCTGAAGCTGTTTAAAGGTAAGCTGATCATTCAAACGCTTTTTTTCAGGGGCCATTATCTGGGTGTTAAAACAGACAATACCAGTGAAGCCGAAGTGAGTGCATGGATTGCCGCATTAAGTAAAATAAAGCCGGAATCGGTGATGATTTATTCCCTGGCAAGGGATACGGCAGTTGAAGGCTTGGAGGCAGTTGGTGTTGAAGAACTCAATGCCATAGCGGAAAAAGCTGAAAAAGCGGGTTTCAGAACATTGGTAACCCCCTGATCATTTACGCATCAATGGCAGGTGTTCCGAAACGGGTTATTGTATGTCCGCTCGACTGGGGCCTCGGGCATGCTACCAGAATGATACCGGTTATCAACCGTTACAGGAATGCCGGTTACCAGGTTTTAATCGGGGGTAGCGGAAAATCAGGAATGCTGCTCAGCAATACTTTTCCCGAACTGCCTTTCATACAGTTGCCTTCACCCGAAATACACTATACTTTAAAAGGCGCCTGGCTCATACCTGCTTTGATTTTTCAAATACCTGCCATGTTGATATCCCTGTTTAGGGAGCACGGTCAGATAAAACAAATTATAAAGGATTATAACATAGATATTGTTGTTTCGGACAACAGGTATGGGTTGTATAGTAAAAAAGCATGTTGCATCCTGGTAACCCACCAGGTGTCTCCTAAACTGCCTCATTATATAAGGTGGGCCGAAGTTCCGCTTCATTTAATACTCCGGATGCTCATAAAGCGTTTTCATTCATGCTGGGTTCCGGACTTTTCAGATCCTCAAAACAATTTGAGCGGCCGATTGTCGCACAGGTTTCGATTGCCCGCGAACGGCCGGTACATTGGAATTCTATCCCGTTTTAACGATGTGGCTGACATGGAAATTGAAAATACCGGGAAGCGTTATGAACTGGTAATTATAGTTAGTGGCCCTGAACCGCAGCGGAAAATATTCCGTGATTTGGCAATAAGTGAGGCCATAAAGATGACAGGCAGGGTACTTATTTTAACAGGATCTGTTGAAAACGAAACATTAAGCGGCATCAATAAACATCCCCATATTGAAGTAGTTCCGCATCTCGAAACCGGTGTGTTCATGCGGGTACTGCTGCAGGCTGGTATTATTGTATGCCGATCAGGATATTCCGGGATCATGGACCTTGTATCATTGGGAAGATCTGCAATTCTGGTACCTACTCCCGGTCAGAGTGAACAGGAATACCTGGCTGAATACCTGAGTCAAAAAGGCTGGTTTTCATTTATTCCGCAACAGGCATTTTCACTTGAGCAAGTTCTTAAAATCAATCAGAATGTTTCTTGTAATGACCGGCCTCATTGGAGTGGCATGGAAGACGCTCCGGTTATCCCTTTATAAGATGAGGAAAATGGTGACCATGGTCAGAAATCCAACTGAAAATCCGAGGTAAACCTGCCTGGGAGTGTGGGCGTCCATTTTCAAACGTGCAAATCCGGTTAACCCGCAGAGAAGTATTGCAACAACGAGATAAAGCATGAGATCGGCATCAAACCGCAGCGAAAGCATTAAAATAAGTCCCACAATACCTCCCCAACCTACCATATGTGCACTGATTTTATAAAAGTACGATATGGCCAGCAGCAATAGAATTGACATACAGGAGGCAAACAGAAATTTCTGATATACCGAACTGACAGGTAACTTTTTGATCAGGAAGTAGGCCGCCAGGTAAAAAACAAGGGTAATATACAAGGGAATCAGCCTTTCACGTTTTTCAGAGAATTGTATATTTTTAGCCAGCCCCGAATAGAGAAACAACGGAATCATACCTGCAGGTAGCAGCAGTGTAAAAATGAATACCGATAAATAGATGAACTGGGTGAACCTGGGATCAATATCAGCGGCATAAGTTCCGGAATTACTGATAATTAATAATCCCAGAACAGGCATCAGCAAAGGATGGGCAACATATGAAAGCAGGTTGGCAAATTTTCTTTCCATTTCCGGTCAGTAAAACAGTGAAAACAATTGATGCTAAAGTTCTTTTCTCATTCGTGCAACAGGAATATTAAGCTGTTCACGGTACTTGGCAATGGTTCGCCTGGCAATATGGTACCCCTTTTCCTGCAGAATATCTGCCAGCTTGTCATCGGTTACCGGGTGCCTTTTATCCTCAGCATCAATACAATTCTGCAATATTTTCTTTATTTCGCGCGTTGACACTTCTTCTCCTGATTCAGTTTGCATGCCTTCAGAAAAGAAAAATTTCAGCGAAATGATGCCAAAGTTGGTTTGTATGTATTTGCTGTTAGCAACTCTTGAAATGGTGGACACATCCAAACCCGTAACGTCTGCAATATCTTTAAGAATCATGGGCTTCAGCTTGGTCTCATCCCCTGTAAGAAAGTACTCCCGTTGGTAGTTGATGATGGCATTCATGGTCACAAACAAGGTATTCTGCCGTTGTTTGATGGCATCGATGAACCATTTGGCCGAATCGAGCTTCTGCTTTACAAAATTCAGGGCTTCTTTCTGGCTTTTGGAATTATTCCCCTTATTACCCTGGTAGGTATGCAACATTTCATTGTAGGTCCTGCTGATTTTCAGGTCGGGAACATTCTTTGCGTTCAGGCTCAATTCCAGATCGCCTTCGTTATTTTCCAGAATGAAATCGGGTATGATGTGCCCGTAACCTTTGTTCAGCGGATCAGTATATGAGCTTCCGGGTTTGGGGTTCAATTTCAGAATTTCGTCCAGTGCCCCCTTTAATTGATTATCGCTGATATTAAGCCGGGTGTTAATCTTGTCGTAATGTTTTCTAGTAAACTCCTCAAAAAAGTCCTTGAGTATCCGGTGTGCCAGAATCACATTGGGCGAATCCACGTCCTTTGCGCTTATTTGAAGTATCAGGCATTCCTGCAGGTTTCGGGCGCCGATACCGGGAGGGTCCATTTCCTGGATGATTCTCAGAATTTCAATCAACTCCGGCTCATCTGTTTTAATATCCAGGGTGAAAGCCACATCATCAACTATATTCTCAAGCCGGCGGCGCAGGTACCCGTCGTCATCAATGTTACCTAAAATATAAAGAGCAAGCATGCGTTGCCTTTCATCGAGAGATCTGAGCCCAAGCTGGCTTTCAAGATAATCATGGAATGAAAGGCCTACAGAAAAAGGTATCTCATCCCTTTTGTCGTCTTTGGAGTAATTCTGAGCATTCAGCTTATACGAAGGATATTCATCATCGTCAATATAATCCTCAAGGGTAAACTCATCCTTATCTTTGTCATTCGGATCTGAACTGAGGTCATCATCATCCTGCTGTTCGTTTCTGAGTGAATCCTCCTCAACAGCTCCCTCTTCAAGTGCCGGATTTTCTTCAATTTCCGCCTTAATGCGCTGCTCAAGCTGCATTGCAGGTATCTCCAACAGCTTGATCATTTGAATCTGCTGTGGCGATAACTTTTGTAGTAACTTTTGTTGTAACCTCTGCTTGAGCATTTGTGATTATTCTTTAAGCCAATGCAATTAAAAATCGGCATTTTTTGGGAAACGGGGAAACGGAATCACATCGCGGATGTTTCCCATACCTGTTATAAACAGCAAGAGCCTTTCAAAACCAAGGCCGAAACCGCTGTGTGGCGCAGAGCCAAACTTACGGGTATCGAGGTACCACCAAAGATCTTTTTCGGGAATATGCAATTCCCTGATCCTCCTGTTTAGTTTTTCAAGATCTTCTTCACGTTGTGAGCCACCTATGATTTCCCCTATTTTTGGGAACAGCACATCCATACCCCGCACCGTTTTACCGTCATCATTCTGCTTCATATAGAAAGCTTTGATGGCCATCGGGTAATCAGTAACAATAACCGGCTTTTTAAAATGTTTCTCAACCAGAAAACGCTCATGCTCAGTTTGGATGTCTATTCCCCATGTAACCGGAAACTCAAATGTTGCACCTGATTGTTGCAGGATTTCGATGGCTTTGGTATAAGTTATTCTTTCGAAATTGTTGCTGACTACAAAGTTCAAACGTGAAATCAGCTCTTTATCATACATATTCATTAAAAATTCCAGATCATCCTTGCAATGATCCAGGGCATAGCTGATCAGATATTTAAGAAAATCCTCAGCCAAATTCATGTTATCCTCTATCTCATAAAATGCCATTTCGGGCTCAATCATCCAGAATTCAGCCAGATGGCGCGGTGTATTTGAGTTTTCAGCCCGGAAAGTTGGCCCGAAAGTATAAATACTTGAAAGCGCAAGTGCACCCAATTCTCCTTCCAGCTGACCCGATACGGTCAGGTTGGTTTCACGGCCAAAGAAATCCTCGCTGAAATCAACTGTACCGTCTTCTTTAAGAGGAGGGTTTTTAGCATCCAGCACGGTGACCCGGAACATTTCTCCTGCACCTTCGGCATCGGAACCTGTAATGATGGGGGTATGCAGGTAATAAAAACCATGGTCGTTGAAATAATTATGAACGGCGAAAGCCATGGCATGCCTGATTCTCAATACGGCACCAAAGGTGTTGGTACGGGGACGCAAATGAGCAATCTCCCGAAGAAATTCCAGGGTATGGCCTTTTTTCTGTAAGGGATAAGATTCAGGATCAGCCGTTCCGTAGAGCACTACAGAATCTGCGTGAACCTCAACCTGTTGTTCCTTACCCGGAGATTCAACCAGTTTCCCCTTTACGGCAACGCAGGAACCGGTTGTAAGTTTCCTGATCAGCTCTTCATCAAACCTGCTCATGTCAATTACAACCTGGATATTATGAATAGTTGACCCATCATTCAATGCAACAAAAGCAATGTTTTTATTGCCTCTTTTGGTCCTGATCCAGCCCTTGACTTCCACTTCGCTGTTAAAATCACGAGATGCCAGCAATTCTTTTATTCTCATGGTCATGAAATTCCGTTTGATTATAACCTGCAAAAATAGTATTTTACACTAGTTTTATGGCATTTCTCCCGAAGTTTTCCTTTGACCGGTGCAAAATCGGGCCATGAAACCTGGAACAATTAACTTATATTTGAAGGGCAAAGAAACCTATTCATGTCGATATCCATTCAACATATTACCAAACGCTTTGGCGATCAGGCAGCACTCAACGATGTTTCATTCGGGGTAAATACAGGCGAAATCATTGGATTAATTGGGCCCAACGGTGCCGGCAAATCAACCCTGATGAAAATTATATGTGGCTTGATCAATCCAACTTCAGGTGAAGTAAGAATCAAGGGCGAACCGGTGGCGTCAAATGCTACCGGAGCCAGAATGGACCTCGGTTATCTTCCGGAGAACAACCCGGTTTATACCGACCTTTATGTTCAGGAATACCTGCTTCATGTTGCCGGCCTTTACCACTTGGGAAGAAACAGCAACAGAAGGGTGGCAGAGGTGATTGAGCGGACCGGACTGGTGCCCGAAATGAATAAAAAAATAGGTTTGTTGTCAAAAGGTTACCGGCAACGGGTTGGTTTGGCTCAGGCCATCATCCACAACCCGGGTATACTGATCCTTGATGAACCTACTACCGGACTGGATCCCAATCAGATCATTGAAATCAGAAACCTGATATCAGAACTCGGAAAAGAAAAGACCGTTATCCTTTCCACGCATATTATGCAAGAGGTGGAGGCAATCTGCAAACGGGTAATTATTCTGAATAAAGGAATTAAGGTGGCTGATGATCTTACCGTTAACCTGGGATTATACACAAATAATGCAACGCAAACCATTCTTATTGAATTGAATCAGGATGTGGATGATTCATTTTTCAATGAAATAACCTACATCCGGAGAATTAAAAAAATTACCACAGGAA
Organism: uncultured Bacteroidales bacterium; assembly: GCA_964438935.1. Lineage (GTDB taxonomy): Bacteria > Bacteroidota > Bacteroidia > Bacteroidales > UBA10428 > UBA5072. The sequence continues at coordinate 10,323 of CAYTNC010000020.1, forward strand.
AATGGCTTATTGAAACTACTATTGATGATGATATTCGCAAAGATCTTTTCAATCTGGCAGTCAGAATGAATCTGGTAGTGCTCTCAATGCAAAGGGAAGAAAAGAAGTTGGAGGATGTCTTTCGTGAACTTACCTCATAAAAGTAACCCTTCATCAACTTATAACGTTCATAACCCTTTGGTTTAATTTCTCTTTTTTATCTTTGCAACCAAATAAATTTTAAAATCAAATAAAAGATTATGGCCTATTTATTTACCTCCGAATCTGTTTCAGAAGGACATCCCGACAAAGTGGCAGATCAAATTTCAGACGCATTACTCGACGAATTTCTCAGGCGCGATCCCGAATCAAAAGTTGCCTGTGAAACCTTGGTAACAACAGGTTTGGTTGTATTAAGCGGCGAAGTGAAAACAAATGCCTACGTAGATGTTCAGCAGGTTGCCCGGGAGGTAATCCGCAAAATCGGATACACGCACTCCGATTACATGTTCGAAGCTGATTCCTGTGGTGTCATCTCATCAATCCATGAACAGTCACAGGATATCAACCGGGGCGTTGAAAGAGGGAATGAAGAAGATCAGGGCGCCGGTGACCAGGGCATGATGTTCGGGTATGCCTGCAAGGAAACTGATAATTTTATGCCGCTTTCTCTCGAACTCGCTCATATGTTGCTTCTGGAACTTTCTGAAATCAGGCGTGAAGGAAAGCAAATGAAATATTTAAGGCCCGATGCCAAATCACAGGTTACCGTAGAATATGGTGATGACGGGCAACCCAAAAGAATTCATACGCTGGTTGTTTCCACCCAGCATGATAATTTTGATGAGGATAATGCCATGCTTAAGGCAATTGAAAAAGATGTGAGATCCATCCTCATTCCCAGGGTTATCGCTAAGCTGCCGGGCAGGGTAAAATCACTGTTTAAAGACGACTATCTGTTGTATGTGAATCCCACCGGAAAATTTGTAATTGGCGGTCCGCACGGAGATACCGGATTAACAGGAAGAAAAATTATAGTAGATACTTACGGTGGTAAGGGAGCACATGGCGGTGGCGCATTTTCCGGTAAGGACAGTTCAAAGGTGGACAGATCCGCTGCTTACGCCATGCGGCATATTGCAAAAAACATGGTTGCTGCCGGTGTGGCTGATGAAGTGCTGGTTCAGGTAGCTTATGCCATTGGAGTGGCAAAACCAGTAGGATTGTACGTGAATACCTTTGGCACTGGCAAAGTTAAACTCGATGATGGCACCATTGCACAAAAAATTGATTCTTTGTTTGACCTGCGCCCTGCAGTAATCATCAGGCATTTTGGCCTGAAAAACCCGGTATTTTTACCCACCGCAGCATATGGTCACATGGGAAGAGAGTCTTACAGGGAAAAAGTCACCTTGCTCAAAAACGGCACCCCTGAAACCAGGGAAGTTGATTTCTTTGCCTGGGAAAAGCTTGATTATGTTGACAAAATAAAATCAGTATTTGGTATTAAATAAACTGAATGCACAAAACCATAAAGAATCTGCTTCATACACCCTGAAATTGTTTAACTATGCGCATTTACGACAAACTCCTGAAGAAAGAAGCTAAACTCTCCCTGGTGGGCCTTGGTTATGTTGGTCTTCCGATTGCGTTGGCTTTTGCGAGAAAAATTTCGGTAATTGGTTTTGATATCAACAAAACCCGGGTTGACCTGATGAAACAAGGGATTGACCCGAGCGATGAACTGGAATCCGAGGCATTTCACAACACAGATATTGTATTCACAGCCGACACGGAAATACTCAAACAAGCCAGTTTTCATATTGTTGCAGTACCTACACCCATTGATAAACACAATCTTCCGGATCTGACGCCCCTGCTTTCCGCAACACGCACCGTTGGATCAGTTCTGAAAAAAGGAGATTACGTAGTATATGAATCAACTGTTTACCCCGGTGCCACTGAGGAAGAATGCCTTACCATACTTGAGAAATTGTCTGGTTTAAAATGCGGAGTCGACTTTAAAATAGGTTATTCTCCTGAAAGAATCAACCCCGGTGATAAGGAACATACCATAACTACCATTACAAAAATTGTTTCGGGTTGTGACCAGGAATCACTCGAGGAAATAGCCAAAGTGTATGAACTTGTTGTTGAAGCCGGAGTTTTCAAGGCATCATCCATAAAGGTTGCTGAAGCTGCTAAAATAATAGAGAACACCCAGCGCGATGTTAACATTGCCTTGATGAACGAGCTTTCTATGATCTTCAATAAGATGGGGATTAACACCTTTGAAGTTCTTGAAGCTGCCGGAACCAAGTGGAACTTCCTTAAATTTTTTCCCGGGCTGGTTGGCGGGCATTGTATTGGTGTTGACCCTTATTATCTCACCTTTAAAGCAGCCGAACTTGGACATTCAGCCCAGGTTATTAATTCAGGACGGGCTGTTAATGATGGCATGGGTAAGTATATTGCCACAGAGCTGGTAAAAAAAATAATCAAAGCCGGCAAAAACGTGCTCCATTCAAAGGTGCTGGTGTTGGGAGCTACATTTAAGGAAAACGTAAGCGACATCCGGAATTCTAAAGTTGCCGATGTGGTGAACGAACTGAAATCTTATGGAATTGTGGTTGATATTGTTGATCCTTATGCTTCTTCCGAAGAACTCGAAAAAGAATATGGGTTTTCACTATGTAAGCAACCAGGCAAAGATTATGCTGCCATTGTTGTTGCTGTTGCCCACAAGGATTACAGCAACCTGACTGAAGAGTTTTTTATAACCCATACTGATTCCAAAGGTATTGTAATGGATGTGAAGGGCGTTTACAGGAATATCATTAGCAAATTAACCTATATGAGTCTTTAATCCGTTATGACAGAACAAAAAAAGTTTGCAATTATTGGAGTTGGCGGCTATATTGCTGTCAGACATCTCAAAGCCATCAAAGATACCGGTAATGTTTTAGTTGCTGCGCTGGATCCTTGTGACAGTGTTGGAATAATCGACAGTTACTTCCCCGACAGTCATTTTTTTGTAGAATTTGAAAGATTTGACCGCCATGTGGATAAGTTAAGAAGATCAGGGGTTCAAATCAACTACGTCAGCATCTGCTCGCCAAATTACCTGCACGATTCCCACATCAGGTTTGCGTTGCGTTCAGGAGCCAGTGCCATTTGTGAAAAACCACTGGTGTTAAATCCCTGGAATATTGAAGCGTTGTCTGAAATTGAAAAGGAATACAACAAAAAAATTTACACCATTCTTCAGTTAAGGCTTCATCCGGTGCTGATTGACCTGAAAAAAAAGATCGACAGCAGTAATTCACAGCACATTCATGACCTTACACTCACCTACATTACGAGCCGCGGGAACTGGTATTTTAATTCCTGGAAAGGAGATATACATAAATCAGGTGGTATCGCCACCAATATCGGCATACATTTCTTTGATATGCTGAGCTGGATTTTCGGAAAAGTGAAGAGCAACACCGTTCATTTGCTGTCTCACGATAAAGCAGGTGGTTTTATTGAGCTTGAAAAAGCACGGGTCAGGTGGTACCTGAGCCTGGATTCAAAAGATCTCCCTGAAGCTGTGCGCATGGCCGGAAAACGCACGTACCGGTCGATTGTTATGGACAATGCCGAAATTGAATTCAGTGAAGGATTCACTGATCTTCATACCAAGAGCTACGACGAAATTCTTGCAGGAAGGGGATTTGGCCTCAAAGAAGCGCAAACATCAGTAGAAATGGTTTACCAAATCAGAAACTCAACACCAGTAGGACTTGTTGGTGATTATCACGAATTATGTAAAACCGCTTTATAAGTTTAAAAAGATATTATGAGTAAACAGAAAGTAGCACTCATTACCGGAATAACTGGCCAGGACGGAGCTTACCTTGCCGAGTTTCTGTTGAAAAAAGGGTATGTGGTTCATGGAACCAAAAGAAGAAGTTCCATGTTCAACACAGAAAGAATCGATCATCTGTATTTGGATCCGCATGTGGAAAACAGGAATTTTGAACTTCATTACAGCGACCTGACGGATTCCACCAATCTGATCAGGATAGTTCAGGATACCCAGCCCGATGAGATATACAACCTGGCAGCCATGAGTCATGTTAAGGTGAGCTTTGACACTCCTGAATATACAGCAAATGCTGACGGCATCGGCACCCTCAGAATTCTGGATGCTATTCGTATTCTGGGATTAATAAATAAAACCCGATTCTACCAGGCATCCACCAGCGAGCTTTACGGCTTGGTTCAGGAAGTCCCGCAATCCGAAAAAACGCCTTTTTATCCAAGAAGTCCATATGCCGTAGCTAAATTATACGGATACTGGATTACCGTGAATTACCGGGAAGCTTACAATATGTTTGCCTGCAACGGCATATTGTTCAATCATGAATCTCCCATCAGGGGAGAAACCTTTGTAACCCGCAAAATTACACGCGCTGTTGCCCGTATTGCCCTGGGCCTGCAGGAAAAACTATTCCTGGGGAATCTTTCATCCAAGCGCGACTGGGGTCATGCCAAGGATTATATTAAAGCCATGTACCTGATTCTCCAGCAGGAAAAACCGGAAGATTTTGTAATTGCTACAGGAATTACCACAGAAATACGTGAATTTGTAAGAATGGCCTTTGAAGAAATCGGTATTGAAATTGAATTCAAAGGAACCGGTGCGGATGAGAAAGGTTATATCAAATCCTGTTCTGATAAACTTTACCAATTGCCAGTTGGAAAAGAAATACTGGCTGTTGATCCGAGGTATTTCAGACCTACCGAAGTTGATCTTCTCATTGGAGATCCCACAAAGGCCAAAACCAAACTGAAATGGGAACCGGAATATGATTTGAAAGCATTGGTAAAAGATATGATGCAGAGCGACATAAAACTAATGCATAAAGAGGTCTATTTGAAAAACGGAGGCTATCAGACTTTGAATTATTTCGAGTAACATTGAATATAAAAGTCCTATGAAGAAAGACAGCAAAATATATCTGGCTGGGCATACCGGTTTGGTTGGCAGTGCATTGATGCGGAATCTTACTAAAAAAGGTTATCACAACATCGTCACCCGGCTTTATCCCGATCTTGACCTGATGAACCAGCAATCTGTAACCGATTTTTTCGAAAAGGAAAAGCCGGAGTATGTCTTCCTTGCTGCTGCAAAAGTAGGGGGTATTGTTGCCAACAGTATTTATCGCGGACAGTTTATTTATGAGAATCTGATGATTCAAAGCAACGTCGTTCATGCCAGTTACCTCAGCGGTGTGAAAAAATTACTTTTTCTTGGAAGTTCCTGCATCTACCCCAAGCTGGCACCTCAACCACTTAAGGAAAAGTATCTGCTGACCGATGTTCTTGAATACACCAATGAACCTTACGCAATAGCAAAAATTGCCGGAATTAAACTCTGCGAAAGTTACAACATTCAATACGGCACCAATTTTGTCTCGGTGATGCCTACAAACCTATTTGGCTCAAATGACAATTACGATCTCGAGAAATCGCACGTGCTACCTGCCATTATCCGGAAAATGCACCTGGCCAAATGCCTGATCGAAAATAACTGGGACGCGATCCGGAAGGATTTTAATAAAAGACCTGTTGAAGGTATTGACGGGCAGGCTACAGAGATTGAAATTGGTGAAAAACTGGAAAAATACGGCGTATTCAGACATAGTTCTTCCGAAACCCCGGTTACTGTTAAACTGTGGGGATCCGGTGCTCCGCGCCGCGAATTCCTGCATTCCGATGATATGGCAGATGCCTGTGTATATGTGATGGAAAGTGTTGATTTTAAAGATCTGGTAAAAGATAAATTTTCAGATAAAATTACCTCCCGGGAAGCCAAAGTTGAAATCAGAAATACCCACATCAACATAGGCACCGGGAAAGACCTGACCATTAAGGAACTCGCCACGCTGGTTAAGGATATTGTGGGGTTTGATGGTTTTATTGAATGGGATACTTCAAAACCCGACGGTACATTCCAGAAATTACTGAATGTTAAAAAACTTCATGAACTGGGCTGGCACGAAAAGATTTCACTCGAAGAAGGAATTAAGAAAGTATATCAGGAATATCTTGCTTAACTGAAATTATGTATAACCCCCACACTGCTATCGATAAAAGAATCCTGCTGGTTTTTACCACATGCCTGATCATGGTCATGTTTTCATGTACCTCACACAGGCAACTTGTTTACCTTAAAAATGCGGATTCCTTGTCAACGGAAAACTTCTATCCTAAAAAACGTCCCGAATACCGCATTCAAACCAGGGATATCATGTACATTAAAATATATTCGCTGAATGCGGATATGAGCAACATGATCAATCAAACAATCGGCTCCTATCAGCAAAATCTGTTTCAGAATGAAACGAGCCTTTTCATTAATGGATATACGGTAAGCGATTCGGGCAATATTGAAATTCCGGTGCTGGGTATGATCAAGGTTGAAGGCAAAACTATGGACGAAGCCATTGAATCCATTAAAATGCGGGCTGCCCAGTACTTAAAAGACGCAACAGTCATTGTCAAACTAATTTCATTCAAATTTTCGGTTATTGGAGAGGTCAACCGGCCCGGTACTTACAATAACTTCAATAGCCAACTGACTGTGCTTGAAGCCATCAGCATGGCCGGGGATATTACCGATTACGGAAACCGGAAAGAAATACTGGTGCTTAGGCCTACCAGTAAAGGAACACGTTCATTCAGGCTCGATCTGACCAGTCGACAGATTCTGTCATCTGACGGCTTTTACCTGCTGCCCAATGATATGGTTTATGTGGAACCCATTAAGAACAAAACATTCCGCATTAATATGCCAACCATTTCACTGGCATTCACATCCATATCTACATTGATTCTGATTCTGAATTTCATCAACAAGTAAAATGCAGGGTACGCTGCTCTGATGGCAGCTGCTATTGGCTCCTGTAGCGCCGGAAAATGATATTGTAGAAAGCCTTCCAGAAATAAACCCAGTCGGTTTTAAAGGGTTCTTTTACATAGGCCCTGAGATATCTTAGTTCCGATTCAATGATCTCATCCAGCGTTTTGGGGCGGTCAACATAGAAAGGTGGTATCAGTCCGGGCTTGGTTAATACCCTCAATCTTTGCAGTTCTCGTGTATACAGCTTAAAATATTGCCGGCTCAAAGGTCGGACCCCAAAAAGCTTCAGGTCGCCTTTCAGCAGATTAATAATCATGGGCAGTTCATCCAACCAGAATGCGCGCATTATTTTGCCCAATGAAGTTACCCGGAAATCATCTTTGAATTTGCCGCCTTCCTGCAATCCTTTGTTTTGATAAATATAGTCCTGAAGATACTCCGCAAAGGGATGCATGGTGCGCATCTTGTATACCAGAATGGGCTTTCCGCCTTTGCCAATCCGTTCCAGCGCAATTAAAGGGCCATAACTGGGATTTTTGGGGAATAAAGGATCCTTAACCTTAATGGCAACAAAATAAAGGAACCTGTTAATCACCTTTTCATCCAATATCTCAAACCCGCATGAATACAATCGTCCGTAAGCTTCGGCTTTCGATAGCACACGGTTCTCACCCCGGGTTAGAATAAAATAGAGTTTCTTGGTCAGCGCGAATTTCGGAAACGCTCTTTTGACAATGAAATCCAGCGTGTAATAAATATAATTAAATCCTGCCGGATATTTTTCCAAAAGACGCTTTTTCCGAAGATTTTTCGACTCAAAAAAATCAATATACAATCCGCCCACAGGAAGCTTGGCATTAACCGACTCAAAAAACTTATTGACAAACCTAAAATCATTTACTCTCTTGACGTTTAAGATGCATTCAAATTCATGCTGGATTTGTGCATCAATATTAAAACTGGTTGTTGTTGCAGTAATCAGCGTATTCGGAGAATCAACAGCAGAATAGTTGACCACAAAATTAAAGGCTTCATCCCCTATTTCGTTCTTCAGATAATCCCTTCTTAACTGAAAATCATATTTGGGTATGGCTTTCTTTGTGGCGCTTATACCGGATGTCTGTTGAAATGCCCGTTTGCCGGAATTCCGCAGATTCAATTCGCTCCCGCTTTCATTTCCGGTCCGGGTGCTCAGCAATGAATAATATACCGAACCAAGGGTAAGTTCAATAAAAGTAGCAATACCAACTGTTCCAATCACAATGAAGCGGGAATAATTAAAACTTTGGAAGAGATACATGATGGTGGTCACCAGGAAAAAAATGAACAGATTGCAGATCAGTATTTTCGAGATAAAACCCTGCCAATTGGCAACTTTTCTGAAAATATACTTTTCAAAGGCAAATGATGAAAATATCCAGATGATCAGAAACAGTACGAACGAATCAAAATAGCTGCTGTAATACGTACTGTTTGTACCGGGTTTAATACCAACACACAACACAAAGGATGCTCCTACAACCAGCATGTCTGTAAAAAACCCCGCCAAAAAGCCCTTCTGCATTCTATTGCAATGAAATGAAACAACAAATCATCCGGCAAATTTAACCAATTGATGAATTGAAGAGGAAAAACAAACCCGAATAATGCAATCTTTGTTAAAATCAAGTGAAAAGGAGGCTGAATCTCTTATCTATTGATTCATCTTAGGGGCAATTTGGATTCAGCATACCAGGTGTTCCAAAATCCCCGGTATTATAGGCCACTGAGGATACACACCAGGAACTTCCAAGAACTGCTCCAGCTGCAGTGAAATGATCCGGACTGAGACTCAATGAGGCTCCTGTTCCTGAAGGGAACTCTGCATCACCATAGTTGACCGAAATGATCAAAGAACCGTCGGTGCCGTCTGAACCATAGTTTGACAGGGATAAAATTGCATCTTTATTGGTGAGGCTGATTGAAGATCCGTATACATACCTGTTTACAGCAGATACAGCTGTTTCACTTCTGGAAAAAACAAAATACTCGTGCGAAGGCAATGCAATATGGCTGTTGACAATGTGATCATCTGCATCATTCCTCCTAATCACTATTTGATAAAGATCTACAGGGCCATTTGTATTGTTGTAAATTTCAAACCATTCTCCTTCTGTATCCAACAAAGCAAATGGATCATACATGATTTCAGTGATCAGCAGGCCACCAAAGCTTACTCCGCTTTGTGTCGGATTGCCATTGGTGATCTCAACAACTTCAACCGGATCAGTACCTTCATCTACCGTAATTTGAATTGCTGATGATCCTTCGGCCGGAACTGCATCAATATGTATTTCGTAATGCTTTCTGGCCTGCGGTGTGGGAATACTTCCGGTAAGTGTTTTGGTTTCTGTTGATCCGTCTTCCTTTTGCCAGGTAAGTAGGGCGCTAATAGTAAGCGGCAGGGGTTGAAAAAATCCCGCTCTCGTTTCACTGCCTGAATACAAAAGGGAACCGGCCGAAGAACTAACGGTAGTGGTATAATTAGTGTAATTGTTTCGTACATTGCTGGTATAAACTATGCTGACCATTGTGTTGGCCAGTTCACAGTTTACCGAAACAGAAGTAAGTGCTCCCGGAGTTATTGAAAACACCTCCGATTCACCAAAGTAGTAAGGATTATCGAAAGCTGCCGGCAGGTTGTTCTCAGAACTGGCCGTAACATAATACTGCCCCGCCTCAAGTTCGATTTCGCCGGGCATATCCGCTTCATGCTCAAATGAAAGAACCTCCTGATGGCTGGCATTGAAAATGACAACTTTGAAATCTTCAACTGCACTTGTTGATTTCAGGCTTTTATCAATTTCATTGATACTGATAAAAAGTCCTATGTTAACAACTAAGGAACCCTTGGGTTGGTCAAAACGAGCCTCCTCTTTCTCACAGGAAGCAAAAAAGAACAGCAAAAGCAGGATTGGCGGGATACTTTTTTTCATAACTTAATTATTAAGGTTAACAAACTCGTAATAACTAAGTATTAATACTTTGAAAGGTCAAAAAGTAACCCTGTGGTGAAAAAAATAGTTGGGATTTCCGCTATGTCGCACCCTGTTCCTTAAGGTACAACTTTATTGCTGTTTTAACTGATTCCTCTGCTGAAATAAAGCTGATTCCGGTAGCCTCCCGAACCTTATCATTTGAATAAGCCAGGTTTTCGGTAGCAATCTTTAATGTCTGTTTGTCAATCCGGGGAGGAAGTCCGGTGATTGCACTTCGCAGAAATTCAGCGCCGGCAGCAATTCTTCCAATCAAAGGACTGATTACCCGGGTGGGTCTGGGTTTCTCCAGGGCATCGGCAATGAGGTTCAGGTAATGACGGTGGGCAATATTTTCCGAATTGATGATGAATCTTTCCCCCCTATTATTGCCCTCGGTAAGCATAACCATCACCCGGGCAACATCACGTACATCCACATAGCCTGATGATCCCGAAGGATAATACTTAAGTCCCTTTTGAACACGGGATAGGAGCTCTTTGCCATGGCCCAGCCACAATCCCGGACCAATAATCACAGAGGGATTTACAATTACGGCATTCAAACCTTCATGAATACCCCTCCATACTTCCATTTCGCCTAAAAATTTACTTCTGCTATATGCCGAAGCCGTATCAGATTGTTTCCAGATAAGCCTTTCATCTGCAAGCACCGGGCTTTCCGATTCTCCCAGGGCTGCGATAGAGCTGACATGACAAAGTTTGTCAACTCCGTTTTCAATACAGGCATTAACCACGTTGGCCGTGCCTTTCACATTAATGCTGTTGAGCTTTTTCCTATCGCTGTTATTGAATGAGACCAAACCGGCAACATGATACACCTGGTTGATATCTTTCATGGATTCATGCAGCGAATGATAGTCAAGAATATCAGACTGAATCCATTCAATTCTTTCAAATAGTTGCTGGTAATCCGTCTCATAATAGGAAAAGACACTTCTGACCTGGGATATCCTGTTGCTGTGTCGAAACATCGCTTTAACGGTTTTACCCGCTTTGGTAAGCTCATAGAGCAGGTGTGCCCCCAGGTAGCCCGTTGAACCGGTAACCAGTATCATCTTTTATAAATCCATTTCCCTGATCAGGGCGGAAAACAATCTGATCAGATTAATTTCGGCTTTTGAAGCAATTGCCAAAATGTCCTCTAGTTTTGTTGCCACCAGATGATCCGGATCACATTCATCTGTCAGCACAGAGATTGCTGCACAAGGCAGTTGCATATGATTGGCCACGATGACTTCAGGAACGGTGGACATGCCAACCGCATCCGCAAAGTTTGCAAACATTCTGTATTCAGCTCTGGTCTCAAGATTCGGGCCCATTACAGAAAGATATACCCCCTGATGCAGGGTGATCGACTCCCTCCTGGCAATCTCTGTAAGTTTGCTGTTTATTTTTTTGGAATAGGGACAACTCATATCCGGGAAGCGTGGACCGTATTCATCCCGGTTTTTCCCCCTTAAAGGATTGTCAGGAAGCATATTGATGTGGTCATCTATAAGCATCAGGCTTCCCTTTTTGAAGTTCAAATTCAACGCACCTGAGGCATTGGAAAGTAACAGGCACTTAATCCCCAGAGATTTCATGATTCTTATCGGATAGGTTACCTGTTGCATTGAATAACCTTCATAATAATGAAACCGGCCCTGCATGGCCAAAATCATTCTGCCATGCAATTTCCCATAAATCAGTTTTCCGGAATGTGATTCAACTGTTGAAAGTGGGAAATGAGGAATATTGCCATAATCAATGGTATTTAAAATCTCCAGTTCATTCACCATCTTGCCCAGCCCTGTACCCAAAACAATTCCAATCTCAGGTGCCACTATGCCTGAAGATTTCAGGAATTCAACCGTTTGTTTGATTTTCTCAGAGGTTTCCATATATATGAAATCGTTTGTAATGCCAAATAATCTATCTTTCTATCTCCATCAGAATGTCATCCTTTGCCACTGAATCTCCCGGCTTTACCCTTATGTTATGTACTTTCCCGGATACCATGGCAATAATTTCATTCTGCATTTTCATGGCTTCCAATATCAGTAATGCTTCTCCTTCTTTGACGCCCGACTTTTCCTCAACCAGCAATTCTACAATTTTTCCCGGCATAGGAGCAGTTACCGTTTCTACCTTATTGGCATGCTTAAATTTTTCGAGGTACTTTCTTCTCTTGTATGAAATAGGGGATTCAATGGTGAAATTGTAACTCAGTCCGTTCAGCTGAACTGTATAATTGTTCTGGTTCTTTTCAATTATTTCGGCCAGGTACTTTTTGTTCTTGTACTCAATAACGGTAAACCCTTCTTCATCTTCGAAAATCTTAACCTCTTCCTGTCGCCCGTTAATTTTAAGCTCCTCGCTGAAAACGTTACGGATCAAATATTTTTTGCCTCCCGGCGTAACAGCAAAATACTCCGGGGCAGTTTTCTTTTTTAATTTAAGCAGCTTCATAATGCAATTGTTATAATGACTTAAGGCGCTTATTCAATACCCATGGACTGATATTCCGGCCACGTTCAAAATCAGGCTTGGCTGCACGGTTCGTTTCCAGCTCAGCAGCAAAATCAAAAGCTGCCACATATGCGGCCAGCATTTCATCTTCCTCCTCCTGATGAAATAATTTTTCCATATCCTTTTCAATGAAGGAAGTATTGAAATCACCCTTTCTGAATTTTTTATGGTTCAGTACAGCCAGGTTAAAGGGAATGGTAGTTTTGATTCCCCTGATCCATACTTTTTTAAGTGCCAGTATTGCTGCAGCAATAGCCTTATCACGGGTTTCAGCATGAACAATCAGCTTGGCAAGCATCGAATCAAAATAGGGCGTAATCACGGAATAATTGGTTATTCCCGCATCAACCCTGATGTTCTTTCCTTTTGGAAAGGATACTTTTTCAATGATACCCAGGTTTGGTGAGAATCCAGCCTGAACATCCTCGGCATTGATCCGGCATTCAATTGCCCATCCGGTCAATCTGACATCCTGCTGCCGGAAATTTAACTCCTGCCCCTCAGCTATCCTGATCTGCCATTCAACGAGGTCAACACCCGATACCATCTCCGTAACAGGATGCTCAACCTGGATCCGTGTATTCATCTCCATAAAAAAGAAATTCCTGTCGGCGTCAAGTAAAAATTCCACCGTTCCTGCTGAGTAATAATTAACCGCCTTTGCAATATTGACGGCAGCCATACCCATTTCATTGCGGAGTTTCTCATCCAAAGCCACTGATGGCGACTCTTCGATTAGTTTCTGATGTTTTCGCTGAATGGAACACTCTCTTTCACCCAGGTGAACATAGTTGCCATGCAGGTCTCCCAGTATCTGGAATTCGATATGCCGGGGATTTCTTACATATTTTTCAATAAAAAGGGAGGAATCATTGAATGCCTTTTCTGATTCATTGGCTGCCATTTTAAACATCTTCTCCATATAGGCCGCTTTCTCAACAATACGCATACCCCTTCCGCCCCCTCCGGCAGCAGCTTTAAGAATTACCGGATAGCCAATTCGGGAGGCTATATCGGCAGCTTCCCCTGGATTCTTAACATTTCCCTGACTACCCTGCAACAGGGGCACATTGTGCTTCTGGGCAATTTGTTTGGCAATGGTTTTGTTGCCCATCTTATTAATAGCTGAAGCTGAAGGACCAATAAAAATGATTCCTTCTTCTTCACAGCGCCTGGCAAAATAAGGATTCTCTGCAAGAAAACCATAACCCGGGTGAACGGCGTCAGCCTTGCGCTGTCTGATAGCTTCTATGATCCTTTCAACATCAAGAAATTCCGGAATTTCATCAAATGATTCGGAGAAGTCAATTACCTCATCAACCAACCTGAGATATAAGGCATTTGGCTCCTTTGCTGTTTTGATACCGAAGGTCTTTATGCCCAGCCTTTTGGCTGATTCCGCAATTCTAACTGCAATTTCACCACGATTGGCTATCAACAGGCTTTGAATCTTCATCCTGGAAATGTTTATTGGAATTAACTAATTATTAATTCATTATAAAGGTATGTTGCCATGTTTTCTGGAAGGCACGCTGACATGCTTGTTTTCAAGGGCTTCAAATGCTGATATAAGCTTTTTGCGTGTTACTGCCGGATCTATAACCTCATCAATGTAACCCTTATCATCAGCAACGTAAGGATTGGCAATTTCGTCCCTGTACTTAATGGTAAGTTCTTTTTTGAGCCTGGCCGGATCCCCTGATTCAATCAGCTCCTTCCGGTATAAAATGGAGACAGCTCCTTCGGGCCCCATAACGGCAATCTCAGCCGAAGGCCATGCAAAGTTAAAATCACCTCCCAGGTTTTTGCTGTTCATAACACAATAGGCGCCTCCGTATGACTTTCTGAGAATCACCGTGATCTTGGGTACTGTGGCATCAGCATAGGCATATAAAAGTTTCGCGCCATGGCGGATGATCCCGTTGTGCTCCTGATCAACTCCCGGCAAAAATCCGGGAACATCTTCCAGTGTGAGCAACGGTATATTAAAAGAGTCACAAAACCGGATGAAGCGTGCTGCTTTTACCGAAGAATTGATATCGAGTGTGCCTGCCAGCACCTTCGGCTGATTTGCAATAATACCGATTGCTTTCCCCCGGAGACGTCCAAAACCCACCACCACGTTCTGAGCAAAATAAGTAGAAACTTCAAAGAAACTGTTCCGGTCAACAATCAGATGGATCACTTCTTTGATGTCATAAGGCTTATTTGGATCGTCCGGTACAATGTCCCTGATCCGCTCGTCTATTCGCAGGTCCGAGTCACAGTATTCGAAATACGGTGGATTTTCAAGGTTGTTGGAAGGGAGGTAGGAGAGGAGTTTTTGAACACCTCTTAAGGTATTTTCTTCATCTTCATATACAAAATGGGCTACGCCGCTCTTCTTCATGTGCACCATGGCACCCCCGAGATCGTCAAAGGAAACATTTTCATTCAAAACCTCTTTGACCACATTGGGGCCGGTTACAAACATATAACTGGTTTTGTTGGTCATGAAAACAAAGTCGGTTATGGAAGGCGAATATACCGCACCGCCTGCAGCCGGACCCATAATGACCGATATCTGCGGAATCACTCCCGAAGCATTAACATTTCTGTTGAATATGGATGCATATCCGGCCAAACTGGCAACTCCTTCCTGAATCCGGGCGCCTCCTGAATCGATCAGGCCAATAATAGGAGCCCCCATTTTCAGTGCCATATCCTGAATCTTTGCAAT
Organism: uncultured Bacteroidales bacterium; assembly: GCA_964438935.1. Taxonomy (GTDB): domain Bacteria; phylum Bacteroidota; class Bacteroidia; order Bacteroidales; family UBA10428; genus UBA5072. The sequence continues at coordinate 25,476 of CAYTNC010000020.1, forward strand.
TTTTGCAGCATGAACAGATCCCAGCGATCCACCCATTACATTGAAATCCTGCGAAAAAGCAAATGCGAGTCTGCCGCTGATTTTGCCGTACCCAACAATTACCCCGTCTCCGAATGCGGTGACTTTCTTTCCAAAATTGCCTCCAGACTCAGCCGGCATAGAAAAAGCATCAATCTCTTCAAATGTCTCCGGATCAAAAAGTAAGTCAAGCCGCTCTCTTGCTGTCATTTTGCCTTTGGAATGCTGCTTTTCCATAACCGCTTTACCTTGCTGTTCAGCATAGCTTCGGTTCCTTTCAAGAAATCGCGTGAATAGCTTTCCTTTTACATCCATGTGAAAAATTTTATGCGTTATAAAAAGGGGAAATACAAACGAAATAATTCGGGAGGAGTTGGCGATATTTCAACGGACAGAAATGCTGCATACCTGGTTTTTATCAATTTCATATCCTTTTGATTTTTCTGCCAGAATGCCTGATAAGGGCGCTTGACGAACAGTATAAAGAACCTGATAATTGAATAAGTGCAACAAAGTTAATAATAAAAAAATGAGAATATCAATAGGGATGATATCCTCATTAGCTAATTAAATGATATTCCAAATGTTGAACAGAGAGATTTTTACTTTTCGGCCGGTTTTCTTTTATAATCAGCAATAATGCTCCCTGCCAAATAACCGAAAAGACTGCCTGCCAAAGCACTGGTATACCAATGAGATGTAATCGGACAGGAGCCTGATTGGCATCCTACAAATCTCCAATAGAAATAACCTGATAGTGCACCTGCCAGCATAAGTAACAGGATGTACCAATTACGAAAAAGCCAGCTCTTCATTATTTCACGTGTAATACATCATCAATGGCCTGCCTGAATGTTTCTTTAGGCAATGCCCCCATAGCCATCTGGGGTTGCCCTTCCATAGGAATAAACAACAAACTGGGAATGCTTTGTATTCCGAACATGGCTGCAAGTTCACGCTCTTCTTCCGTATTTACCTTATAAATTTCAAGCTTTTCATCGTATTCCGCCTTAAGCTCTTCCAAAATAGGCGCAACCATCTTGCAAGGCCCACACCAGTCAGCATAAAAATCAATTATGGCCGGTTTTGAACCCTCATATTGCCACTCCTTATTTGCTTCATAATTAAAAACCTTTTGCTTAAAGGTATCCTTTGTTAAATGTTCCAGTGCCATAGCTTCTGTTTTATTTCTGTTCAACAAGAATTGTGCCTTATATCTATATATGTTTATTATTACATATTTGCTGCCATAATGTCACCTATGTGTAAATAATTACTTCTTATTGGTTACAAATCATTGACTTCTGCAAATTTATGGAAGGTAAAGCGGAAACGGGGCAGGAGTTCCTGGTAAATTTCCCCCGACTCCAGCATTTCATCGTCCCCTTCTTCATACATCCACTTAACATGAACAGTTTGATTCTCCTTTTTGTTCTCAATGGTCTTGAAAAAATCGAGCAGTTGTTTTGAAACACTCGTATTGTAATAATCCAGGTTGATTTCAATGACGATCTCGCTGGCCACAAAATCTTTCAGCCAGCTAAGTATGGGAGCAAAAAACCTGGCTGCATCTTCTGGTAATGCCCTGCCTGAAATCTTCAATTCTCCGCTTGTCCGCAGGGAAACTGTAGGCAGTGATTCAGTTCCCTGGATAAATAGATCGTTCATGAGTTATATCCGTTATGGCAAATCAATTGTTAAAATTAATATATGAATATACTTGAAAAGATCTTACGCATGCTCATCTTTTGATAAAAATTATGAACCAGACCATTTCCTTTTTGAATGCCCAAAAGCTGGCAGCAGAGCAAGGTAGCAAATAATTGGATGAATAGCAAATCTGCTGCTTTGAAAAATTACCGGTCGCACAGGAAACAACTGCATGCATTTATCCGTTAAAATATTACAGAACCGGTTACTTTTGAATAGTGGTCGGATTTTGAAAACAATATTCATAAAATCATTATATTTAACTATTCCATTCAACCGACTTTAAAATCTGTTTTATGAAAAACATTATTGTACCTATTGATTTTTCTGTTGAATCGTTAAACGGCCTTAAATTAGCTGTTTTATTTTCCAAGCGGGCCCAGATTAACATTCACATGGTATATGTACTGCAGAAAACTTCTGATGCAGATAAGCAATCACCGGATGAAGAGCAACGGATTGCCCAGGGAAGGTTTGAAAAATTAATCGGAGATTTTCAGACGCAGCTTGGCAACGATTCCACCATTCAGTTTAAGATCAAGATGGGCAGGGTTTATCAGGAAATAGTCAGTCTTGCAGATCAGTTGCCCGATTCACTTATTACAGCTTCCACACATGGAGCCTCAGGTTTTCAGGAATTCTTCATCGGCAGCAACGCATTCCGGATCATTTCTGCTACTGAGAAACCGGTTATTGCACTAAGAAAAAGTCACTGTCCGGAAGGTATTTCCAGGATTGTACTGCCAATTGATCTTTCCGCCGGATCGCGACAGAAAGTTCCTTTTACCACCGACCTGGCCAGGTTATTCGAAGCGGAAATTCATGTAGTAGGTGTGCAGACATCGCGCGGCAAACAGGATATTAAAAAAATCAGATCCTATACCAGCCAGGTGGCAGGTTATATCGAAGGCAAAGTACGTTGCGAAAGCAATGAGGTTTTCGGTGACAATGTTCCGGATATGCTCAACAATTATGCAAATACCATCAAAGCCGATCTGATTTCAATTACCACAGAGCAATCACCTGGTATCAGCCTCATCATGGGCAACACAGCACACCAAATCCTGAATAAGGCCGAAATACCTGTTTTATGTTTGACGCCAAAACAAATAACAAGATCCGGATCATTTGCTTCAATGGGAGGCTGATGCCGTTGGATTGCAGGGCATAATCAGCGTCAGCTTTTTGCAGGAGAAACAGGGATTACCCTATTTTAACTTTTTCAGCAGTTTTTGCAGCTTCTTGCGGAATTTATGAGTAACAGGAGCTTCCTCATCATAATACCCATGCTCATACCCGTAGCCGTAACCATAGCCGTAACCATAACCATAGCCATAACGATAGGAATAACCATAGTAGCCTTTTGTCTGCACATCATTTACCAACAGGCTCATGTTTTTCAGGCCTCTTTTTGTATATAGGTCTTCCACAAGCTGCAAAACCTGCTTACTGGAATACCCGTGCCTGATAACAAAAATATGAATGTCTACCAGTTCCTTTAGAAGCAATGCGTCTGTAACAATGGCAATAGGTGGCGTGTCAATGATGATGAAATCGTATTTCAGTTGCATTTGTTTAATGAACTCGCCCATCCTGGACGATTCAATTAATTCGGCAGGATTTGGCGGAACCGGACCTGAAACAGCCACCGAAAGATTATCCACATTGGTATGGTGAATAATCTGATCCAGGCTGCTCATTCCCGCAAGATAGGAGCTGATTCCATGGTCATTGCTCAATTTGAAAATCCGGTGAATCTTAGGCTTCCTTAAATCAAGACTTACCAAAAGCGTCTTCTTTCCGGCCATTGCAATAATAGCTGCCAGGTTGGCAGAACAGAAAGTTTTTCCCTCGCCGCTGACTGTTGATGAAATCGAAATTACTTTATTCAGTTCATTTTTCAGCAGGTACTGCAGATTTGCCCTTAATGACCTGAAAGACTCGGCCAGAGCCGATTTCGGATTCTCAAAAACCGGGAGATCCAGGGACTTTTCATTGTGCCCAACAGAACCCAAAACAGGCACAGAGGTCTGCTGCTCAATGTCCTTTTTGTCAACAATCTTGTTGTTGAAATACTCTATCAGAACCAGCAACATTAAGGGTATCAAACCTCCAAGCACAAGCGCCATCATGTAATTCATGGAGGTTTTGGGCTTAATCATTACTGCATTTTCTGCACGTGCCAGGTCGAGCAGCCTGTGATCAGGAGTGTTTGACGCTTTTGTAATTCCGGCTTCCGCACGCTTTTCTAACAAAAAGGTATAAATCTGGTCGTTGATATTGAATTCACGTTGTATGTTAATGAGCTGCCTTTCTGTAGATGGTAATTTCTTAATCTCCATTTCGAGATCATTAATAGCCATTTCGATACCACGCATCGAAATGTTATTGGACTCAATCAGGTTATTTACATTCTCCAGAATATCCAGGCGCAGGTTCTCTATCTGCATATTCAGCATGGTCAGCCTGGGGTTATTCTCGTTTGAGCTGAACTGCAGGTTACGGCGTTCGGTGTTCAGGCTGTTGATTTGCGCCACAAGAGAATTGAGCAATGCATCCTGTATTCCCATAACCGATGGAGCAATGATCTCAATATTTTCCTTCTTGGAAGTAATGTAATCTTTGGTGTATTTGAAGTACCTTCCCTTGATGTCAATATCAGCTTTTTGCGAATTGAGCATTTCCATTTTCTGAAACAAGGCATTGCCTTCCTGACTGATGTTGATGATCCGGTTGACCGATCTGAAGTTCTGCAGTCTTACACCTGCCAGCTGCAGCGAGTCAATGGTTTCACTCAATTGCTGGTCAATGAAGTGAATGGTATTTAAAGAGGTGGTGTTTTTATAATCCAGGTTAGATTGAATATAAACCTCGGCAAGTCGGTTCAGGTAATCCGATATTTGCTCCCGGTTGGGACCGGTTAATGACAAGGTCAAAATGGAACCCTTTTCATCATTCACCTCCACGCTGAGTCCTCCACGGTACCTGTTTACCAAACCGTTCATCTCATGCATAATAAAGTAGTACTTCAAAGGGAAATGATCCAGCGTTTTCACGCTTTCCGGTGTTCGCGGAAAAATGGTGAAATTGAAATTATTGTGGTTGAAGGCCTGGCCAAAGTAAAGCACTTCATTGATATCAAACTGATCATCAATGGTAAGCCGATAGGTTGTTTGAGAAAGAATGGTAATGGTTACCGGATAGTTGTATTGATTGGGCTTCGATGTGTCCGGCACAACAATGAAGGGTGAGCTGTTATAGAGTTTGGATTCTGCAATACCCCGTCTTCCAACTGCCGTATAGGTAATATTAAAATCCAGATTTGCCAGGGCCTGCTCTGCCATTCTATAGGATTTCAACACGGTGATTTCATTCTGAACCACCGCTTTAGTCCTTCTGCTACGTACATTAGTCAGGTCTTCTATTACCCCCTCAATATCGCCGCGAGGTGAATTCTCATTGGCAATAATAACCGAACAACTGGCACGGTATATATCCTCGGAATACCGGTTCACCAGGTAGGCAACTGTTAAAGAAACAAAAACCGACAGCGCAAACCACCACCAGTTATAAAGTATTCTGTAGAGATACTTTTTGATGTCAATACTTTCCTCTTCACGATAGATTTCAGGGAATTGATCCATGTCTTAATTGCTGAATATGAAACGTGTAAAGATAATAAAATATAAATCTTATCTTTGTTTGAAATAAACTTTAAGCATGAAAAAGCTGGTTGTGCTTACCGGATCAGGGATCAGCTCAGAAAGCGGCCTGAAGACTTTCAGAGATTCGGGCGGGCTCTGGGAAGATTATGATGTGATGGAGGTGGCCAGCTATGCCGGTTGGACTAAAGACAGGGAGCTTGTGTTGCGTTTTTACAATGAGCGCCGGGCCCAATTAAAGGAGGCCATGCCAAATGATGCACATTCAGGCCTGGTTGATCTCGAGAGCTTATTTGAGGTCAGCATCATCACACAAAATGTAGATAACCTGCATGAAAAAGCGGGCAGCCGCAATGTACTGCACCTGCATGGAATTCTCACCAGGGCGCGCAGTACCGGAGATCCTTCCCTGGTGTATGATATTGGATATAACCCAATCAATCCCGGAGATACCTGCGAAAAAGGTTTTCAGCTCAGACCCGACATTGTATGGTTTGGGGAAGCAGTTCCCGCCATTGAGGAAGCAGTTTCCATTACTTCGCAAGCTGATATTTTTGTGGTCATCGGCACATCCATGGTTGTATATCCCGCTGCAGGCCTTATTGAATATGTGCCGCATCATGCTCCCATATACCTCATTGATCCCAACGAAGTAACCGTGCCAGTTTACCGGCACATCCACTTCATCAGGGAAAAGGCCGGAAAGGGTGTTGCTGCTCTGAAGGAGATATTAACCAAAGAAAGCTTTGAATGAGGAACTTCGTCATTTGCATTTCAATTCTTGTTATCTTCCTGTTTTCAGGTTCTGAGCTTTTTTCACAACCTTTTCATGGTGGTCTGATTGCGGGTTTTACTGCATCACAGGTCGACGGTGATTCTTATTCAGGCTATAACAA
>CAYTNC010000021.1:0-31288 GCA_964438935.1 uncultured Bacteroidales bacterium
CGATGAACAGGAAATTCATAATTAGCGGAGGAGGCACAGGCGGGCACATATTCCCTGCCCTGTCCATTGCCCGGGAGATCAGAAAAAGAGATCCCGAAGCTGCCATTCTGTTTGTGGGCGCCCTGGGCAGGATGGAAATGGAAAAAGTTCCTGCCGCCGGTTTTCCGATAATAGGATTGCCTGTAGAAGGTCTTCAGCGAAAATTCGGCTTCAGAAACATTGTTGTGCTTTACAAACTGGTAGTCAGTTTGTTTAAAGCTGCCGGCATCATAAAAACATTCAGGCCCGATGTAGTTGTTGGCGTAGGTGGTTATGCCAGCGGACCTCTGCTCAGAATGGCTGCACTGAAAGGAATACCCACGCTGATTCAGGAACAGAATTCCTATGCAGGCGTTACCAACAAGCTGCTGGCACGCAAAGCAGCCAAAATATGCGTGGCCTATCAGGGAATGGACAGGTACTTCCCTGCCGGCAAAATTGTACTGACAGGCAATCCGGTAAGGGAAGAATTGATTCAACAAACTGACAAAGCTGAAGCCTTCAGGTTCTTCGGCCTGAACCCTGCCAAACCGGTGATTGTTGTGCTGGGGGGAAGTCTGGGTGCCCGTACCATCAACAACAGCATACTCGGGCAAATCCTCATGTTTGAAAAAGAAGAGGTTCAGCTGGTATGGCAAACCGGGAAACTTTATATTGACCAGATCAGAAAAGAACTGGAAAACAAAGAACTGCAAAATATCAGGTATTACGACTTCATCAACCGGATGGATATGGCCTACGGGGTGGCCGATGTAATTATATCAAGGGCAGGCGCTGCAACTATTTCAGAACTTTGCCTGCTGGGCAAGCCGGTGATTCTGGTTCCGTCTCCAAACGTGGCTGAAGATCACCAGACGAAGAATGCCATGGCGCTTGTTCAGAACCAGGCAGCTTTAATGGTCCCGGATAAAGAAGCACCTGAAAAGCTTGTATCAAAGGCACTGGAATTGGTACGCGACAAATCTCTGTGCACTGAGCTGGCCCGTAACAGCAAAAGCATGGGTTTGCCCGGCGCTGCGCAAAAAATTGTGGATGAAGTAATTAAAATCTCGGATCAAAAGTGAGTGCATTGCAAAACATACGGCATATTTACTTCCTGGGAATTGGAGGTATTGGCATGAGTGCTCTGGCAAGGTATTTCAGAATCACCGGGAAAACCGTGGCAGGATATGACCGCACACCAACTCAGCTTACCCGTCAGCTTACCAATGAAGGAATTACCATTCACTATGAAGACGATCCCGGTTTGATTTCCACGGAATTTCTGTCTCCCGATGACACCTGGGTCATCCTGACTCCCGCCATACCGCCAGATCATGCCGAACTGGCCTGGTTCAGAACGAACCGCTATAAAATATTCAAGAGATCGGAAATTCTGGGGTTGCTTTCGAAAGGTTATAAAACAGTTGCTGTTGCCGGAACCCATGGCAAAACAACGGTTTCCACAATGATTGCTCATATTCTGGCACACGGAAAAACAGGATGTAATGCTTTCCTGGGAGGCATCTCCAAGAATTACGGCAGTAACCTGATATTGAACCCGCAAAGCGATTGGATGGTAACCGAGGCGGATGAATTCGACAGGTCATTCCTGCAATTACATCCTTATGCAGCCGTGGTTACCGCTATGGACCCCGATCACCTGGATATTTACGGGAACGCAGAAAACATGCAACAGGCCTTCAATCAATTCATCGGGCAGATTGACCGGGAAGGATTCCTGCTCCTGAAGGGAGGATTGCCGGTTGACCCTGCGGTTGTGCCATCACAATCCTATACCTATTCCCTGCATGGCAATACCGACTTTAGAGCCGACAACATCAGGCTGGAGCATAAAAGATATTACTTCGACCTGACCGGCCCCGGCATCCGGATTAAAAACCTTTCACTGGAGCACCCCGGCCTGGTGAATGTTGAAAATGCAGTGGCCGCCACAGCAATGGCCGCATTGCTTAAAACCGATTACCAGCAGATCCGGCAGTCGATTGACACGTTCTCAGGTATTCTGCGCAGGTTCGATTACCACATCAAAACAGGCAAAATAGTCTATATCGATGATTATGCACATCACCCCATGGAAATTGAAGCCACACTCACATCAGTGCGGGAGCTCTACCCCGGGAAAAAAATCACCGGTATATTTCAGCCCCATTTGTACTCCCGTACAAAAGACCTGGCAAAGGGTTTCGCGAATAGCCTGAGTCTGCTCGACAGCCTCATCCTGCTCGATATTTATCCGGCAAGGGAATTGCCTATTGAAGGAGTTACTTCGGAAATGGTGTTCAGGGATGTGCAAACTGCAGACAAGATCATGTGCAGCAAAGAAGAACTACTGGAAGTGCTTCAGAAAAGAGATATAGAAGTACTGATTACCCTGGGAGCCGGTGATATTGACAAATTCACGGAACCCATTACACAGCTTTTGCAAAAAAGAATCGGATGAGGAAATACAGAAACATATTATTCCTGGTATTGCTGATTGTATATATGATACTTGTTTCCGGTTTCATTGGCGGCAAGGAACGTTTACAGAAAATAAGTGCACTGCAGATTGAGGTTGTTGACAGCACCGAGAACCAGTTCATCCGGTCGGCCTCTATCAGGAATATCCTTGAACAGAAGAAGTACAATATTTTTGGCAACGAAAGCAGCCAGATTGACCTGGAAGGAATAGAGCATTCACTGAGGTCGCGTCAGATCATCAAAGACGCCCAGGCATTCATTACCGAACCCGGAGTGCTGCATTTAAAGATCAGCCAGAAGAAGCCCTTTGTAAGGGTTTTTAACAGGTATGGCCAGGGCTATTATCTTGATCAGGAAGGCAACATCATACCACTCTCGCAGAGTTTCAGTCCGTTTGTAATTGTTGCCAACGGGTTCATTGCCGAGCCCTTCACTGTTGGTAAAACGCTGAATATAAATGAGGCCAGACACGACTCATTACCCCTTTCATTGCATACCATTTACGATGTTTACGAACTGGCAACATTCATCACAGCCGACAAATTCTGGAATTCGCAGATTGAGCAGATTTATGTAAACAGCAATTACGATTTTGAGTTGATACCCAGGGTTGGTTCGCACATCATTGAACTGGGGCGGGTGGAAGACCTCGATGAGAAGTTTGACAACCTGAAGCTGCTGTATACTGAAGGTTTCAGCAAACTGGGATGGAATAAATACGGAAAAATAAGTTTAAAATATAATAACCAGGTAGTTTGTACTAAAATCCAATAACATGAGCCAAAGAAACAACATTTTAGCAGCTATTGATATCGGCACCACCAAGATCGTCACCATTGCCGGCCGAATGAACGAGGCAGGAAAACTCGAAATAATCGGGATGAGCAAAACGCCCTCTAAAGGAGTTAAAAGGGGTGTGGTGCTAAATATTGAGGAAGCTGTAGGTGCCATCAGGTATACTGTTGAAGAAGTGCAAAAGCAAATAGGTTTCCAGATCAGGGAAGCTTATGTGGGCATTGCCGGACAGCATATTTCGAGCCTGCAGAATCGCGGTTACATACTGCGTGATTCCTATGAAGAAGAAATCACCCGTGAAGACACTGAAAAGCTGCTGGCCGAAATGTTCAAAATTTCCATCCAGCCCGGCGAAGAAATCATTCATGTGATACCGCAGAGTTATGTAGTGGACAACGAAACCGGGGTGAAAAACCCGATTGGCATGTTTGGCAAACGCCTCGAAGGCAATTACCATATTGTGATCGGGCAAACTTCATCGGCCCGCACCATTGAGCGCTGTGTAAACCGCTGCGGCATCAAGGTGAAACAAATGATCCTGGAGCCTCTTGCTTCAGCAGCTGCGGTGCTCACCGAAGATGAAATTGAGGCAGGTGTAGCCCTGGTTGATATCGGCGGTGGCACAACCGACATTGCCGTTTACTATGACGACATCATCAAGCATACGGCAGTGATCCCCTTTGGCGGTAATGTAATCACCAAAGACATTATGGAAGGCTGCTCCATTTTAAACAAACATGCCGAACTGCTTAAAATTCAGTATGGGTCGGCGCTCGGCGATCTGGCCGAGGAAGGTAAGGTAGTGGCCGTTCCCGGAATCAGCGGACGCGAACCCAAGGAAGTATCTTTAAGAAGCCTGGCTTACATCATACAGTCGAGGATGGAAGAAATAATCGATGCCATTGTTTACCAGCTCGAAGGATCCGACTGTATGGAGAAACTTACAGCCGGAATCGTGATCACCGGCGGAGGGTCACAATTGCGTCACCTGCCGCAGCTTTTTAAATTTCATACCGGTTTTGATGTAAGAATTGGAAAACCCGAAGTACTGGTCAGTCGCGAGGCATTGAAAGAGGTGAACCACCCCATGTACTCCACCAGCGTCGGATTACTCTATAAAGGCTTTGAAAAGCCTATTGTAGAAGATACAGTGACCAAAGTAACCGAAAAAGAACCCGAACCGGCTCTGGTGGAATTTGAAGACGAAAAGGAAGCAGAACACGAATCGGGCAAAAAGCGGGGTTCCCTGCTCAACAACATTTTAGACAAGGTTGGAAAAATCTTTGATGACGACGCCGATAAAACTTTTGAAAAGCAAAATCCTTAAACTATGGATGAATTAATGAATTTTGAGATGCCGCATAAAAGTTCCTCTATCATCAAAGTGCTTGGTGTTGGCGGAGGCGGCAGCAACGCGGTAAATCATATGTTCAAACAGGGCATCAGGGACGTGGATTTCATCGTGTGTAATTCCGACGCTCAGGCGCTTGCCAATAGTCCTGTTCCTTTGAAAATTCAGCTGGGAGCTTCTCTAACCGAGGGACGCGGAGCAGGCAATAAACCCGCGATTGGCAGGGAGGCCGCAATTGAAAGCCTCGACAACCTGTCCGAAATCCTTACGGTGAACACCAAAATGGTTTTCGTAACCGCAGGAATGGGAGGAGGCACAGGTACAGGTGCAGCACCGGTAATAGCAAAAGCCGCCAAAGATCTGGGTATGCTAACTGTTGCCATCGTAACCATCCCATTTAAAAACGAAGGACCCAGGAGGGTCAATCAGGCTCTTGAGGGAATTGCCGAACTGGAAAAACACGTTGATTCACTGCTGGTCATAAACAATGAAAAAATCCGGCAGATTTACGGAGATCTCCGCCTTTCAGATGCTTTTGCCAGGGCTGATGATGTGCTTGCTGTGGCCGCCAAGGGCATTGCAGAGATCATTACCGTTCATGGTTTCATCAACGTGGATTTTGCAGATGTACAGACCGTGATGACCAACAGCGGAGTAGCCATTATGGGTACGGGAACCGCCGAAGGAGAAGGCCGGGCAATTGAAGCCATCAAAGAAGCCCTTAATTCTCCCCTGCTGAACGACACAGACATCAAGGGAGCCAGGAATATCCTGCTCAATGTGCTGTCGGGAGATGATGAGGTAACCATGGATGAGATAGGACAAATCATTGATTTCGTAAAGGATTGCTCCGGAATTCATACCGATCTGATATGGGGTAACGGAACGGATCCGAACCTGGGAAATAAAATCAGCGTAACCGTTATTGCCACGGGTTTCAATGCCGCCAATATACCTGAGTTGTACATTCGCAGGCCCAAATTTGAACCAGTTCAACTGGAAGACCTGCATACATCCAATAAAGAAGAAGATTCCATATTTGTAGTCAGGGATGCCTCTGATCGGAAAGATGCCGCCATGCAAAGAACCATTGAATTCGATGTAAAAACAATAGATGACGATCTCTTCAGGGACATCAGCAGGGTTAGGAAACCTGTGGATACACGCAGGGCCGCCAACAGGGTAAACAACATCAAGCGCGCCCAGGAAGAGCTGAAGGACTTAAAGCACGGCAACCACCAGAGCGATAAGGAAATTGATGAAATGGAAAACATACCGGCTTTTAAACGCAAGCAAATCCAGATCGACCCGCAGAAAAAGCATTCCTCGGAAACCAAGGTTTCTCAATACTCACTCTCTGATGATGAGAATGCGCAGGTGAAGCTCAGTAAGGAAAATCCGTTCCTGTATGGGGCGGTGGACTAATTTATTTGTTGATTTGTTGATTTGTTGATTTGTTGATTTGTTGATTTGTTGATTTGTTGATTTATTGATTTGCTGATTTGTTGATTTGCTAATTTGTTGATTTGTTAATTGTTAATTGTTAATTGTTAATTGTTAATTGTTAATTGTTCATTGTTCATTGTTCATTGTTCATTGTTCATTGTTCATTGTTCATTGTTAATTGCTAATTATTAATTGAAACAATATGAGCTTATTTGATAAAATATCCGATGATTTGAAAACTGCGATGCTGGCCAGGCAAAAGGACCGGCTGGAATCGCTTCGTGCCATTAAAACAGCATTGCTGCTGGCAAAAACCGAATCCGGATCGCATGAGATCACCCCCGATCAGGAGATCAGGATCCTGCAAAAGATGGTAAAGCAGCGTCGTGAATCGGCCGAAATATTTAAGACGCAGAACCGGACCGAACTTTGTGAAAACGAAATCAAAGAAGCTGCCATAATTGAAGAATACTTGCCCAAACAAATGTCGGAAGCCGAACTGATTCCGGTATTGAAGGCAATTATTGAAAAAACCGGTGCCACATCGGCAAAAGATATGGGAAAAGTTATGGGCGCTGTCACCAAAGAGCTTGCTGGAAAGGCTGATGGCAAGATGATAGCTGAAAATGTAAAAAAATTACTGGGCGTATAAAACAGAGAAAAACAATCAGTTATTAGCGTTAGTTGTTGATCTTTGCGGGTTTTAGTTTAAACAATTGCCAATCAATTGTGTTGTTATAATTTTGTAAGAATAAAAATGACACTGGCAAACATTCCAAAAAGCGATAAGAAACGGATAGTCATCTGTGGTGGTGGATTTGGTGGTTTGCGACTTGCAAGAAGCCTTGCCAATAAGGATTTTCAGATTGTACTGCTTGATAAAAACAATTACCATTCGTTTCAGCCTCTATTTTATCAGGTTGCCACTTCCGGCATTGAGCCCAGTGCCATATCGTTTCCATTAAGAAAGATTTTCCAACATCACCCTGACGTGCATGTCAGGATGGCCAGGGCTCTCAGAGTTAACCCCGATCAAAACGAACTTGAAACCAGCATTGGCCTGCTGCGTTATGATTATCTCGTATTGGCCATGGGTGCGGGAAATAACTTTTTCGGTAATGCATCCATCAGCAAATTTTCGCTGCCCATGAAAAGCGTGGGTGAGTCGCTGGGGTTGAGAAACACCTTGCTCAACAATTTTGAAAAAGCATTGAATACTGAAAATCAGGAGGAACAAAAAGCATTAATGAGCCTTGTAATTGTGGGCGGAGGACCCACTGGTGTTGAGCTGGCAGGGGCGCTCTCCGAAATGAAACAATATGTTTTACCCAAAGATTACCCTGAACTGAATTTCAGGAATATGAAAATTTATGTCATTGAAGGCAACAACAGGTTGCTTGCCACCATGTCGGAAAGTGCTTCGAAAAAAGCGCTCAGATATCTTACAAGAATGGGTGTATCTGTGATACTGGGAAAAACAGTGACCGAATACAATGGCAATACGGTTGCGCTTAGCGACAACTCGGAACTGAAATCAAATGCGCTGATTTGGGCAGCGGGTATCCGGGGACACAATATTCAGGGATTGGACGAAAAAGTTCGTGTACAAGGAAACCGGCTGGCTGTTGACAGATACAACCATGTTCAGGGCTACGACAATATTTTTGCAATAGGCGATCTTGCCTTAATGACAGAGGACCGTTACCCCAAAGGTCATCCCCAGGTTGCTCAAACTGCTATTCAGCAAGCAAAGTGCCTTTCCAGTAATTTGATTCGGTTGCAGCAGAACAAACCTCTCAGATTGTTTTCATACAGCGACCTGGGCTCACTGGCAACAGTCGGGAGGAATAAAGCAGTGGTTGACCTTGCTTTCATTAAATTCCAGGGATTACCGGCTTGGATATTCTGGATGTTCATTCACCTGATGGCCATTGTGGGCGTGAAAAACAGGTTGATGATCTTTATCAACTGGGCATACCATTACTTTACCTATGATCAAAGCCTCAGGCTGATCATCAAACCAAAAGTGAGGGAAGCTGTTTCTCAACTTTAAAGGAACCTGTTGGTTTGTTTCTATCCGTTGTAAATAAGCTGATAGTGAATAGCCAACGCTGTCGATTCAATCATATTCAAATCAATGTTTTAAAAGTGGTGATTGAAGACAGTAATGCCATATTAGGCAACCTTCTGTACAAGATACACCGTGTATCCGATGTACATAAGCAACAAAATTGCGGCTTCCCAGCGATCCAGTCTTCTTTTCTTACCTGAAAACATGGCAATAAACAACAATACGGTTGCAGCAATCAGCAGGAACAAGTCCTGATTGAATTTAACATTATACGCAACAGGCTTGATCAGGGAACTGATGCCCAGAATAAAGAAAATATTGAAGATATTGGAACCTATTATATTCCCTACGGCAATGTCGTTATTCTTCTTAACTGCAGCCACAACTGAGGTGGCAAGTTCCGGCAGCGAGGTTCCTGCTGCCACAATGGTTAAACCAATCACTGTTTGGCTGATGCCCAAAAATTCTGCCAGTCTTACTGCATTAACAACAACCAGCCGGCCACCGGCAACCAGAGAAGCCAGCCCGAGAAAAATAAAAATCCAGATTTTCAGGTTTGAGAAATCCTTGTGCTTTACTTCCAGGGGTATGTTCTCACCGCTCAGTTGTTTGTATACATAATAAAGAAACAAGCCAAAGAAAACCAGCAGGATTACTCCGTCGATTCTGGTAAGCACTGCTGTTTCAGAAAAAAAACTGTTGGCCAGAAGAAATAGAAGAACTGCGGCAAAGAGCGATAAGGGTATTTCTTTCCACACAGTACTTGACTGTACCAGCAGAGGCGAAATCAAGCCTGCCAGGCCAAGAATGGCCAACAGGTTGAACAGGTTACTTCCAATAATGTTCCCAAAAACGATATCTGAATGTGACTGATAAGCAGCAAATGTATTCACAACCAATTCAGGCATGGAGGTACCAAATGCCACAATGGTTAATCCTATAGCCAATTCCGAAATATGATACTTTCGGGCCAATGCGGAACCTCCATCTACCAGCCAGTCAGCGCCTTTAATTAAGATAGCGAATCCCAGAACAAGAAGTAATATTTGTGTAATCATGCTTATATTGTCAATTAAATATTTCCGTCAATTAAAATGGCATTTATACCGCAAAAGTAACTTTTAAGTTAGATATGCAAAATCTGGAGACTTAATAGTGAAGTGGTGAATTTATTCATAGAATTAGAGCAAACTGGTTTCGGTTATTCATATCAATACACCAGGTGATATTTATCATCAAAATTCCGTTATCGGAATAACACAAATGCCCGTATAGATTGAATAATTTTGACTGGTACGGGAATTACATCCTGTAAAATTGTTATCTTTATGATCGTATTTTTATAAATATTTCTTGTATTTATCTGTAATACATGTATCTATAAACAATTATCTATTTATTAACCATAAAGTTTTATAAACTATGTTGAATAATTTATTCTGGTTAGTTCCGCTCGGATCTTTGCTGGCTCTTGGATTTGCTTATTATTTCTTTAAGCAGTTGATGAAGGAGTCGGAAGGTACCGATACGATGAAAAAGATTGCCCAGTATGTACGTGAGGGGGCAATGGCTTATCTGAGACAACAGTACAAAGTTGTTACACTCGTATTCATTATTTTAACTGCCGTTTTTGCGATTCTTGCCTATGTGTTTAAAATTCAGAATCCCTGGGTGCCGTTTGCCTTTATAACAGGCGGTTTCTTTAGCGGGCTATCCGGATTCATCGGCATGAAAACAGCAACTTATGCTTCCGCACGTGCTGCCAATGCTGCCCAGAATTCATTGAATCACGGGCTTCGCGTTGCTTTCCGTTCGGGTGCCGTTATGGGTCTTGTTGTGGTTGGTTTAGGATTACTCGACATATCCATTTGGTTCTATGCCCTTAATTACATCATCGGTGCGCTTGATAACACGACCAATACAATGATCGCCGCTGATCCTTCCATGAAACTGATCATCATCACCACCACCACCCTTACTTTCGGTATGGGTGCTTCCACACAGGCTTTGTTTGCTCGCGTGGGCGGTGGAATTTACACAAAAGCTGCCGATGTGGGAGCTGACCTGGTTGGTAAGGTTGAAGCAGGAATTCCCGAGGACGATCCCCGCAACCCTGCCACCATTGCCGACAATGTAGGTGACAATGTAGGCGACGTAGCCGGTATGGGTGCCGACCTGTATGAATCTTATTGCGGTTCCATTCTTTCAACCGCTGCTTTGGGCGCTACCGGTTTTACCGCAGTAGGCCTTGCAGCTGCAGGATTTGGCGACTTTGACCCCCTGAAAACCCAGTTTAACGCTGTTATTGCGCCTATGCTTATTGCTGCCGTTGGTATTGTTCTTTCAATCCTGGGTATCTTTATGGTACGCACAAAAGAAGGTGCTTCCCAGAAAGAACTGATGGCCTCGCTGAACCGTGGCGTCAACTTCAGCTCCGTACTTATTGCTGTTTTTGCTTTCGTTATCCTTTGGTTCCTTGAAATACCCAACCACGTTGGTATCTGGGGTTCCATGATTGCTGGCCTTGTTGCCGGTATCGGAATTGGAAAAACCACTGAGTATTATACATCATCCAGCTATAAGCCTACCCAGAGTATTGCCGGAGCATCAAAAACAGGTCCTGCCACCGTGATCATCAGTGGTATCGGTACCGGTATGATTTCGGTTACCTTTCCGGTCCTAATTGTTTGTTCTGCCATTATACTTGCGTTCTTAAGCGCAGCCAATTTCAACTTCGCCAACATCAGCATGGGCCTTTACGGTATTGGTATTGCTGCTGTAGGTATGCTTTCCACGCTGGGTATCACCCTGGCAACTGATGCTTACGGACCGATTGCCGACAATGCCGGCGGAAATGCTGAAATGAGCCACCTGGGTCCCGAAGTACGCAAACGTACCGACGCCCTGGATTCTCTTGGAAATACAACTGCAGCTACCGGTAAAGGATTTGCCATTGGTTCTGCTGCCCTTACTGCTTTGGCCCTGTTGGCCTCCTATGTTGAGGAAATCAAAGTGGGTCTGGCCAGACTTCCCGAAAAAGCTGCTGCTTTCAAGGAAGCTATGGGCATTGATATTCACAATGCGGGTATTCAGGATGTCATGACTTACTTCCAGGTTGACCTGATGAATCCCAGGGTGCTTGTTGGTGCTTTCATTGGTTCCATGGCAGCCTTCCTGTTCTGCGGTCTTACTATGAATGCAGTTGGTCGCGCTGCACAGGCAATGGTTGACGAAGTACGCCGCCAGTTCCGCGAAATCAAAGGCATTCTCGAAGGCAAAGCCGAACCTGATTATGCCAGCTGTGTGGCAATTTCCACCAAAGGTGCGCAGCGTGAAATGTTGCTGCCGTCATTGCTGGCTATTGTCATTCCGATAGCAGTAGGTATTCTTTTCGGCGTAGCCGGAGTGATGGGCTTGCTGGTTGGCTCCGTTTCAACCGGTTTCATCCTGGCTATTTTCATGGCCAACTCGGGTGGTGCCTGGGACAATGCAAAGAAATTCATTGAAGAAGGTAACTTAGGCGGCAAAGGAAGTGAATGCCATAAAGCTGCCGTTGTAGGCGACACTGTTGGTGATCCTTTTAAAGACACCTCCGGCCCTTCACTGAACATCCTCATTAAACTGATGAGTATGGTTTCGATTGTTGTGGTGGGTGTGACTCTTGCAACTTCATTGATCTAATAACAGTTTACAATAAAACAAAAAACCCGGCTGCTATTGCAGTCGGGTTTTTTATTCTATTGCTAACCGTCAATGTAAAATAACTTACGCCCTTTCAGGGCTTATATTCAATATTTTAACTATTACACAGGGCTTCGTTCCACTTCGCCCTGTGCTATAATATTTCGGGGCTTCACCCCTTAGCAAGCATAAGACTTTGAAGACGGTCCTACCCCCTGTAAATCCCCATTTCTTTCTCAGGGTATATTGAATGTAATTCCAGCTCCTTGCCATCCCACACAGCAAAAGTGAAGTTGTTGATCCAGTCGCCCAGGTTTACAACCCTGCTGTTGGAACCAATCTGAACCGTGAAAGGGATGTGACGGTGACCAAAAACGTAGTAATCAAAATGCGCTCTGGCTTCCGTAGTCTTTGCAAAAACAACCTGAAGTTCCTTGTCATCACCGCGATATGCTTCTGCTACAATACCCTTGGCATAGCGGCTGCTTTTGGACCATCTTTTACCGAAAGCTACGGAGGCATTTGGGTGAATGCGTGCAAAAAGCCACTGAAGCACCTTATTGCTAAATCCCCATTTCATCAATTTATAAGCCTCATCGCCCGGGCCAATACCATCGCCATGACCAATAAAAAAGCGCTTGCCATTAAGCTCGCGGGTCACATGAGTTCTGTAAACGGTAAGGCCTATTTCAGCGGGCAAATAGTCATAAACCCAAATATCGTGATTGCCGGTAAAGAAATGCAACCTGGTTCCGCTGTCCGAAAGCTCCGCCAGCTTACCCAGAAACCTTGTAAATCCGCGGGGCACCACGTGTTTGTACTCATGCCAGAAATCGAAAATATCGCCCAGAAGATAGAGTTCAGCTGCATCCTGTTTAATACTCTCGAGCCAGTTTACCAACAGGCGCTCTCTTGCGGCACTTTTCTCCGCCGGGTACAAGCCCAGATGAATATCGGAAATAAAGTATATTTTATCTTTTGAAGCCAAAATTCCGGTTGTTATTTGAATACCTCTCCGAGCCTTTGCTTCAGCTGTGATGGCGTCAGGTTTTTGGCCAGTATGGTCACATTGTCCCTGTCAATCAAATAGCTGGCGGGTACGGCAGTAACATTAAAACTTCCGGCCACCAATGAATTGGGATAAGTTTTGTCAATAACGCTGATCCAGGGAAGTTCATCAAAACGAACAGCTTTTGCCCAGGTGGCTTCGGAGCGGTCAAATGAAACCTGCATAATTTCAAAGCCTCGCGATTTGTATTTTTCGTAAATCTTTTTCAGTTCAAGATTCTGACTAACACTTGCTTCATGCTCCGATACCCAGAAGCTGAGCAATACAATTTTCCCCCTGAGTGACTGCAGGGTAACTGTATCTCCGGTAACATCCGGCAAAGCAACCTTAGGGAGGGCCGCTCCTTTCTGAAGTCCCTTTTGAATAATTACATTGGTATTGTATTTGTCAATCAGGTTCTTTGTGTAAGCCTTCAGTGCAGCAACATGCTTCGAGCCCGGGTGGTATTTGGAAAGAGAATCACTTACGATCTTAAAAAACTGGATGTCGGTTGTTTTATAGAACACATAGGCATCGGGCTGATATTGCTGATAAAGTACATAAAGGCTTGATAAAGAACTGGGGTTAGTAAGGATATAAGCCATGGAAGCCTTCCGGTGCATTTCAAGAATGTTGTTGTACTCCTTGTTCAGCCGGTTCAGCACGCTGTCCTGAGTTACTCCCTGTGCAAGCTTGTTTAATGAGTCGAGTTGTGCCCTGGTATTGTTGAGCATGAAGATCATCTTGGTCAGCTGCTCGGTATCATGTGAACCCTCAATGTTCAGTGAAGGCAACAGGTTTTTGGCATCTGCATGAATTTTAATGTGCTGTCCGGGCTTTGGGAATAACAGGATTACCTGATTGGGACTAAGCCGCAACTGATAAAAACCCGGTTCTTTGGATTTGAGGTTAAATGTGAAATTTCCCTTTTTATTGAGGGTCATGGAATCCACGGGGATAATATCATATACATTTACTTCATCCAGATAGAACATAGTTGTGTCGGCATTGAGAATGTGGCCGGAAATTTTTACCTGGTCTTTACCACATGCGGCCAAAGCCAGCAAAACGAAGAACAATAATGTATTTCTCATATTCAGAAAAAGTTAACAGCTGCTTAGTAAATGTAATTTTTATTTGATTTGTTGGAAATTTCCACGATTTGATACATTCTAATTTCCGAAGGTTTGAAGCATACCAGAAAAATCATTGGCGGTGAAATTTCTGTTGATGATCACACCTTCTTCATTCAGCAGGAATACAACCGGGAGTTGTTCAATTTTGTACCGGGTAACAACCGGCGAATCCCAGTATTTGAGATCCGACACATGGATTCCCCGGAAATTATTACCTTCAATTCCTTTCAGCCATGATTCGCGGGTTCTGTCGAGAGATACCATGTAATATTCCAGATTTTTCTTTTCAGCTTGCGGGTAAAAAGTCGCAAATCGTTCCATCTCTTCCATACTCTGGCTTGACCAGGTGGCCCAAAAAATGATGAGTACCTTTTTGTTCCTTAACGAGGACAATGCCACTGTTTTTCCGGCAGAATCAGGCAAAGCCATTTCAGGAGCCATTGAACCAATTTCCAGTTTGAGCCTGTTTCTGAGTTCCTCCACCTTGCGGTTCAGGTCAATCACAGCTTCCGAATTCGGATAAAGCTTACTCAACCCGGAATCAACCAATTCATAATATGCGAAATCCTTTTTGTAGTCGAATACCGGCGCATTCCTGCCCAGTTGCTGATAAAGTGCCATAAGGCTTGCCAATGAACCCGGGTTTTCCTGTATGAGTCCAATGGAAAACTGCTTGTGTTCTTTAAAAACCCGATTGTAGGTGCTGTCGATTCCGGCCCGGATTTTTTCGAAATCTTTTTTCCCCAAACTTTTCTCATACAGGGTAGTGATTTCAGTTATTTTTTCAAGAGTTCTGGTTTGCCGGGTCACCATTTTTTGTATCAGTCTGGAATCCTTTGATCCCTCAACAATATAATTAACATCAAATGATTCTTCGCTGGTAAGCACCCTGAACTTGTCGCCGGGTCGGATAATCAGGTTGATATAACGGTTCGGGAGTGTGTAAAGAATATAAAAATCGGGCTGTGAAGTAAACCCTTTCAGCTTATAAGTTCCTGATTTGTCAGGCATGGCGGAGTCTGTCATTATTGTACCCGACAGTGTTCGCCTGGCCAGGTGAATCTGCCTTCCCTGAGAATTGCTTACACGGACTTCAACATCAAAGTTGGTTTTCCGGCCCGAACAGGCACAGGTAATTACAACAATCAGTGCAAGATAAATGGACGTTCGCATAATCATGAATATGGAAGCTCAAATTTATACTATTCCCCCGGAATATTGCAAATTCCATCAACAATTTAGGCGGTTTGTTTGTTGGATAAGGTAAAGGAAAAAACTTCACTGAATTCAGTGAAATATTGTTTATTTTTGATAACTTGTATACTTAAAATCCTTAAAGGAATGGCCTACCTTAAATTTGACAAGTCACAACTTATTAACCTCGAGTACTCTTTAACCAAGGAGTTTATCAGAAGCAACCGGGCAGGTTCCTATAGCTCTACAACACTGATATATTGTAATACCAGGAAATACCATGGCTTGCTGGTTGCTCCGGTTGAGAACCTTGATGGTGACAGGCATGTTCTGCTTTCATCCTTTGATGAAACCATTATTGAAAGGGAAAATGAGTTTAACCTGGGAATACATAAGTACCAGGGTGATATTTACAGTCCGCGCGGTCATAAATACGTGCGTGACTTTACCATGGATCCCACGCCTACCATTGTATACCGTGTGGGTGGAGTGGTCATGCATAAAGAAATGTTGCTGGTTGAAAAGGAAGAACAAATACTGATTAAGTATACCATCATGGAATCTGATGTGCCTATAAAACTTCGGTTCAGGCCCTTCCTTGCTTTCAGAAACATGCACCAGCTCAGCAAAGCAAACCTTTATGCCAATACACGGGGCATAGCCATACCCAATGGCGCCAAATTCAGGTTATACGACGGGTATCCCTATCTTCATATACAATTCTCCAAAGAAGCTGAATATGTGCCTGCCCCCGACTGGTATTACGACATTGAATACAACAAGGAATTGCGCCGGGGTTATGATTACAAGGAAGACTTGCTGGTTCCGGGTTATTTTGAACTGAGTGCAAAAAAAGGTGATGTTATTTTAGTTTCGGCAGGTACTGCCAAAGCAAACCCCGACCAGCTGAAAAGAAAATATACAACAGAACTGGCCAAAAGAACACCGCGCGACAGCTTTAAAAACTGCCTGATCAATTCGGCCCAGCAGTTTTTCATCAAGCGTGGCGGAAAAACTGAGATCATTGCTGGTTTCCCCTGGTTTGGCTGCTGGGGCAGGGATACTTTTATCGCTTTGCCAGGCCTTTCTTTAGCCATTGGAGATACAGCAACCTGTAAAGATGTATTGGATACCCAGGTGGCAAAATTAAAAAACGGCCTGTTCCCCAACATGGGAAATGAAGATAACCCGGCATTCAATTCAGTGGATGCCCCGCTTTGGTTTTTCTGGGCATTACAGCAATATACCCGGGCAGTCAAATCGTACACGGCAATCTGGCGGTCTTATGGTAAAGCCATCAAATCAATACTTGAGGCGTACCGCGACGGAACCTCCTTCAGTATCAAAATGAAGGAAAACGGCCTGATTTACGCCGGAGAACCGGGAAAGGCGCTTACCTGGATGGATGCCGTGGTTCATGGCAAACCGGCGACCCCGCGGATCGGATTCCCTGTTGAAATCAATGCGCTCTGGTACAACGCAATTATGTTCAGTCTCGACTTGGCCAGAAGGGCAAAGGACGAAGAATTTCTTGCTGAATGGGAAAACCTACCCAAAAAAATACACGAATCGTTCCTGGCCTTATTCTGGAATAGCAAAAAAGGGTATTTGGCTGATGTGGTTGACTTAAAGACAACTGACTGGTCAATCCGGCCCAACCAGGTGATTGCTGTTTCTATGGAATACTCCATGCTCACTGCAGAAATGAAGAAAGCTGTTCTTTCAGTAATTGAAAGAGATCTGCTGACGCCCAGGGGATTAAGAACACTTTCCCCCACCAATGAGAATTATAAAGGGATCTACAAGGGCACACAGGAACAGCGCGACCTGGCTTATCACCAGGGAACAGTATGGCCCTGGCTTCTGGAACATTACTGCGAAGGATACATGAACCTGCACAAGGAAAGCGGACTGGGGTTTCTGGAACGGCTGATCAACGGATTCGAACCGGTTATGACTGAACTGGGCATTGGCACAATCCCCGAGATTTTTGATGGTGATCCGCCACACAGGGCACGCGGGGCCATTTCCCAGGCATGGAGCGTGGCTGCCCTTTTGAGAATGATACAACGCTATGAATTGATGACTCAAAACAAGAAATAATCAGATCTAATCCTAAACCCTCATTTGAAAATATGCGCGTATTGATGTTTGGATGGGAATTCCCGCCTCATATATCGGGTGGACTTGGTACGGCCTGTTACGGTTTGACCAAGGGCTTGCACAGTGTGGGCGTTCATGATATTCTGTTTGTAGTTCCCAAGGCTTACGGCGATGAAGATACAAACAACGTGAATATTATTGATGCCGGAGAAGTAGTGGTGAGTGATAAAATCATCGACTACTCCTCATTCTTTCAGAAAATGAAATTCATCGAGGTGGGTTCTGCATTAAGACCTTATTCAACACCCGAAGAGTACACCAAGATATCGGAGGAAATCCTGGGAAAATCAAAATACCTGATCCAGTCGACCTTTTCAGGAAAACTTAAATTCTCAGGAGGTTACGGTCATGATCTTTTCCAGGAAATTGCCAATTACGCAGTAATAGCATCAATAATAGCATACAAAAACCGTTTCGATGTGATTCATGCCCATGACTGGCTGGCATACCCTGCAGGTATAGCAGCCAAGCTGGTTTCGGGCAAACCTCTGGTGGTTCATGTACATGCCACTGATTTCGACCGCAGCGGCGGAAATGTCAACCCGGGTGTATATGATATTGAAAAAGCCGGCATGGAAGCTGCTGATAAAGTAATTGCCGTGAGCAATCTGACGCGGAATATTATCATTGAAAAGTACGGTATCAATCCCGACAAGGTGGTTACGGTTCATAATGCTGTTGAACCATTGGCTACCGGTGAACTTCAGAAAATGGAACGCAGCATCGACGACAAAATTGTGACATTCCTCGGACGGGTGACCCTGCAAAAGGGTCCTGAATATTTCATAGAAGCAGCCAATCTGGTATTGCAGAAAATGAAAAATGTAAGGTTTGTTATGGCCGGCAGCGGCGATATGCTGCACAGGATGATCTGGCGCGTTGCTTCGTTGAAAATCGGCGACCGGTTTCATTTTACAGGATTTCTCAAGGGAGATGATGTGCACCACATGTTTTCACTCAGCGATGTTTATGTGATGCCTTCCATTTCCGAACCATTTGGCATATCTCCACTGGAGGCCATGCAATCGAATGTTCCGGTTATTATATCCCGTCAGTCAGGGGTGTCCGAAATTCTGCAACATGCCATTAAGGTCGATTTCTGGGATACACATGCCATGGCTGATGCCATATATGGAATTCTGAAATATGACGGTCTGCCCACCATGTTCAAAAAGCATGCTCGTGTTGAGGTTGACAACTTGAAATGGGAACACGCTGCAGAAAAAGTAAAAGATATTTACCAATCCCTGTTAAACTAACAATGTAACCTTTATCTTAAACAAGCATGAGAACGATTTGCCTGTATTTCCAAATTCACCAGCCATTCAGGCTGAAACGTTACCGGTTTTTCAATATTGGCAATGATCATTACTACTATGATGATTACCTGAATGAATCCATTATTTCCCGGGTTGCTGAAAGAAGCTATCTGCAGGCCAATAAGGTTATTGCACAAATAATTAAAGAATTTGGCACACAATTTAAAGTCGCTTTTTCCATTTCCGGAATTGCTCTGGACCAAATGGAACTCTATACACCCGAAGTAATTGAAAGCTTTCAGAAACTTGCAAAAACAGGTTCCGTTGAATTTCTCGCTGAAACCTATTCACATTCCCTGGCTTCCCTAAAAAATAAGGATGAATTCACCAGACAGGTGGAAGAGCACAGGCAGAAAATCAAAAAGTTGTTCAATCAGGATCCAAAGGTTTTCAGAAATACTGAATTAATCTACTCCGACAAAATTGGAGCTGATGTGGCAGAAATGGGATTTTCCGCCATGCTCTCAGAAGGCCCTAAACATGTGCTCGGCTGGAAAAGCCCGAATTACATGTATTGTAACTCCGTTAATCCGCGCCTGAAAGTTTTGCTGCGCAATTTCCGGATCAGCGATGATATTTCATTCAGGTTCTCCAACAAGGGATGGTCTGAATTTCCACTTACTGCAGAGAAATTTACCGGATGGCTCAAAAAGCTCGATAAAAAAGAAGAAACCGTTAACCTGTTTATTGACTACGAAACTTTTGGCGAACATCAATGGATGGAATCGGGCATTTTTGAATTCCTGAAAGCGTTGCCGGGTGTTGTTTACAAAAACACCAACTTCTCTTTTGGATCACCTCTTGAAATTGCAGAAAAACTGCTGCCCATTTCAACCATCAGCGTGCCTTATCCCATTTCATGGGCAGATGAGGAACGGGATTTAACTGCCTGGCTGGGTAATGAATTGCAGGTGGATGCTTTTAACCGTTTGTACTCACTTACTGATAAAGTGCGCCGCTGCGATGATGAAAAAATACAGAAGGATTGGACATACCTGCAGGCCAGCGACCACTTTTATTTTATGTCGACCAAATTTTTCACGGCCGGTGCAACACAGGCATACTTCAATCCTTACGAAACGCCCTATGATGCCTATATCAATTATATGAATGTACTGAGTGATTTCTCCATAAGGGTTAACGCCATGGTGCCTGAAATCATTAACCAGCAGGAAGCTGCAGGTTTGGCCCAGGTAATTACTGAAAAAGATGAACTTATCCGTAAGTATGAGGTTGAACTGAAAAGGCTCAAATCGTCAAAATCGAAAATTGCCACCATTGCCGGGGGAAAAACTTCCGCAACAAAAAAAACAGTTGCAGTAAAATCAAAGCCTGCCTCTGCCAAACAAAAAACAGGAAAGAAAGCTGCCTCAAAAGTTAATTCAAAAACCCGGGCATCAAAATCGGTTAAAAAGTAAATGGTTTTTGTAGTTTAGCGCTCCCTGATAACGGAGCAGACATGATCTGATTGTTATATTAATGACTTACTTATGAATGAAAACAGATTGACTCCGGATTATCTCTTTGAAGTAAGCTGGGAAGTATGCAATAAGGTTGGTGGAATTCACACCGTGATTGCTACCAAATCAATCACAATGGTGAACGAACTTCAAAATAACCTCATCCTGATCGGACCTGATCTGATTAAGGATGAAGCCGATGATAATCCTGAATTTCTTGAGGACCCCCATCTTTTCGGTGCCTGGAAAAAACAGGCTGAATCTGAAGGGCTGAAGATCAGAATAGGCAGGTGGAATATTAACGGATTCCCCCTGGCTATTACAATCAATTTTTCCAGCTATTTTCAGGAAAAAGACAAGATATTTTTCGAACTCTGGGACAAGTACAGGCTTGATTCGCTGAACGGACAATGGGATTATGTGGAACCGGCCTTGTTTGGATATGCTGCCGGAAGGGTTATTGAAAGTTTCATCAAATTTAACCTGAACACCTACGATCGCATCATTGCACATTTTCATGAATGGATGACAGGTACCGGCATTCTCTATTTGAAGGACCGGCTGCCGCAGGTAGGAACGGTTTTCACCACACATGCCACGGCGGTGGGCAGGTCACTTGCAGGAAATAACAGGCCGCTGTATAAGGATCTGACTACATATAACGGTGAGGAAGTTGCCAGGGAGTTCAACATTCTATCAAAGCAATCAGCAGAAAAGCTGGCTGCCCAGCAGGCTGATGCCTTTACAACAGTCAGCGAAATTACCGCCAAGGAATGCAGTCAGTTTTTACAAAAAGATGTAACACGGGTTACCCCCAATGGTTTCGAAGACACCTTTGTACCCAGCGGTTCCCAGTTTGACGATATGAGAAAGAACGGCCGGAAAAAACTTCTCGATGTGGCCGAATCCATGTTTAACCAGCAATTCGGTGATGATGTTTTCCTGGTTGCCACCAGCGGCCGGTATGAGTTCCGGAACAAGGGCATCGATCTTTTTATCGATTCCCTGGGAGAGCTCAACCGCTCCAATAAAATCAAGAGGCCCATTATTGCTTACCTGCTGATCCCTGCCAATCATTACGGCCCGCGGAAAGACCTGAAATCAGAACAATCTGCTAATGACATGGCTTTCGGCTCCAAATATCTCACCCATAACCTGCATGATGCAGAGTGGGACCCTATCCTGAACCGGATCAAAACTGCAGGTTTGAATAACAATCCCTCAGATAAGGTAAAAGTGTTGTTCGTTCCCTCATACCTGAACGGGAATGATGGCATTTTTGATACGCCTTATTATAACCTGCTCATAGGCCTTGACCTTACTGTTTTTGCATCCTATTATGAGCCCTGGGGTTATACGCCACTCGAAAGTATTGCCTTCTCGGTTCCCACGGTTACCACCACACTGGCTGGTTTTGGTTTGTGGATTAACACCAAATGCCCTGATGCCGCAGGTTGTGTTGACGTGATAGAACGCACAGATGACAACGACAAGGAAGTGGTGAGCAGCATGGTTGCCTCAGTAGTGAAAAAATGCAACCTGTCGGTGTCGGAAATGCAGGCGGCACGTGAAAATGCATTTAACGTGTCACGGCAGGTTCTGTGGAGCAGCCTCATCGAATATTACAGGCAAACCTATGACATTGCCCTGCAACAGGTGGCCAAACGGATTGACAAATTTGTAAAGATTGAAGAAAGGCCCAGCGAAGCGGTTCAGGAGTATGTGCCCATGGCTGAAGTAAAGCCGGTCTGGAAAAAAATCATAGTCAAATCAAAACTTCCAGAATCTTTGCAGCAATTGGGTTTGCTATCGGGAAATCTTTGGTGGACCTGGGATGATGAAGCACAGGAATTATTTGAGGTCATTGATCCTGAAATTTGGCAGAAATGTGATCAGAATCCGGCCATTCTTTTTGAACAGGTGAATTATCACCAGCTGATTGAATTGAGCCGCGACAAAAAATACACAGATAAACTCAGCCGGGTTTATGACCGTTTCCGGAACTACATGGCGGAACAACCCGATGAAAACGCAGCGAAAATTGCCTATTTCAGTATGGAATACGGCTTTCATACTTCGTTGAAGATTTATTCAGGAGGTCTTGGCATTCTTGCAGGTGACTACCTGAAAGAGGCAAGCGATCAGAAAACAAACATCACAGGCGTGGGATTGCTTTACCGATACGGCTACTTCAGCCAGATGATCACCACCCGTGGAGAGCAGCAGTCAATTTATGATTTCCAACACTTTTCAAAACTGCCTCTCAAACCTATGAAGGATGACAAAGGCAATTTTCAGACCATATCAATCATATTGCCCGGAAGGCACCTGCATGCCCGGATATGGGAATTGAATGTGGGAAGAGTCAAGGTTTACCTGCTTGACACGGATCTTGATGACAACATTGAAGAAGACCGGAGCATTACGCATAACCTGTATGGCGGAAATAATGAAAACCGGCTGAAACAGGAATTGTTGCTGGGCATCGGAGGCATTCGCGCACTTGACCTCATGGGTATTAAGTTAGACCTCTTTCACAGCAATGAAGGGCATAGCGCCTTCATCGGGCTCGAAAGGATGCGGAAATACATTCAGGTGATGAACCTTTCGTTTTCCGAGGCAAGAGAGATTGTGAGAAGTTCAACCCTGTTTACCACGCATACTCCTGTGCCGGCAGGTCATGACGAGTTTGACGAGGACCTGCTCCGGAAGTATATCGGGCATTACCCCGACCGGCTCAAGATCAGCTGGACCAAGCTGATGACCATGGGAAGAAGTGACAGCAATGCCATCCACGATAAATTCAACATGAGCTTCCTGGCCGCCCATTTATCGCAGGAAGTGAACGGTGTGAGCCTGTTGCACGGAACGGTTACACAACAGATGTTTTCCCGGCTCTGGCCCGGATACCTTCCCGAAGAACTGCATATAAGCTATGTTACCAATGGGGTTCATTACCCAACATGGGCTGCCAAAAGCTGGAAAAAACTGTACCGTGAATCATTCGGAGCAGGATTTGAAAACAACCTGGCCGACACAGACTACTGGCAAAAAATTCATGATGTTCCTGATGCCAGTGTTTGGGAAACCAAGCAAAAACTCAGGGCAAGGCTGGTAAATACCATCAAGGACAGGTATAAGGAAAGCTGGGTTAAACGCCATGAAGACCCCAGACGAATTGTGGCCATCAACAGGCAACTTTCGGAAAAGGCGCTTACCATATGCTTCGCCCGCCGGTTTGCAACTTATAAGCGTGCCCACCTGCTTTTCCGGAATCCCGAACGGCTGGCACAGCTGATGAATATTCCCAACCAGCCGGTTCAGATTATTTTTGCCGGAAAAGCACATCCGCATGACAAAGCCGGACAGGACCTGATCAAGATGATCATTGACATATCCAAACGGCCTGAATTCCTTGGGAAAATTATCTTCCTTCAGAATTACGACATCACGCTGGCCAGAATACTGGTTCAGGGTGCTGACATTTGGCTGAACACCCCTACCCGCCCGCTTGAAGCATCGGGAACAAGTGGTGAAAAAGCTGTACTCAACGGTACGCTGCATTTTAGCGTTCTCGACGGATGGTGGGTTGAAGGATACCAACCCGAAGCCGGATGGGCACTTACCAATGAAACCACTTATGACGATCCGGGCCTCCAGGATGACCTTGATGCTGAGATCATTTACTCACTTCTGGAGCAGGAAGTACTTCCCGCTTTTTATGGACGCAACAAAGCAGGAATCCCTGAAAACTGGGTGCGGATGATGAAAAACTCCATTGCTTCCATAGCTCCTCATTTTGTTACCACCAGGATGCTCAGGGATTACCACGAACGTTTTTACAACAAGCTGTTCGAAAGAACACAGCTTATGGCAAAGGATGATTTTGCACGGGTGAAACGATTGGCCTCTTGGAAAAAGAGGATGAAACGCGCCTGGAGCAATATCAGTGTGCTGGAACTGAATATCTTTGAAAATGAAAGTGAATCCTTTGAAATGGATCATGCCTATGAAGGAAATATTGTACTGGATCTGAATGAATTGTCGGCATCAGATGTCGGAGTGGAACTTGTAATTACTGAAAACGGAGAAAGAATAATTTCCACACATGAATTCAAACTTGACAATGCCAAAGTTGATAAGGCGCAGTACTCGGTAAAAGTGAAAATTCCCCAGCCGGGCACATTCAGTTACGGGGTCAGAATATTTCCTAAAAATGAGAATCTGCCACACAAGCAAGATACAGACCTGGTCAGATGGATATGTTAATATGTCAGTGCGCTCATACATGAATAACATATGACGACCCGGGCTTGGAAAATTAAGGAAACCGGACAACCTGAGGACATCCGGAAAATGGCAGAGGAACTGGGCGTCATCCCGGTAATTGCCACGATGCTTGTGCAACGTGACATTACCACTTTTGAACAGGCCAAAGCTTTCTTCCGACCCGAATTATCCATGCTCTATGACCCCTTCCTGATGAATGATATGGAAAAGGCTGTTGAGCGACTTCAAACAGCCATTCGGGGGGACGAAAAAATTTTGGTATACGGCGATTATGATGTGGATGGCACCACATCGGTTTCTATGATGTATTCTTTTATCAGCAGTTTTCACCAAAAGGTGGATTACTATATCCCTGACCGGTATAGCGAAGGATACGGAATCTCTTTCAAAGCCATTGATTATGCAATCGAAAATGGGATCACCCTTATTATTGCCCTTGATTGCGGCATTAAAGCCAATGATAAAGTGGATTATGCCAACGAACATCGGGTTGATCTGATCATTTGTGACCACCATACGCCCGGTGATCAGCTGCCTGCTGCTCTGGCAATTCTGAATCCGGAAAGGCACGATTCCGAATATCCATTCAAAGACCTATCAGGCTGCGGTGTTGGCTTCAAACTCATTCAGGCATTTGCACAGCGGAATGACATCGCCTTTGAAAAAGTACATGAGTATATTGACCTGGTTGCCGTAAGCATCGCTTCTGATATTGTGCCGCTGGTTGACGAAAACAGAATCCTGGCCCATTACGGGTTGAAGAAACTCAACAGCAATCCTTCGGTGGGATTAAAAGCTATAATTGCCATTGCCGGGCTCGAAGACAAAGAAATTACCATTGACGATATTGTGTTTAAAATTGGCCCCCGAATTAATGCTGCCGGCCGCATCGAATCAGGTAACCAGGCTGTGGAACTGCTTGTTTCCAAGAAACAGCAGGAAGCTGCACTGTTGTGTGAAAAGATCAATTCACACAACCAAACCAGAAGAAATATTGATAAGATCATCACGGAAGAAGCACTCCGGGAGATTGCCGGAACCAACAAGTACAAGTATTCCACGGTACTTTTTAATCCAGGCTGGCACAAGGGCGTCGTGGGCATAGTAGCGTCCAGATTGATTGAAAATTACTACCGGCCAACAATCATTCTTACCGAATCAAATGGCCACGCAACCGGTTCCGCACGTTCCATACCGGGCTTCGACCTGTATAAAGCCATTACGGCATGCGCCGACCTGCTGGAAAGTTATGGCGGACACATGTATGCAGCAGGAATTACACTAAAAACAGAAAACGTACAACTATTTCGCGACCGCTTTGAGGAAGTGGTCCGAAATACCATATTACCGGAATTGCTCATTCCTCAGGTTGAAATTGATGCCGAACTGAATTTCAAGGATATCACTCCAAAATTTTTCAGGGTACTCAAGCAATTTGAACCATTCGGACCGGAGAATACCAATCCGGTCTTTTTCGCAGAAAATGTGTCAGACAATGGATATGCCCGACTAGTGGGAACAGATGAGGTACATATCCAGCTCAGACTGATTCAGGAAGAACAACCTTTCAATGATTACAGGGCCATTGCTTTTAACCAGGCCTCTTACCTGAACCGAATTAAAAAAGGAGCTTCGTTCGATATTGCCTACACGCTTTTCGAAAACAACTTCAGGGGAGCATCCTCCATACAGCTCAATATCAAAGATATAAAAATTGAAGACTGATCATGTATCATTTTATAATCACATCCTGCAATGCACATCGGGTATGACGCCAGACTGGCCTTTTTAAACAAAAGCGGACTTGGCAGCTATAGCCGGAACCTGATCCAGGGCCTTTCTGAAAAATTTCCTGAAAACAACTACCTGTTGTATACCACCAGCATGAATTTTGAGTTGTTTGAACCTGCTGCCGGATGCATTCAGGTTAAAGGACCTGAACATTTCATGCACCGGATTTTCAAATCATACTGGAGAACCGTGTCGCTTTCACAGCAATTGGCAAAAGATGATATTGAAATCTTCCATGGCTTAACCCACGAATTGCCCTATCAGTTTCCCAAAAACCAAATCAGGTCGGTGGTAACCATCCACGATCTGATTTTTCTCAGGCTTCCGCATATGTACCGTTTGATTGACAGGTATATTTATGAAAAAAGATTCCGGTATTCATGCGAAACAGCGGACCGCATTGTAGCTGTCAGCCGGCAAACTGCAGACGATATTGTGGAATTCTTCAACATATCTCCGGATAAAATTGATGTGGTATACCAGGGCTGCAATCCGATGTTTAACACCGAAATACCGCTGATAGAAAAAGAGATTCTGCGAATGAAGTACATGCTTCCCAAATCATTTATTCTTTACGTGGGTACCATTGAAGAACGAAAGAATCTGCTGACCCTGATTAAAGCCATGCATTATGGCAAAATAGATATTCCCCTTGTGGTAATTGGCAAACCCACACCCTACCTCAATAAAATAATTGAGTTTATTGAACGGCACAGTCTGATCAATGTTATTTTCTGCGACATCGTTCAGAATCAGGATTTGCCCGGATTATATCAACTCGCAGACCTTTTTGTATACCCCTCTATCTTCGAAGGTTTCGGCATTCCTATACTGGAAGCCCTGTACTCAAGAGTGCCCGTAATTACCTCAAGGTCCAGCTCCATGACTGAGGTGGGTGGCGATCACACCCTTTACGTTGACCCGAACAACGTGGAGGAAATGGCTGCGGCCATAAAAAAAGTGCTTTTCAATCGCGACCTGCAAGAGCAGATGATTTCAGAAGGATACCGATATGCCAGAAATTTCGACCCGGACAAGGTGGCTGCCAATATGATTCAGGTTTATCAAAAAATACTGAACAATGATCGATGATATTAAAGCCGCAGCAGAAACACTTCGCAAGGGTGGAATCATCCTGTACCCCACTGATACCATTTGGGGACTTGGCTGTGACGCCACACGGGATGATGCCGTAAGCAAAATTTATCAGCTTAAAAAGCGGCCGGATAAACAGCCCATGCTTGTATTGCTTGATAAAGCCGGAAAGCTTTCCAGCTATGTTAATGAAGTCCCCGAAATAGCATGGGACCTATTGGAGGTTTCAGATGAACCACTTACTATCATTTATCCCGGGGCCATAAACCTTGCAGAAAGTTTGCTGGCACCCGACGGATCTGTGGGAATACGAATTGTGCAGGATGAATTTTGCAGCAGGCTGATTCACCTGTTCGGCAAACCCATTGTTTCCACCTCTGCAAACATAAGTGGCAGCTTGTGGCCCGACACATTCAAAAACATAGACGAAAACCTGGTCAGTGGTGTGGATTACGTTGTCAGGTGGCGGCAGCATGACCAGTTGAAGGGAAAACCTTCGGGGATCATCAAACTGGACGTTAACGGAGGGGTAAAGGTAATCCGCGAGTAGTATTTGTACAAGTCATTTGACAATCGCTTTAAAATTTTTACTTTTGCCCTCTCTTGAGATAAATACTAAGTTGACAACTCCCGGTAAAATACTTGTTGTAAGGCTGAGTTCTATTGGTGATATCATATTAACCACCCCGCTGTTACGATCATTAAAAACCGCCTTTCCTGCTTCCCGGATTACCTTTGTTATTAAGAAGCAATTTGAAGAACTGCTGGTTGCCTGTCCCTATATTGACGAGCTGGTTACTTTTGACAAAAAGGAAGGTTTTGGCGGTCTGAACAAATTAAAGAACCACCTGAGCAATCAACATTTCGACCTCTTCCTGGACATTCATAATAACTGGCGCTCCCGATACCTGCGGCTTGGCCTTCAGGCAAAAAGCTCCCGAACATACCGAAAGCTCATCTTCAAAAGAACCCTGCTGATTTGGTTCAAAATCAATCTGTACGGAAAAGTAAAGCCGGTTTACGAAAGATATTTTGATTCTGTGAGCAACCTGGGATTGAGTTATGACGGACAGGGTACTGACATTCATGTTGGTGATGGCGTTTCGAAGAAAGTCAGGGAAATCCTTGCCGGTAAGGGGTTTGATTTTGTGAACCCCCTGATTGTAATTTGCCCCAGCGCCAATCATTACAACAAGCGCTGGAAACCATCCGGCTTTGTTGAAACAGCGCAGTACCTGGTTCGTGAAAAGTCGGCTTATATAGTTGTTCATGGTGGAGCAGAAGACTTGAAATTGTGTACTGAAATTTCAAATTCCATAGGCCACCAGGCATGCAGTCTTGCTGGCAGCTTAAGCCTGGCTGAATCTGCATCGCTGCTTCAATTCAGCACCCTGGTTATTGCAAACGATACCGGGCTGCTGCACATGGCTCAATCGCAGAAAAGGCCCGTAATTGGCATTTACGGTCCAACAACGCGTGAACTGGGTTACTTTCCGATTGAAAAGGAAAGCACCGTGATTGAAACGTCTGTCAGTTGCCGCCCTTGCACACATAACGGGCTGGAA
This sequence comes from uncultured Bacteroidales bacterium, assembly GCA_964438935.1. GTDB lineage: Bacteria > Bacteroidota > Bacteroidia > Bacteroidales > UBA10428 > UBA5072. The sequence goes on from CAYTNC010000021.1 coordinate 28,908, forward strand.
TCGTGCCCTAAAAAACATTTCAGGTGCATGAATGATATTTCTTCAGAAATGGTCATTCAGGCTGCTTTATCCTATTTATCCTAAACAATATGAGTATGTCGCTGATATGGATGCTCTTATATAACCTTCTGGTAGTTCCTGTAATTTATTCAGGGTTCTACATCGGATCATTGTTCAACAGCAAAATCAGGGAGGGATTGAAAGCCCGGAAAAACCAGTTTGCCTGGCTTGGTAATGAAATAACCAAAGCAGATGACCGAAAACGAATCCTGTTTCATTGCACTTCAGCCGGTGAATGGCTGCAGGCATTACCCATCATAGAGAAACTGAAATCGGTTAATCCCGGTCTTTTCATCATGGTTTCCTTCTTTTCTCCTTCGGGATATAAATTTGCAAAGAATCCTGCCACTGTGGACCTGAAGTTTTACCTGCCTCTCGATTCAAGGATTGCGGCATACCGCTTATTCAGGATGCTCAAACCGGACCTGTGGATTATTTCGAAATTCGACATCTGGCCAAACCATGTTATGGCCGCTTCGGCCCTCAACATCCCTATGGTAATCACCTCAGCCACCTTGTCGGCCGATTCCGGAAGAGACAAGGGAATCTCCAAGGGTTTCAACAGGCTCGTATATAACAAAATTGCCCACCTGTTCCCGATATCTGAAGAAGACAAAAGGCGGTTCAAAGCCATGGTTCCCGATGAATCCAAATATACTATTGCCGGCGATACACGGTACGACCATGTATACAACAGGGGCATCATGGCAAGTGATGCCGGAGATGTGCCGGTTTTCGATGAGAAAAAAGGACTTACGATTATCGCCGGAAGCACCTGGCCGGCAGATGAAAAGCATGTGTTACCCGCACTGGCTATGCTTTGCAGTGACCATCCCGATTTGCATGTAATTGTGGTTCCGCATGAGCTGCATGAAAGTCACCTGCGCGACATCGAATCCGTATTTGGATGTTATGACATCAAAACGGTTCGTTTTACCGACTTTTCCGCGTCAGGCAGCACACCGGAAAGAGTTGTAATTTTAAATACAATTGGTTTGCTTGCCCGTTTGTATAAGCAAACCGATATCGCCTATATAGGCGGTAGTTTCGGGAAAGGCATACACAATGTAATGGAACCTGCTGTTTTTGGGCAACCTGTTTTGTTCGGACCCAACCATGTTAATTCCTATGAAGCAGGTGAATTGTTAAAAATCGGTGCTGCTTTTAGGGCGAACAGCCAACAGGAGATTTATGACAAAATGAGGCTGCTCATCAACGACCAATTGCTGCGAAAAACAATGGGCGAAAAGGCAAAGAATCTTATATACGATAATATAGGCGCAACAGACATCATTATTAACACTCTAAAAAAACACTATGGTATTATTTCCTAAATACATTCAGATTGAAACTTCGCTGGTTTGTAACAGCCACTGCGTATTTTGCCCTCATAAGGAAATGGAACGCAGCCCCAACTACATGGAAGAATGGGTATGGAAAAAAATAATCGATGAATCAAGGGGAAAGGGAGTGATTTACCGGCCTTTCATGATCAATGAGCCGTTTGTGGACCTTCGGATCCCTGAAATAATCCGGTATATCAAACAAGATCCGACTGCAAAAGTTGAATTCAACTCAAACGGCAACTTCCACCCCAAATTCGATGTGAAAGCTGCTCTTGAAGCCGGAATCGACTGGATGCGTTTCAGTATCGACGGCTTTACCGAAGAAACTTTCAAAAAAAGCGGGCGCGGAGGCGCTTTTGATAAAATTGTAAGTAATGTGCTCGGCTTCATCGAAGAACGTAACCGGCAAGGCAGTAAATGCCACATTGAAGCCCGAATGATCGATCTGGACATCACCCGGCATGAACAGGAAGCCTTTGTTCAGTTTTGGAAACAACATGCCGATGAAGCTACCATCACCCAGCTGTATGACTGGCCCTGGAGTGGCCAGACAGATTGCATCAAAGCACCCTGCCCCAAGATAAAAAACGAAATGTTCTTCATGAGTGATGGACAGGCCGTGCTTTGCTGTTGGGATGCATTTGCCCGAGGCATCGTTGGCGATGTTAAAAAACAAACAGTTGAGGAAATATGGCTCGGAAATCCGAATCAGCAATTCCGTGAAATGCTGAATCGGGGAGAACGCGACCAGATCCACCTCTGTTCAAGATGTGATGCCTTTAAAAACTACGATTTCAGTAAATGGACCGGGTATTGATTGAAATGTTGAACCAATAGAAATTCGGTTTATGAAAATAGCAGCATCATGTTTGTCACTTCTTCTTTTCGCACTTGTATGCCTGCAATGCAAACCAAAGGAAAATACAGTGCCTGAAGCCAACCGGCTTTCTGATGAAGAAATCAGTGCGGGATGGG
>CAYTNC010000022.1:0-31005 GCA_964438935.1 uncultured Bacteroidales bacterium
CAGGAATACTTTCCAGCATGGAGGAATTTCCATGGAGGAAATGCTGATTCCGGTTGTAACCATGCAGCCCAGATAATTTTGCTCCTTTGTTATGAAAACCATTGAAATAAATTCACTTGATGAACTGGGAGCAGCAGCTCAAAACTTCCTCATTCTTACCCGGGGATTCAGAAGATTTGCTTTTTACGGCAACATGGGCTCGGGTAAAACAACGCTGATAAAGGCCATCTGCAAGGAACTGGGTGCTGTTGACACAATCACCAGCCCTACTTTCTCCCTGGTTAATGAATATCAAACCACAACAGGTGAAACCCTTTACCACTTTGACCTGTATAGGATAAAATCAACAGATGAGCTGTTTGACCTGGGTTATGAAGAGTATTTCTACAGCCAACATTACATTTTCATTGAATGGGCTGAAAAAGCAGAGGAATTGCTGCCCGATTCCTGCGTCATAGTTCGTATTGAAGAACCAGATCCTTCAAAAAGGATGATTCACATTGAACTTTAATCATTCAAAAGTTTGACTGTTTGTTGTTTTTGTACTAATTTAGATCGTTTGCATTAACTAATCCCGATCATCATGGTTGAACATCGCCCGGAACCGTTAAGTAATCCTTTAATGTACGGCGGGTTGCTGCCTCAGGAAGAAATGCTTGCCATGGGAAAAAAGCATAAAAAACTCACTATTGGAATCCCCCGTGAACGGCAGCAAATTGAACAGCGGGTTTCACTAACACCTGAAGCTGTTGAAGTTTTGGTAGACAATGGTCATGAAGTTCTTCTCGAAACAAAGGCCGGAGAAGGCGCCAGGTACAATGATACGGATTATTCCGAATGTGGTGCTTTTATTATTGATAACCGGAAACAGGTTCTAAACGCAGATATCGTCCTTAAAGTTTCTCCCCTCGAAATTAAAGATATTGAATTGCTAAAAGGCAACCAGGTGATCCTGTCATCGGTTCATTTTGGACATCTAACCGAAGACTATGTCAGGGGCCTGATGGATAAAAAGTGTACGGCCTTTGCCATAGAACAGATCAGGGATGAACATGACGGCTATCCGGTAATCCAGTCGATGAGCGCTATTTCCGGTATATCTGCCATTAATATTGCTGCTGAACTGCTGAGCAATCAAACAGGAGGCAAGGGCGTATTGCTTGGGGGCATATCGGGTATCACCCCAACCGAAGTAGTCATCATTGGAGCCGATACTGTTGCGGAATTTGCCGCCCGGGCTGCTTTAGGACTGGGGGCCCTGGTTAAGGTGTTTGATAACTCACCCCAGCACCTCGAAGACTTGCAGCGCAATCTCGGACAGCGAATCCACACTTCCATATTCCACCCGAAAGTATTGCGCCGTACACTCAAATCAGCCGATGTGGTAATTGGTGCACTGAACCTTTGGGATACCGGCCCGCGTTACTTCATTACCGAAGACATGGTTAAAGAAATGAAGCGGGGTTCGGTGATCATTGATCTGAGCATTGATCAGGGGGGATGTATTGAAACAAGTGAATACAGAACCCTTCAAGACGCTATTTACACCAAGCACAATGTGATCCATTTCAGTGTTCCCAACCTGCCTTCGCGGGTTGCCCGAACAGCATCCATTGCTTTAAGCAATATATTGTCTCCCATACTGGTCACCGTTGGCAATTCGGGTGGCTTTAAACCTTTTCTCAAAGCCAATCTCGGCGTGAGAAACAGCGTTTACGTGTACAACGGCATCCTTACCAACGAAAACCTGGGCAACCAGTTCGGCATTCCTTCAAAGAATATTGACCTGCTGATTGCCGCATTCTGAAATCCTTAATGGGTGTTTGTTTGCTGGCCCTGTTTGCTGATGACAAATGCCCTTGTTATCCACAATAATTAAGGCTAAATTTATTCATAGTCAGCCTGTGCGCCTATGAACTATGAAAACATGATCACGCTGAAAAGCAGAATTTCCGGATATGATGCGGGATCGCTGCTTGATGTGGCCGTCGGAAGAGGAGATTTCCTCAGGTTCGGAATGAGTTCGTTCCGCTCCTGGCACAGTGCCGCAGGTATTGATATTGACGCAGACGCATTGCAACAGGCTGACGCCGTGTTTTCAAATTCACCGGTAATTCTTATCCTTGGATCTGCTTTGAATATGCCCTTTACAGATCATTACTTTGACACAATTACCATGTCAAATACGCTTCATCATATTGAAAAATTACAACTGCTGTTCAATGAAACCACCAGGGTATGCAAACACCACGGACTGATTGTAGTTAATGAGATGCTGAATGAAAGCTATCATGAGGCGCAGGAAACCTACATGCTCTACCATCGGTTCAGTGCCGATGCAGATAACCAGCAAGGCAGATTTCACCGTGAGCCCTATAATCTGAAAGAATTACTGAACATTATTAAAAATGACCATTTTCAATTGCTGGAATATTTCATCCATGAAGAAGCTGCCTCGGATATTATGAATGAAGAGGAAATGGATGCCATGGCAACGCGACTGAAAAATAAAGTGAAGCTTTTGAAAGGCTCAAGTTTTTACTATTTCTATGAAAATAAGGCCAATGACATCATCATCCGCTTTAAGAAAACAGGCATCCAGCGCCCGCGTCATATCACTTTCCTGCTTCAGACACGATAACCCTCCTGTTTTCAGGTTGATGAGGAATTCCTGTTATGCCTAGAATTCCGGGCACGGCACCATCCTGATTTTATGCTTCATCGGCCTGGTTTTGAAAACATAGCTTACCGAAAGCTCGTGTGCCCCCCCCGTATTGGTAATGAGCCGTGAAATAGTAAAATCATAGCTGTACCCTATGTTGATGTCGCCTGTTTTAATACCAACCAGCAACGTGAAAGCATCCCTGTTGAACACCTCTTTGTAAAGCGGAATTCCCCTGTACCACAAGCCGAATACTAGCGGACTGTGGAACCAGTACACTCCCAGATCGAGTTGCCGGAACTGGGCCTGTTGCTTATACATGAATGCCAATTGTATGCTGGTAGGTTTGGGTCTTAGCAGTTTTTCAGGCCGCACAAATTTGACGCCTCCAAATAAGGCATACTTGAACGGAATTTTAGCCTGATTCGCTTCATCTCCTTCATATAAGTATAATGACTGATTGGGCCTCAACAGGTGATCTACTGAAGCCCCCAGCCAAAACTTAGAGGAGTAGGTGAGCAGTGAAGTCGAGAAATCAATATCACCTACCTCTTCCAGTGTTTTTATTTCATTTGTTTGTGGCGCAATCACAACCGTTGATCCGGAAGCATTGTACTGATCAGCCCAAACCAGTCGTTCAAAATCAATTCCCCGTTCGGTATAATTAAAATGAAGACCCGGCCTGACGCTCCATGTTTCGTTTATTTTAAAGTCAAACGAATACTGTAATCCCAAACTTGTGGTTCTCATTCTGCCTGATCCGGCGACATCCTGGTAAGCAAGAATGCCTATTCCACTGTTGAACTTCTCAATAAACTTATCAAACGATACTGAATAAGTCTGATAACTGTGCTTAATTTCGGGCCATTGATTCCGGTAATTAAAGGCTACCCTGTTTTTATCGGTGAGTCCGGCAAACGATGGCGCCAGGTATAAATAATTGGAGTAGAACTGCGAGAATTGCGGATCCTGGGAAAGTGCCCTGAACGAAAATGACACCAGAAATAATATGACTATTCCAATTCTTAACATACCCGATTATCGCAATAAAGTAACATCTCCCGTTTCAACAAAGGCCTGCCCGTTTTCGTACTTACCTTCCACCTTCCAGATATAAACATCTTCCTTGGCAATCTGGCCGTCAACAATTCCGTCCCAGCCAACTTCCTGGTCAAAGCTTTCGAAAATCAACTCGCCCCACCGATTGAATACCATCAGGTGATACTCATCCACATAGTCGAGAATTGCCGGCTTGAATGTTTTGTTTTCCTCAAATTGTGCAGCAGGACTGAATACATTGGGGAAAAGGATCTTCCCTGTTGGCCTCACCACAACTGCGGTGCTGTACTCATAAAGGTCGTAACAACCCTTATTTGTCCATACATTCAGCGTTACATCATAAGCGCCATCCTTCTTGTAAACATGCACCGGATTCATTTCTTCCGAACCGGTTCCATCACCAAAATCCCACAGGTAAATATTACCCTCCTCCGGATAATCGCCATTATCCGACTGGTTAAAGAAGTGCACTGCCTCTTCGTTCACATACACTGTGCGGGGAGCAATATCAAAAAAGGCATTGGGGAGTACGTAAACATCGTTTGTTGTACTGTATGCATCCGTTGTTCCATCCTGCCCCCAGGCCGTGAGTTTAATTTTATAAGTGCCCCATTCATAATAGGTATATTCCGGATTGGGTTTGTTGGAAACTGCTCCGTCACCAAATTCCCACAAATAGGAAGTTGAATAAGCTGACATGTTTTCAAACTGAATCGTCAAAGGCATACAGCCGGGCTCAACAGGTTTGAATGCTGCAACCGGCGGATGAGGCACTATTTCAACACTTGTCCATGCACTGTCGGCGCAATGCTCCCCTTTCACAACCAGGTATATCAGGTATTCATCAGGGTTGGCATATACATGTGATCCCGGATCGCGCATTACCGATGTGCTGTCGTCCCCAAACCGCCATTGATAAGTCCAGTTGCCCGGTTTGGTGGTATTAACCAGGTTCACTGTGCGATCAGGAATCATCTGGTAAGTAGGATCGGCATAAAACGAAGCTTCCGGTGAAGGATGAACTGTAATATGAGTGTATCCGGTATCCACACATCCAAAATAAGACGTGGATATAATTTCAACTATGAAAACGGCATCGTGATCGGTATCATTGTTAAATGTATGCAGGATGTTGAAATCACCTGATGAGGAATTACCATCCCCAAAATTCCACTGATAGCTTCTGCCGCCGGGAGTGGATGATAACAGAATGTCAGCCGGTGCACAGGCTTTTTCAGGATAAGTGGTAATGGTCAGATCCGGATTGGGGTATACTGTTACATATTCATTGGTGCTGTGTATGCAGTTGTTTGAGCTTATTGCGGTTAATCTTACATTATAATACTGCACTGAATTGGAAGTATTGTTGAATACGTGAACCGGATGCTCCAATGAACTGTTGTTGCCGTCTCCGAAGTCCCAGTTATAATTTGCTGCGTTATCCGACTGGTTCGTGAAGCTTACCTGAACCGGACTGCATCCGGGATCGGCATCAGAAATAAATATGGCCTGCGGCGCATCATTCAATATGCTGATGGAATCCACTGCCTGGCATCCATGATCATCTTCTACCCGTAACCTCATATCGTAAATTCCCCTGAGGTAGGAATTGAATACCGGGTTGGGAATATCCGGGGCCGACAAAGGCGTGGTTTCGCCACTCCAGGTATAGGAGACATAATTCCCCGATCCGCCGCTGACCACGGCATTCAATGCCAGGTCATTCCCGGAACATACCATGGTGTCAGCAGTCAGAATTTCTACAACCGGGTTGGGATATACGCTAACCCAAATGGTATCGGAAGCCTCATTGGCATTGATGTCATTTACCTTTATGGTTAGCATGTAATTGCCCGGAGCAGGTGAAACAAACACCGGGTTTGAACTATTTACCGCGCTGAGATACTGCGTATCACCCCCCCAGATAAAGGTATAGGAAGGTGTTCCCCCCGAAGGGGTTACGGATAGCTGCAGGTCAGTTCCGGCGCATGCCCGTTCATGAGTTGCATTGATATTCAGTATAATTACCTCGTCTTTTACCTCAATGGGCTTATAGGCAGGCGGGCCACTGCAGCCCAAACTGTTGGTCTCCACAACTGAAAGATTGTAATTGCCCAGGTTGGGGAATTCCACAATCACAAAATTCTGATTCACCAACAATTGATTCATTCCGGGAGGTATGGCCCAGGCATAGTTTGACCCGGGTTGATAATTCACGGAGTAGATGACATTGGTCTGGTTGATACCCACTACTTCGGGTCCGGTAATGCTTATGGCAGGCGGTAACGGTAAAACAACAGCCATCACTTCAACCCTGCTGCTTTCACAACCGGTGGTCTCGTTGTAGCTGGATACATAATACCTTCTTGTATTCGTCAGATAATTTGTAGTGTAATTGTTACCCTGGTACATCATACTGCCTCCGGCAATACTGTCGTACCAGCGACTAACAGTGCCGTTCAAACCGGGTGTTGAAAGCAACAGCAGTGTATCTGCTCCGCATTGTGTAACATCATCTGCATCCGGAAAATCAGGAACGGGATGGATGTTGGCCATTACCCTTCGACGTGGACTCACACATCCCGTGGTGGTATTCACCGAAGAAACCCAGTAAGCAGTTGAGCTGGTCAGATAAGGTGTGGCATAATTCAATTCGGTATCCAGCATGATTCCCCCAACAGCAGCATCGTACCAGCGGTTACCGGTTCCGTTGTTCCCGATTGTTGAATGAATCGTCATGGTGCCTGATCCGCAACGGGATGTGTCAGATGCCCCGGGCATATCTGGTATCGGATCAATCTGAATATGAACCGCAACACGGTTACTCTCACATCCGGTAACCTCATGGTAACTGCTTACCCAATAAGTAACCGGACCCGTTAGCAGGGGTGTTGTAAAGGTATCGGCCTGAGCCAGCAAATTTCCTCCAACTGAAGCATCGTACCAGCGGTTGGTAGTTCCGTCATTTCCGACAACAGCTGGAATTTGAATACTTGTACTGCCGCAATGCTGGATATCTGCGACAGCAGGAACACCGGGAATGGAATATATGTTTGCGTCCACGCTTCTTCGGTAACTCTCGCATCCTGTTACATAGTTGTAACTGGCTACCCAGTATTCAGCGCTTGTGCTAAGCACCGGTGTGTTGAAAGCATTCGACTGAACGAGTATCGGTCCGCCTGAGGAATTTTCATACCAACGGTTGATATCTCCGTTTGCACCCGGTGTTGAATTGAGCAGCAATGCTCCCGGCCCGCAACGTTCTTCATCATTAGCAGAAGGCACTCCGGGCATAGGTTTGAAAAACAGGGCAACTGTATCGGCAGTGGGAGGACATGATCCGCTTGTTATGCGCCATTCAAAGGTATAATAACCCTCATCTCCCGGTGCTATCTCAGCTATTACATTTCGGGCATGCTCGTTGGGACTGAAAGTGACATCTCCTGATCCGGTTATTTTTCGCCAGGTTCCGGTGCCAATTCCCGGATTGTTTCCCTGTAGTATAGCCGAAACACCGCATATAGAATCATCCATACCGGCATTTGCAGGGAGAACCGGCATGCCAAAATCAACCACTATTGTATCTGAGGTTCTGCAACTGGCATTCACAATGGTCCAGGCAAATTCATACAAACCCTCATCACCCGGTTGAATTTGAACAGTAGCTGCAGGACTGTGCATATCAGGAATGAAAAGCGGCGCAGTGGCAGAAGGATTTGTTACCACATGCCATGTTCCTGTGCCTGCGGTGGGACTGTTTGCCCCCAGCGGAGAGGTTGCCGAGTTACATAAAAACTGGTCCATACCGGCAAAGGCGGGAGCCGGATTCAGGTCACGTGTTATGATTATGTTATCTGAGCTTCCCGGACAAATTCCGTACTGGCTTACAACGTTCCATCGCAACTGGTTGGAACCAAACGACAGGTTTGAAACCAATGTACTTGGATCATGAATATCCCCAACAAGTCCGCCACCGCTGATTACACTCCACGTACCCGTTCCTCCGTTTTCTGCCGCAAGGGCTGCCATATTCACAGCAATGGAATCGCAGACTCCTCTGTCAGGTCCTGCATTTGCTGGTCCCGGACTCAGGTCGCGGAGTATCTGAACCACATCATGGGTAGCCGGACAGGCGTCGTTCGGGCTCCTGACTGTCCAAACCAATTCTGAAATACCTCCTGCCAGGGATGTTACAGTAGCTGTTGGATTGTGGATGTCGCTGAACACAGCTGATCCCGAAGCCACTGTCCAGGTACCTCTACCGTTATTTGTTGGCGCCTGTGCATGCAATACCGTGCTGGTATTGGCGCAAAAAGCCTGGTCAATGCCGGCAGATGCGGCAGCAGGGGGCAGATCACTGGTAATAATAACTTCGTCCACGGCCACGCAAGGACCATTGGTCATGGTCCACCTGAATAAATTCGGGCCAGGGGCCAGATTTGTAACATGACTTAGTGGATCGGCAGGATTACTGATTACAGCACCGGAGGTTGTACTCCATTGGCCCACCCCAACAACCGGGGTATTGCCTTGTAAGTTGTATTCATCAGCACAAATCACTTCATCCGGTCCGGCTTGGGGTGTTGGCGCAGGTGTATCAAAAATCTGGAAGGTCACTTTACTCGGTGCACTTGCACAGGCTCCAATGGTTTCGGTTACCCAGTAGGAATAAATTCCGCTCACCGTATTATCTATAAAAGTTGGTGACCCTGTAGGATCAAAGGTGCTTCCTGTATGGATGTGGTTGGTGAGCAATGAATCGGTATACCAGTTCACCTGGCCTCCTGACGTGGACAGGGTAAGCCTAACCGGACTTCCGGCACAAAACTCCAGTGAAGGGTTGGTGATTACCGGAGGAGTGGTGATAATTTCTATCAGAGCAGTGGTTGTAATAGGCGGAAAATCCCCGTTGATGAGATTGGACGGGGGAATTGCATCAAAAGGATTCCGGTCATACGGATTGCAGATATTCCAGTTCCTCAGGGTAATCTCAAAAATATCCCCTGCAAGTCCACCAGCAGGAGCACTGATGGGCCATGAAATTTCTGTGGGTCCGTCGGCTGGTATAGGTATTTCAACTATGGGTCCGGAAACAGGAGGCAAAGAATTACCGGCCGCATCGGTCATTTGGAAAACATTGCCAAGCGGGTCGCGTATGGTGATGTTGGGGATGCGGTCGCCGCCAATGGAAGTTGTTCCGTAAATAAACTGAACCCAGCGTGTGATCCGGTTGGGCTTGTCGGGTTCATTGTTGATGTTGCAGTTAAAGTTAGAAACATCCTCAAAACGCACGTCAATGATTTCGTCTCCTTCGCAAAACTGGGCCACCACAGGATCGGTGATAATTACGGCACCATTCTCATTGTCACGCGCCCAGGCGCTGAATTGCTGCTCCTGCCGGCTGCTGCTTACACATTGCTGACCATCAAAAATAACATAGGCTTCGGCTGTATACGAACACTGGTCTGCCGGTGGGTAAATGTGAGAAGCCGTGGCGGTGAAAACAGTATCACCCTGCGAAATGGCAGGCACTGTTGTTGTTGCCCCGGTGCCGTCGTTCCATACATAAAGTATCTGAACATGCGAAGGATCAACAGGTAACATGAATTTGTATCGGACATCCATGTTCAGGCTAACAGGGGCACAAACGCTGCTGGTTACCTGTCCGCTGAAATTGTCGGTGATCAGTGCGCACTGACCGGTAACCCGCAGCGAGAACGTGGTTATGATTAACGTGGTTGCGGTTAGTAGTTTTGTAAATGTGCCCCTCATACCTGTATCATTTGCCCGATAGATTAGATCCTCAATGAACTGTGAGATATGAAATCAGGATCATTCCTGGTATAAGCCCTATCTGGATTATTAAAAAATTACTGACTAACTGAATTCGGATCTATATACGAATTATTTTGACCAAGGGTTTCAAAGTATTGATGAATGAATTAAAAAGCCTGACAGAATGCCATTATAACCACATGGTCTTATGCAATGGACCGCAGAGCGCATTTTCAGCCATCTGCTATTAATATAAGTTGTAAATCAAGAGATTAAAAGCCTGCGTGGAAAAGGATGAAAAGGCTTATACTAAATTAAGATAAAAAACCCGGTTATTCCCGGTAAAGATGAAAGAAACCTCTTTTAACTTTTTCGCCTATCGGATACTCCTTGTCATTATATGCTTCCAATAAAGTAATAACATAAAAATATACGCCTTCAGGGGCCTGACGGTTTGAATCCCTGATCAGACCGTTCCATCCTTCCCATTCCCTGATACTTCCGGCATAGGAATGAACCTTGTGACCAACCCTGTCAAATATACTGATGTCAATAACCAGAACTGAAACATCTTCCGATCTGAAAACATCGTTTCCGCCACTGACATCTTCATCAATGACCAAACGGTCATTCCTGTTGTCGGCATTGGGCGTAATCACGTTCGGCAGCGTAAAATTCTTAAAAGGACCGTCTCCGAATGCGTTTTTCAGTTCTGCAGAAACACTTACCGAGTCAGTACAATTCTCCTCTGACCGGGTAGTCAGAACTACCTTATAAACTCCGGGCTTCTTGTATTCATGTACCACCACAAGCGGGTCGTCAACCGAAGAAATCAGTGTGTCCCCGTCACCGAAAAGAATCATGTAGGTCGACAAATTCTTTGACCCTGAAAGATCAAACCGGTACTTCCCGGGAGCTGATAAAATATCATCATTATAAAAACCGCCATAATTAGTTCCCGGGTACTCAGAGGTGTCACTTAAGGCAACATACACTGGGGTACTCATGGCCGCCATCGTTTGAATTGATTCATAAAAAACCGAATCGGATCTGCTGATGCCATAAAGATCTGTTACCGTTAACCGGTACCAGGTGTCGGCATAAGGCGGGTTGTTTACCCGGGCAATCAGGGAACTGGGCGGATTGGATGCTTCCGGGTTGTTGGTGGTCCACCTGATTTTGTAGCTGTTGGGTACATTTACCCTGGCACCCGAACGGGGATTGTAATAATACAGGGGAATCCTGGTTGTGTCGGCATGCAAATCCAGCGAAGCACATTTATAATAACCAAATTTCAGTTTATTCTCAGCATCTTTGTTGGTGACTTTCAAATTCATGTCATTAATCACCACCCATACCCTGAATGTATCCTTCTCCGGTCCTTTAGAAACCTCTACCCGGTAACCCGAAGATGCAGTAATGTTGTCAATGCTGGAAAATGCGCCTGTACTGGTACCCGGAAGGTTGTGGTAAGCTGAGTCGGCATGACTGAAAACCGCCCATTGAAAGGCCCATCCTGTTTCCCGGTCAACTGAGGAAGCAATTATTGAAGCATTTATAGCTGCATTATAGGACGGCCTGTTGAACACATACACCCGATCATTGCCGGTAACCTGATTGTAATTGGCATTGAAAGAGTCACTGGCTGCAGGGGCAAAGATTTGTGCATGCAGGTTGCAATACAAAAGTGAAAATAAAAATCCTCCGGTTAAAATCTTTCTGAGCAACATGCTGAATTCGATTTTTCTACAATGCTAACTAAAAAAACCCATAAATATTATGGCTCATCTCCATTATTGAACCGGATAGGCACAGTATAATTTTCTTAAAAATTTCATTTACAGGTCAAAGAGACCCTCAGGTGCATTGATCCTGATTTCCTTTTTCTTCCTGTTGATTTCCAATATGATGTCGGGGTGAACAGGAATCAGGAATTCTCTGCCTTCTGAAAAGACACTCAAAAGCGGATTGTTAACAATGGGATTGATTTCTCCTGCGGTGCCCACAATTCCCAACCGAGTATCAGTTACGCTGAAACCGGTTAACGAAGGCAATTCGTCACGGTTCTTCTTCCTGACCCTCACTTTTTGTTCAGGTATATAAACCAACGCTCCGGCAAATGATTTTGCCTTTGTTTCCGAATCAACATCCTCCATATTGATCAGGGCGGCTTCCTGAGACATAACTTTAAAACTATCAATAAAAAAAGGGACCAGTAACCCGTCTATTTCAACGAATACTGACTCCCCTTTTCTGATATCTTCCACAATCACATTCCGGTTACCAAGCACCAGGGTGCCTTTTGTGCCATGCGGCCTGGTGAATTTGCCCAGGAGCAAACATTTCTCCCTATTAATCATCCAAACAGTTCATCTTAATTAATAATGAATTACCACAGGATGACCGGCCAACAGGAATAAGAACAGGTAACTGGCTAAGCTTCTGTTGAATCTGCCGGTTTCTCTTCGGGTGTGCTTTCTTCTGCTTTTTCAGCAACAGGTTCAGCGGCCTCTTCAGCCTTTTCTGCCACTTCAGCAACAGGTTCAGCAACCTCTTCAACCTTTTCAGCTACTTCAGCTTCAACTGCTTCTTTTGATTCTTCAGCCTGAGCTTGCAACTTTTTCGCAACTTCCTGTGCCTTAGCTTCTCTTACTTTAGTTTCTGCTGCAAAACGTTTCTTTTCCTCATCGGATTTACCCTTTGAGATTTTTTCGCTTTGCGCTTTCAGCTGAGCCTGCTTGTCATTATACCATTTCTGGTAACGTGACTCAGCTTCTTCTGCAGAAAAAGCACCTTTCTTAACACCTTCGAGGAGGTGTTTCTTCATCATTACACCTTGTACTGACAGAATAGACCTACAGGTGTCGGTAGGTTGAGCGCCCTTTTGTAACCAATCTAATGCTCTATCAAAATTTAATTCAATAGTAGCAGGATTAGTCTGGGGATTGTAAACTCCAATCCTTTCGATGAACTTGCCATCACGTGGCGCCCTGCTATCTGCTACCACAATGTGGTAGTAAGGCAGCTTTTTGCGGCCTTTTTTCGATAATCTGATTTTTGCGGGCATAAATTTATTTAAATAAAATCTACTTTAATTTGAGCCTGCAAATGTATAATTTTTTTTAAAAAGTTTTCCGTATTGAAAAATTAATTATTTTTGTCGCTCTTTTTAAAAGCATACATAAAGATAATTTATTACAATGGCAAACCACAAGTCATCAGAGAAAAGAATCAGACAGGACGAGACCCGCACTGCGAACAACAAGTATTATGCAAAAACAACGCGTAACGCATTGAAAACTTTGCGTACCGCCACTGATAAAAAGGCTGCAGAGGAATTGCTGCCTAAAGTTACTTCCATGCTTGATAAACTGGCAAAAAGGAATGTAATTCACAGCAACAAAGCCGCAAACCTGAAATCTGAAATTTCAAAGCAGGTGAACAGCTTGAAATAAATGATTCAAATGAATGAATTTAAAACCCCGGTGTAATTGCATCGGGGTTTTTTATTGAAATGTACCCGCTATTTTAGTAATTTTTACTCCCGAAAAGACGGCCTTTTGATTTTTGTTGAGAATTAACTATCTTACACAAAAATAGTTACCGGAAATGAAAGCATACGACAACATCAGCATCAGAAACTGGGCCTTGGAAGACCGCCCGCGTGAAAAGGCCCTTGCCGGTGGTATACAAACTTTATCGGATGCGGAACTGGTGGCCCTGTTGATTGGCTCAGGAACAAGAAAGGCTTCTGCAGTGGATCTTGCCCGGCAAATTCTTTTTATGGCAGGAAACAGCCTGGATCAACTTGGTAAATATGCCGTTGCCGACCTGAAAAAACTTAAAGGCATTGGACAGGCAAAGGCAATAACCATTGTTGCAGCGCTGGAACTGGGCCGAAGAAGAAAACTGGATGATGCCCCGCAATTGGTCAGGATTTCAAGCAGCATGGAAGTCTTTAATCTGATGCATCCCATTCTGAGCGATCTCCCCCACGAAGAATTCTGGGTGATTTTCCTGAACCGGTCCAATAAGGTTACCGGCAAACAGAAAATAAGCCAGGGTGGAATTACCGGAACTGTAACCGATATCCGGCTGATCCTGAAACTGGCCCTGGATAAACTGGCTACTTCACTCATATTATGCCATAACCATCCTTCCGGAAACATGCAGCCCAGTGAAGCTGATATTTCCATTACACGCAGGCTGAAGGAATCAGCATTGCTCATGGACATTTCCCTTCTCGACCATGTAATCATAGCCGGCAAAAACCACTTCAGCTTTGCTGATGAAAATCTGATATAATAAAAGGTACATCCAACCCGGTTACTGCAGAATGATCCTGATTACCCTGCCTTCATCCTGGCAATCAGCCAGCAACTCACTTATGGTTTTATGGAATACGGGGTGAACCTTGTCCGGGGCTATTTCAGCCAGCGGAAGAAGCACAAACCTGCGTTCATGCAACAGTGGGTGTGGTATTTTCAGATTAGCGGCGGTCAGGATTTTACTTTCATATAGCAGCACGTCGATGTCAAGCGTTCTGTCGGCATACCTTACTTTCCCCGGCTTCCTTCCGCAAAGAACCTCAATTTTCTTCAGTTGAGCCAGCAAATTCTCAGGTTTCAACGGCGTTTCCAAAACCACAGCCATATTGTAAAAGTTGTTCTCCAGGCTGCATCCCCAGGGTTCTGTTTCATATACACCTGAGGTTATCCTAACCGTACCGGCCATTTGTGCCATGAGCCCGATTCCTTTCTTCAGGTTAAATAACCTGTCACCTAAATTACTCCCCAATGACAAAAATGCCTGATACATAACATGTGATATCGTGTAAAATTAGGCGAATTCCTGTTAATTCATTAATATTGTGGCATAATCCTAATTAATTCCTGACAAATGAAAAGCTTTTTTAAATACTTGCTTGCCAGTATTCTGGGCGTTATGATTGCCGGACTTCTGCTTTTTTTCATTTTCATTGGCATCATCAGTGCCATGGTATCATCACAAGATAAGGCTGTTGACGTTAAAAAGAACAGTGTACTTCTGTTAAAACTCAATCAGTCCATTCACGACCGGAAGCCTTCTATGCCGTTGCTATTTTCCGATATTACAAGCCTCAGTGCCGAAACCGCCCTTGGATTGAATGAAATTCTGAGTTGTATTGACAAAGCCCGCCTCGATACCAATATTCGCGGCATTTATCTTGAATTATCCGATATTCAGGCTGGTATCGCCACGGTTGAAGAGATCCGCGATGCCCTGATTGATTTTAAAAAATCAGGTAAATTCATTGTGGCCTTCAGCAATACCTTTTCACAGAAAGCATACTATCTCGCTTCAGTTTCCGACAAACTCTACCTGAATCCCGAAGGATCGCTTGATTTTGTAGGCCTCAGCGCGGAACTCATGTTTTACAAAAAAACCCTTGAAAAACTGGATATTGAACCCGAAGTCATCCGGCATGGCAAATTCAAAAGTGCCGTTGAACCGTTTATGTACGATAAAATGAGCCCTGAAAACAGGGAACAGATTAAAACCTATGTGGGCTCCATATGGAATCACATGGTGGAACAAATTGGTATCAGCCGCAACATCCCTGTTGCCAAACTGAATAATTTTGCCGACAGCCTGTTGATGTGGAACAATGAATCAGCCATCCGGTATGGCATGATCAATGCCTTGCTTTACAAGGATCAGGTACTGGATACGCTGGCCAACCTGGTGCACATAAGCAAAGCCAAAGATCTGAGCATAATCACCCTGCAGAAATATGTGAACGCTCCAAAATCCAAATCAGACAAAGGTTATACCCGCGAAAAAATTGCCGTCATTTATGCCGAGGGCGATATCGTGGTTGGTGAACAGGGTGAAGGCTCTATCGGCTCCGAAAAAATTGCCCGTACCATACGTAATGCCCGTCAGGATTCTTCCATAAAAGCCATCGTTTTCAGGGTTAATTCAGGCGGCGGAAGTGCGCTGGCATCTGAAGTTATCTGGCGCGAACTGAGCCTGGCCCGGAAGGTAAAGCCTGTTATTGCCTCCATGGGCGATATGGCAGCATCAGGCGGCTACTATATAGTGGCAGCAGCTGATACCATTGTAGCCAATCCGAATACCATCACCGGTTCCATAGGCGTTTTTGGTTTGCTTGTTAATGCCGAAGACTTCATGGAAAACAAACTGGGCGTTACAACCGATGTGGAAAAAACCAATGCCTATTCCGATTTTGGCTCCATTTTCAGACCACTCACCGGAACAGAAAAAATGGTGCTGCAAAATATGGTCGATGAAACCTATAAAACTTTTGTCAGTCATGTTTCTGATGGCAGGAAACTCCCCTACGAAAGCGTAGATCAGATGGGTGAAGGGCGTGTATGGAGCGGGAGTAATGCGCTGGACCGGAAGCTTGTTGATGTGATGGGCGGACTTAACGATGCTGTTGATATTGCTGCAAAAAAGGCAGGTCTCGTCAATTACCGCATAGTTGAACTTCCCAAACAGGAAGACCCATTTACTCAGGTAATGAAAGAACTTACAGGTGATGTCAGAGAACGCTTGATCCGCAAAGAATTGTCTGAGTTCTACCCGCAATACCGTGCAATGAAAGAAATGCTCAGTGGCGACAGGATTCAGGCAAAGCTGCCTTTTGAAGTAAGAATTCACTAGTTATTACCTGAATGGCCGGATTTAGGGACATATCCAGACCTCTGCTGCTGCCCTTTTCAATATTTTATGGTTTGGTTGTTGCCATCAGGAATCTGTTGTTCGATAAAGGAATTCTGCCATCCACACGTTTCACATTACCGGTAATCTCAATAGGAAATATCACTGTGGGAGGTACCGGTAAAACCCCGCATGTGGAATACCTGATCCGCTTGCTGAAAGAGGATTACAAAATAGCCGTTCTCAGTCGCGGCTATAAAAGAAAAACCAAAGATTTCATGTTGGCTTCCATCCGTTCGGGTGTGGCTGACGTAGGTGACGAACCCCTGCAGCTTAAGCTGAAATTCCCTGATGTTCATGTGGCCGTTGAAAAAAACAGGGTCAAAGGAGTGAAAATCCTCACTGACAGTATTCAAAAGCTGGACGCAGTGATTCTGGATGATGCTTTCCAGCATAGGTACATCCTTCCGGGATTGTCCATTCTTCTGGTTGACTACACGCGTCCGATCTTTAATGACATCCTGCTTCCGGCAGGTAACCTGAGGGAGCCCCGCAGGAATTCAAAAAGAGCAAATATCCTTATTGTTACCAAGTGCCCCGGGCATTTATCTCCACATGAAAAAGAACTTTTTATTTCCAGGCTGCAACCTGCCGCAGAACAGGAAGTCTATTTCACCAAATACGTTTACGGAAATCCGGTAGCAGTTTTTGCTGATAAACACGGAGAGGCTGAAACATTTCCGCTGAAGCACTTTCATAAAGCAGGTAATGCGCTGATGCTCGTAACAGGCATAGCCAACCCCGTTCCATTGAAAGTATTCCTGGAAGAATCTGTCCCTGTCATCGAAGAAATGACCTTCCCCGATCATCACAATTACAGCAAAGATGATTTTCAACGCATTAAGAACTCTTTCAAAACTATTGAAGCGGTTAACAAGTTCATTATAACAACTGAAAAGGATGCCGTGAGAATTCGAAATTCAGGATTGACCGACAAAAACCTGAGAAAAGTGCTATTCTACCTTCCGGTGGAAGTGAAATTTCTGGCAAAAGATGAAAAACCTTTTATAAAACAGATATACAAATACCTAATAAAAGCAGGGTACTAAATTCTTTTGTTATATGAAATCGCGCAAATACAATATCGGCATTGTGCTTAGCGGCGGAGCAGCCCGTGGTTTTACACATCTTGGCGTGCTCAAAGCCCTGGAAGAATTCAACATGAAACCCGACATTATTTCGGGCGTGAGTTCGGGTGCTATTGCCGGTGCGTTGTATGCCGACGGATATCAACCGGAAGAGATTCTTGAAATCTATTCGCTGAAAAGCATTTTTGAGCTGGTTCAGATAACCGTTCCCCGAACCGGTATCTTTAAAACATCAGGACTAAAAGAAACGTTGAAAAAACACCTCCGTGCCACTACTTTCGAACAACTCCAGATCCCTCTCGTGATCACCGCCACCAACCTGCTCGAAGGTAAAAGCGAATATTTTCGGAAAGGAAACCTCATCGAGGCCATCCTGGCTTCCTCATCTGTACCTATATTGTTTGAATCAATCACCATCAATAAAATACCTTATGTTGATGGCGGTGTGATGAACAACATGCCGGTTGAACCCATTGCCAAACAATGCAATAAGCTGATCGGCGTTTATATTAACCCAACAGGGCCCATCCCGCAATTAAAAGGCATGGTGCATATAGCGGAACGTTCATTTCACCTGGCCATTGCCTCAGAAATGAGGACCAAAAGGCACCTCTTTGATATTTATATTGAACCGGCTGAAATTACTAATTACAGCTTATTCGATCTTAATAAATCGCGTGAATTGTTCGATGTGGGTTACAGGAAGACTATTGAAATATTAAAAGACAGCCCCGATATTGCGGCAAGAGGCAGCCAGATCAAATGACAACAAAAAGAAATACGAATAGCACCAGACGGCTATTTCTGCTCCTACTCCACACCTTTCACCTTCATTTTCAGCGTGTAAACTGATGTTCTGGCAGTAATAAACAGCGTTTTGCGTCCTGCTCCGCCAAAACATACATTGGA
This sequence comes from uncultured Bacteroidales bacterium, assembly GCA_964438935.1. Lineage (GTDB taxonomy): Bacteria > Bacteroidota > Bacteroidia > Bacteroidales > UBA10428 > UBA5072. The sequence continues at coordinate 18,220 of CAYTNC010000022.1, forward strand.
CGGCCCTTCAGGAAGTTCGATCTCACCTGTTTTGACACCTTTCCGGTTATAAATATGAACTTTGTTAAAAGTAAGGTAAACATTGCCCTTGCTGTCCACAGTCATGCCATCAGAACCTTCTGCTGCAAAAAGTGTCTTATTGCTTAATCTGCCATCAGGCCCAATGGCATACTTCCAGGTTTTCCGTTCTTTGATGTCAGCAACAAATAAGTGCCGGTTGTCCGGTGTCCCTACAATTCCGTTGGGCTGACTGAGATCGTCAATTAGCCTGATTATTTCACCATTTGGCTTTAGGTAGTAAACGGCCTGAACGTCTTGCTGCTGCTTATGCCCCTGCTCCCAGTAAGGTCTGTGATAGTAAGGATCGGTAAAGTAGATTCCACCCTTTTCGTCAATCCATAGGTCGTTCGGACCGTTCAAATCCATGCCGTTATATCCACGGGAGTACACTTCGGTAACCGCTCCTGCCGAATTATAACTGACCAGCCTGTTGTGCAAATCGGCGCAGCAAACCAGGTTTCCATGCTTGTCGAAGATGGTGCCATTCGATCTTTCGCAACCTTCCTTAAAAAGAAGGATGCTGTCCTTTTCACTCCAGCAATAAATTTTGTCATTTGGCTGATCGGTAAAAAAAATACGGCCATCCGGTGCAGTGGAACAACCTTCGGTAAAGGCATAACCCGTTCCCGATTTCTGCAAAACGGCACCTTTGGCAACCAGCTTAACAGGAAAGCCTTCAGGTTGAGAATATGCCTCAACTGAAACAAGAATAATTACCGTTAGAAGTATTGTCCGAATCATAATTATTTGTTAAAAATAATAAGAAACCTGCTTAAAGTGCATCATTATCGGGCTTCATTTTTAACTTTGTTTATATCAACATACTGCCAATTATTTTTTAACCTGATTATATATGAAAAAAATTCTGTGTCTATTGCTATCCTGCTGCTTTGTCAGCGGAATAGCCGCCCAAAAACCGCCATTTTACAAAAACTTCACGGTATCCGTGTACACACGTGCCTATGAAGTCAATGAAATGGCCGATCCGAAAAAACTTGAAGAAACCTGGAACCTGATCAGCCATCAGTGCAAAATCGACAAGATTTATCTGGAAACCCATCGTGATAAACTGGTTGTTGATGAAAAAACGCTTGAAACTGCCATCAAATTTTTCAAAGCCAAAGGACTTCAAGTTGCAGGGGGGATTACCTATACCATGAATGAAAGCAATAGTTTTGAGACCTTCTGCTATTCCAATCCCGAACACCGTCAGAAAGCCAAAGAAATTGTCGAACTCACGGCAAAGCATTTTGATGAATTGATCCTCGATGATTTCTTTTTCACCAGCTGCAAATGCGACTTGTGCATTAAGGCAAAAGGTACCATGAGCTGGACCGATTACCGGATGAAACTAATGACCGACGCCGCACGCGATCTGATCATCAACCCGGCTAAAGCTGTTAATCCCAAAGTTAAGGTGATCATCAAGTATCCCAACTGGTACGAACATTTCCAGGGACTCGGGTTCAACCTCGAAACCGAACCCAACATGTTCGACGGTATTTACGCCGGAACCGAAACCCGTGACGCGGTTTATTCCGACCAGCACCTCCAGCAGTATGAGAGCTACCTGATCATCCGTTACTTCAGCAACATTGCTCCCGGCCGTAATGGTGGCGGATGGGTTGATCCTTATGGTTCTAATTACATCGACCGCTACGCCGAACAATTCTGGCTTACACTCTTTGCCAAAGCACCCGAAATAACTATGTTCGACTACAGGTCGCTGCAAAACCCCGTTGTTCCTTTCCAAAGAGGTGCATGGCAGGGACAACAAACAAGTTTCGACTATGATGCGTTAATGAAACCCATTCCCCTGAAAGACGGAAAAGTAATTTTCCCGGTTACCCATGCACGCGCTGCCGGCATGGCCTTTGAACAGGTTGATCAATTTCTGGGGTATCTGGGAAATCCGGTGGGTGTAAAAAGCTACAGACCTTTCCATGCCACCGGTGAAGACTTTCTGCAGAATTACCTGGGCATGATCGGTATTCCCATGGATATCTCCCCGGTATTCCCCAAGGAGGACAACATGATTCTGCTGACCGAATCGGCCAAATTCGACCCCAATGTGGTTCAGAAAATCAAGGAGCGCCTGTGGGCCGGAAAACCAACCATGATTACTTCGGGCCTGCTGAAAGCATTGCAGGGAAAAGGTATTGAAGATATCGTTGAAATGAGGGTCTCTGACCGGAAAGCGCTGGTCAATGAATTTGTATCGGGATGGAACACCATCACCAAATCCAAAAAGGACATCCTCATCCCTCAGATTGAATACCTGACGAACGATTCCTGGGAGGAAATTTCTGCCATTAGCGGCGCATCGGGCTGGCCCATTCTGCACAGGGCACAATATTCAAAATCCAACTTATACGTGTTGACAATTCCCGATAATTACTCCGATCTCTACCAGTATCCTGCCGAAGTGCTTAACGGGATCCGCAAGATTGCCGCACAGGATTTCCCCGTGAAACTGGAGGGACCTGCACAAGTATGCCTTTTCTGCTATGATAACGGAACCTTCATTGTGGAATCCTTCATGAATGAACCGGTAACTGTGAAAATAGCCGCCAAGGATCCCATTGCCACGCTTCAAAATCTGGTGAACAATGATATCGTTGCAGGAACAGTGGTTACCAATCCTTTTGCCCGCATCAGGCAGGTTGCACCGGAACGCACTTTTGAAATCACCTTAAAACCGCATTCCTTTAAAGTTTTCAAGGCATTGTAGGAAGAATCGCCCCATAAAAGCCGGGCACAATAACTCCCAACAAGCTGAGCGTAGTCCCCGAAGAAGCTGAGCGTAGTCTCCTGACTACGCTCATTTTTTGCCCCCCGAGTGCTAAGCTTAGTCTCCTGACCATTCCGCCCTTTACTTTTTTCCTCTCATATCCACCGCAATGCTGCTAGCCCTCGAAATATAGGTGGCACAGAAGAACCCGAGCGCTTTTCCACCTGATATGTTACCAATGGCATTGGCCGGTGGACCGCTCATGCTGTAGGCATCCCCCGATTCATCAATCAGCTTGATGCCATTAACAAAATCGTAATAGTTCTTTTCAACTGACCGGATCTCCATCATGATGGTATCATTAGCTTCAACATTTTCAATGCCTACAAAATAGTCGAGATTGCTGCCGTTGTTGTTGTCGTCATTGTATAGGAAAACTTCCTTAACATTGGCATTCCAACAGGTTTTGTTCTGAAAAATCCGGGCCGTATAGTAATTGTTCGGATCGTCAGGTTCCTTTCCGAAAAATGCGATAGACAGAATGGTAGTGTCCTTGTCTTCTTCATCCTCTGCAAAACCCAAATCCGGCATTTCGTATATTTCACAAACAATGGTATCCAGGTTAAGCCCCTCGGGCATTTTCGAAATTGCAGTAAAATCCATGGCGCCATTGAGGGGCTCCTGCAAAGTTACTTCCAGCTCATACGTTTTTAAAGATTCTCCGGAAAATGGCAGGTCAGAAAGATACAACCCCTTGTGGGTAGAGCTTTCAGTAAAGTAATGTATGTTATTCCCTTCCCTCACCAGAACTTCTGCTCCCGAAATGGTCTTTGGAGCCAGCGTGTCAAAATAGGTTGAAGTTTTTGTTAACAGTACTGTTTGTTGCCTGAATTCATTGGTAATAAGCCCTTCCACCACCAGCATATCCGGATAATCATCCAGTTCCCAGGTGATCTCTTTTTCATCTCCTGCGCAACCTGTTAGCGCTAAAACTGCAGCTAAGAAAATATATAATATTGTTTTCATGTTCTTTTATTTTTTATTGTTAGAATGAGAAGTTCCAGGTAATGGCCGGCATGAATCCGAGAAATGTCTGCTCATAAGCCTTTGTAATATTTGCATTGTCCTCATCGGGTCGGAAGTTGATCGACATGGGATTCGAACGGTTGTATACATCAAATACCGACACATTCACCTCACTGTAAAAACGGCGTCCCGGCTTGCCTTTCCAGGTAAGGCCCAGATCCAGCCTGTGATAAATCGGCATCCGGTCGTTATTTCTTCCCGGGAAGAAAGGAATTACTGCGCCATCCTGTTGGTTTCCATCTTGTTGGTTTCCATCCTGATAGGTTGATTCACCATACTGATAACGCTTGGCCGGTGAAGTAAATGGCCGGCCCGACTTCACCTGGAAATTGCCAGAAACAGACAACCTGGGCGAAAGATTGTACATGGCCACTACCGACATATCATGTGTGCGGTCAAAAGGCGACAAATACCAGCCCTTTTCCTGAATGTCTTTGGTCTTCTTTTCAGTTTTTGACCAGGTGTAGCTGATCCATCCTGTGAAATCGCCGGTGGCTTTCTTCACAAACAGCTCAATGCCATAGGATCGTCCCTTGCCAAACCTGAAATCCTCATCCATGTGCTCGTTGAACTGGGGTGTGGCAAATTCCCGGAATTCAATCTGGTTGTACATGTCTTTATAATATACCTCTACCGAGGTTTCCAGTTTGTTATCCAGTGCATTCTTAAAAAATCCGGCGCTGTACATATCGGCCAGCTGGGGTTTGATATTTTTGTTTGAACCCACCCAGATATCAATGATTGAACCCACGTTGGAATTGGAGGCTACATGAACATACTGGCTGGTACGGCTGTACCCGGCCTTTACCGAACTGTTTTCTCCTGTTCTGTATGTAAAAGCCAGTCTGGGTTCAAGCGATTGAAAATGGTGGAATATTTCCCAATTGTCATAGCTCATGGTATCCACAGTGAGGTATTCCCGGTTCAGCACATAAGCGTTTGTTTTCCCCATATTCTGAAAAAGGCTGTACCTGAGGCCCATTTCAACTGTAAGTTTTTGGGTCACCTTGAATTCATCTGCGATATAGAATGCATGTTCCATTGCCTTATTCAACGGGATCCGGAAATTATATTTCATGGTGTCGTTATGGCCAATGACCTTGCCGGGATCGAATTTATGCAGTGTGTTTACCAGGCCGGCCCTGATGGTATGCTTTTCACTCTGGTAAAAATCCACGTCATACTTCAATGAATAATCCAATAGATCTGCTTTCCAGTCGAATTTCGATTCCTTTTCCGGATCTCCGTATTTGAGGGTATTTCCAAATGCATAATTGTAATTGCTAACCAACAGGGTCAGGTTAGCGAAAGTGCGATCCGACAACACGGAATTCCACCTGATCGTTCCTGTATAATTGCCCCATGCCATTCGCGTTTCATACGCATCATCTGATGAATTCATTGCAAACACATCCTTCCCCAGGTAACCTGAAATAAAAACTTTGTTCCGGTCATTCAGGTTGTAATTTGCCTTGAGATTCAAATCATAAAAATAATAAGGTATTACCGGAGAGGAATCCTTAAGGGCATGCATGGCTTTGGTGAGCAAATCAATATATGCCCTCCGGCCCGAAAGAATAAAGGAACCTTTGTCTTTTACTATGGGCCCCTCAACCGTAAGCCGGCTTGAAAGGGTTCCTATTCCGCCGGATACTCCATATTTCTTGCGGTTACCATCCTTCATACGCATGTCGATCACCGAGGACAGCCTGCCCCCATATTGTGCCGGCATGTTGCCCTTGTAGAATTCAACATTCTGCAATGCATCGTTGTTAAAAACCGAAAGTAAATTGCCCAGGTGACTGGCGTTGTAAACAGTTGCCTCATCCAGCATGATCAGGTTCTGATCGCGACCCCCGCCTCTTACGCTCAGGGTTGACCCGCCATCGTCGCTCGATTTTACACCCGGCATCAGCACCAGTGTTTTCAACACATCCACCTCACCAAAAGCTACTGGTATTTGCTTCATGGTTTTGCTTGAAAGGCTCACCACACTCATCTGGGTGGAGGTTACATTTTCCTGTGCCCTCTCGGCCTTCACCACTACCGCTTTCAATTCCTGTACACTTTCACCCAATTCAAAGTCAAGTGTAAGATTCTTGCTGATATTCAAAACCGTATCAATCAACTCATAACCAATATAGCTCACGACTACCTGCTGATTGCCCTGGTTCAGGGGCAATGAATAAAAGCCGTAAGAATTGCTTACAACCCCGGTGGTGGTATTCTTGATATAGATACCCACCCCAATGAGTGATTCTCCGTTGCGCTTATCGGTAACGCGTCCGCTCAGGGTAAATTTTTGTGCGTTCAACTCGGTAAACAACACACCTGATAATCCTATTAATAAAAACAGTGAAACTTTTTTCATAAAACATATATGATTATTAATTTAAATAAAATATTTCATAAACTAATTCCTATTCTCAAACCGGGCTCAAGGCTCCAGGGCACGGTATAGGTATTTCCCGGCTCAACAACATAATCGAGTTTGCTTAACGGGAAATGTACCTGCAAACTCGGACCGAAATATACCGCATCTTTGATGGAAAACAGGTAGCCCGTAGAGAAACCCAACGACCAGTATTCGATTGTTGAACTGTAATTTTCCTTACTTACCAGGTCGGCGTTTTCATATACCAACGAGGGTCCAATCCAGAAATGCTTGAATCCCTCGTGAAAAAAATAACTGCATTTCACATTGGCAATCCAGCTCTGGTCAGAAATAAAATGATCCGGGGTATGTTTCTCCATCAGGTCGAGATAACCCACAGCGGCTTCAAACTTTAAATGATTCCGGCCATACCAGGCTCCCAGATAAAAGCTTTTCGGAAATTTGCCGATCCGCCAGGCCAGCAAATCCGTTTCAACCCCCCATTTGCTTAACGGTTTATCTTGCGAAAAAAGAGGTAAGGATGTCATTAAACCAATCAGGACCATCCCCAAAAATACGTTACTGATTCTTCTGATACTTGTGTTTTTCATAATTACATGTACTTTGTTTCTTTGACTCATTAGCCGAATGAATATCTATTGACCAATTATTTCACAAATGACATGACCTTATTAAAAAACCCTACCTCAGTAGGTAAAAAAAATTTCAACTATTTATAAATCAATCATTGTTATCCGGGTAAAATTTTTCAAATTATATAAAGACCAATATTTATGGCGTCCCTACGGGACTTTGAGACTTGAGAGGTGGCTTATCTTTTCTACCCATATTTGGTTTCCCGCAAAAGAGGGACAGGCTCTAACGGAACCGTCCCGTAGCGACATCATATTGGTAGATAATGGATTAACATTTAAAGTTAAGTCCCATATGGGACGATATAAATTTTTGTCGGACAGTAGTGATAAATCAATATAAATTCTGACAGAAAAAAAACTGTTGACCGTAAAAAAATAGTCCTTTACCGGTTTATTCCGGAATCTGCCGATATAATTTTGAATTACTGATACATCACCATTACATTTGATTGCAAATTAACCCGCATAACCACAATAATATGAAAAAGGACATCAATTGCCACGCATCGTCCAATGCCGTTTATGGTTTGGGGCTCATTGGAGCTGCTATTTTTTACATTTCACATGCAACAGGTTTCTGGATGGGTGCGCTGGGCCTGCTTAAAGCCATTGTGTGGCCTGCTTTTCTCGTTTATGAGGCATTGCAAAAACTGGGTGTAACCCCTTAATTATTTAGCGCCGGATTCTTATTTAACAACTATTGACTTCCGGCTTACCGCAGAAACCTGAAAATAACCCAGGGCATTGGGCTGAAACAACTGCGGCAGGTTGGTGCGGTAGCTGATGTTGCTGAGGTCCAAGTTCAGCACTTCATATGCCAGTTTGTAGTAGTAGTCATACATGGCTTTCGAAAGGGTGAAGAGTTCAATAGTTACGCTATCGCCCTCGGCAAAAGTCAGCGGCATTTTTATATTGTTGATACTTTCTACCAGATCGTCGCTGAACATCCACATCTCACCGCCGATGGTTCTCAGGGTATCGTTGCATGAAGCATTGATGATATAATACCTTGTATCGTACATGGACTCACCTGCATTCAGGTAAACATAATGCCCTGCATCTTCAATGGCACTCTCTTCCTTATATTGGCAGTAAAGTGAATCAATCCCGTTCATTTCAATAACGTCACCCGTTGAATGGTATATTTCATCCCCAATAACCACTTCAAGCCTGTAAATAACCCCTGGTGCAGCAGCAAAAATCGCGCTGTGATACCAACCTGAAGTTTGATGGAAATATTCCAGGGTATCCCCTGCATCACTGATTACCCTAACCAGGGCATTTTCAACAGGCAGGCAAGCATTGCTGTCAGACAGGGATACGCTGTAACTCACCCTTACCTTTTGAACAACCGGTTCATTGGTGAGTATGGCTTCGATTACCGGAACAGCCTGATGATCCGGAATGTCAGGAAAACCAATGAGGTTCTCACAACCGGAAAACAATGCCGCCATGAGTATCATGCTCAGAAGGCAGGCAAGGAACCTTTCTCTTATAAGCCTATTTACCAAATTTGAACTCATAGGACAGCGAAGGGAAAATATTAAAAAAATAAAATTCCGTCATGTTAAAATACCTGTTCTTATATCCGCTGTTCGGATCCTTGTCAGTATCTCCGTCGGCAATGTCATTATATGTGTAAAATACAGCGTTCTTTCGGGAATACACGTTGAACACACTTATTGCAATACTGTGCCGCGATGGTTTTCTCCGGTCGAGGTTGAATCGACAACTGAAATCGAGCCGGTGGTAATCGGGCATGCGCTGGTTGTATAACTTGTCACTGTCATAAAGCGGAATAGTTCTGCCCCTCAGCTCATACTTGCCTGTGGGATAGGCATAGGGATTGCCACTCATGTAAACCCAGTTTGATGAAACCAGGATTCTTGGCGTAAGTGTGAAATTTACACTGATTACCAGATTGTGCCGGCGATCGTAATACGGATGATAAGGACGTCCGCTGAAAAATCCCTCTTCACGGATGCGGGTATCTGACCAGGTATAACTTACCATACCGTTGAGTTTACCGGTCAGTTTTCGCACTGAAACTTCCAACCCATAGGTTTTAAGCCGCCCTTGGATGGGGTTCATTTCTGTTTCCCGATAAAAATAGATATCCTCGCTGATGGGAATTCTGTACTGGTTATGTAGCAGGGAATAATAGGAATCAATAGAAAACTCAAACCGGTTATCTCTTTGGGAATAATAGAACCCTGCTGAAAAATGATCGGCGTATTGTGGCCTGAGCTTTGCTCCTGAAAACAGATACTTGTCAAACGGTATGATCATTTCAAACACAGGGACGCCATGGTAATACTGGTAATTTCTTGAACAGGCAGCCTTCAGTGAAGCTTCTTCCGTTAATTCATATTGCACAGATAAAGCGGGTTCCGGATCAATCCGGGTTTTCACATCGTTTGGGTAAAGTTTATCTGCCACAATTAATCTCAATCCGGCTTCAACCGTAAATTTCGGGAACAACGAGAAACTGTTTTCCGCATAAACAGAGCCAATTAACTGCTCATAGGTTTTTTTACCAGCCGGTTCACCAGGCAGAATTACGCTTCCTCCCTGCACACTTACCGGTGGGAGTAGGTTGTATTTCGTCCCAATACCCGCGTTGATTCTCAGGTTCTCTCTTGTAAAACAGGTCAGATCGTATTTGAAATTGTAATTGCGAAGCCTGAACAGCATATGAATAGCCTCGTTGTCGCTGAGGCCATATCCCCGGAAACTATGATCATACCAGCTTCCGGTAAGGGTCATGTTGGCAAATACCTTTTCCGAAAAAATATGGTTCCACCTGGCCGATGCGAGGGAATTCCCCCACTTGGTGCCTCCTGCCTCCCAGAATTTATCCCTGCCTGAATAGGTCGAAACATAAAAGCGATTGTTGTGATTCAGCGTATAGTTCACCTTGCCGTTCATGTCGTAAAAGTAAAATCTGCCCAGTTCCCGGGTATCCTCACTGTTGTCCACCAACCGCAACAACTGGTCAAAATAGGTACGCCGGCCCGAAACAATAAACGAAGCCTTGCCTTTAACAATGGGGCCTTCAAGGGTAAGGCGGCTGGTTAGTGTGCCAATTCCGCCGGTTGCATTGAAATGCTGGTTGTTGCCATCTTTCAGCCTGATATCCACTATTGATCCGAGCGACCCTCCCGTACGGGCCGGCAGATGCCCCTTATACAGCCTGATTTCCTTAACTGCATCGGGATTGATGGTGGCAAACCACCCCGAAAAATGATACATGTTGAACATGGGTGCATCATCTACAACGAAAGAAGAATGTTGCGGCAGCGTGCCCCTGACGTAAAGCCCGTTTAACCCGTCTGTATTGGTTTGAACACCTGGCATCATCTTCAGGAATTGCATTACGTCTTTTTCACCCATCAGGGAGGGAAAGGCATTCAATATTTTTGCCGGAACCACATCGGCCCCCGGATGCAAATTTACCAGTCTGTTCAGCCTTGATGATTCCAGCTTGACTTCAGTGATTTCCAATGGTGCCGCAGATAAATTAAAAGTCAGCACCTGATCATTGCTCAGGGCCATCTGTTTCACAACCGGCAGGTAACCAATAAATGAACATTGTACCAGGTAGGTACCCGGTGGCAACGAATAGGAATAATACCCGAAGGCATTGGATGTGGTTCCCTTTTTCAGAGCGGGTATTATTACTGTGGCGCCTATCATACGCTCACCCGTAGCGGAATCCGATACAAACCCCGAAAGTGTGTATACCTCCCCGGTTTTATTGGTGCTGCCCGGCAGAAATACTACCTGTGAATTTCGGATGCGATAAGTAATTCCGGCCTGCCGGCAAATTTCGTCCAGAAACCCGGCCAGCGGAAGCTCTTCTGCATGGATGGTAATTTTAGTTTGAACCGGTATCTTGCTGGAACTAAAATAAAAGGAAAGGTTGTACTTTTCATGAAGCCGGTTCATGACTTCTTCAAATGCCAGTTCAGATGCTGTCAGGGAAATCTTACCTGGCAAGGCAGGCTGCTGGGCATGAACCTCCGTTTGAATGAAAAATATAACCAATATTACCGCAATGGATCGCACCATGCAGCAAATATAACACTTACCTGAATATGGCAAGCGCGGTTATTTTGCGCATGAACCTCCTTCGAGATAAATTTTGCTGCCTTCGTACCTTATCCGGCTCCCTGTTGACAAGGAAATTACTTCCAACACATTGCTTACCTGGGGATTTGTAAACTCCCCTGAAAACAGGCAGTTCTCCAGTTCCTTTGCCAGCACCAGGTCAACCGCAAAATACCGGGCTACATCTTGCACCACCAGTTGAAGCGACACATTGTCAAAAACCAGCTTTTGACTCACCCACGATGCTGCATTGCTGTTGGTATCTTTTTCTTTGCGAATGTCTGCATGCTTACCGGCATAGGTCCCTTTTTCTCCGGCTTCCAGTATCACCTGGTTCGTTTTTCCTGATTTTTCCTCAAACAATACCTTTCCCTCCTCCACGGTAACTTCGGTAAGTCGGTTGCCTTTATAATTATTCACGTTGAAACGGGTGCCCAGTACCTGTACCTGAGTTTTTCCGGCCTCTACCAGGAAGCGTGATCCCGTTTTGCTTACTTTGAAAAAGGCCTCCCCCCTAATGGATACAACCCTCTCATTGGATGAAAACTTTTCCGGGTATCTGAAAACACTGTTGCGGTTAACCCACACTTCTGTTCCGTCTGAAAGGGTAAGGTGTTGTCTGTTCCCGCCAGTGGTTACAGTAATCCAATCCGACCCGCCATTACGACCGGAAGCCATAAAGTAAACCAGGGCCGACACCATGATCAGCGGCAAAAGAACAGCTGCATACCGGTAAAATACTTTCAGGTTCAGACCTGCACCGGGAAGCTTCCGGCTCAGCGGAATTACCTGATCACGCTGCTCCACAAATAGTGCCCACTCGCTGTCAACATCGGCCGGGGTGGTTTGCTCCAGCGTACCGGTAAGTTTCCAGACTTTTTCAAGCTCGGCATATACCTCCCTGTTATCAGGAGATGCATCAAGCCATTCCTGCAATGCCTGTTGATCGCTGGTCGTTATCCGGCCCTTGAATTGCTCAGCAACAATATGGTAAATATCCGTATTCAAGTTCCTGGTTTTTTTATATTGACAAATTGAACAACAAATACCCTACCTGGTTCATCAAAAAATAACATAATAATCCTATTAACCACATCATGAGGTAATTGCCCGCCATTAACGGTATCAGTTTTTCACGCAGCACCTTCATGGCCTTGGTGATGTGTTTTTCAACTGCTTTAACCGAAATATCCATTTCTTCGGCAATTTCCTTGTTGGTCATGTTGGTGAACCGGCTCAGCCTGAAAACCTGCTGGCAAACGGGTGGCAGCTCGTTGATGGTCCGGTGCAGGTGATCCCGCATCTGTGTGTCGTCCTCAGCAGGTTCTTCAACAAACTTATCTTGTTGCAGGGTTTCAATCGGCATCAGGGTTCTGGCCTTTTTGAGCCTGTTGATTGAGGTGTTCAACACGGCTTTGTAAAAATACCCTTTGGCCGATCCCCGTATTTCAATGGATTCCCTGCGCTGCCAGTAGTTCAGAAATACTTGCTGCACCACATCCCTGGCTTCATCCGTGTCTTTCACCACAGTATATGCCAGGTTGCTCAATGAATTGAATTCTCCTCGGAAAAATTTTTCTAATTCGGGGCCAGTCATGAAGCAAAAATATGGGAAAATTTACAGGAAAAGCAAGCATTTGCTTTTTTATCAACATTTCACTAATATTGCTGCCCTAATTACCGGTCCCATAGCTCAGCTGGTTAGAGCACCTGACTCATAATCAGGGAGTCCTTGGTTCGAGCCCAAGTGGGACCACAAAAAATCCCGG
>CAYTNC010000023.1:0-30868 GCA_964438935.1 uncultured Bacteroidales bacterium
AGGTACATGCGCCCGGTTCCGCTTAAGCCCGATGGCTGCAATTTAAGATCACCAGCCAGTGTAGTTGTTTCATTAAACATGTTGAAGCTCGAATCGGTACGGTGGATATACATTTCATCCTTATAAGGTAGCCAGTGAATGGTATTCCGAACTGAGTTAACCTGCGGAAACTGGGTGCCTGATATACTCTGCGCCATTGTGAAATCGCGCGATACAGCATCAAGGGAATCAGGAAAGAATTGAATATCATCGGAATACGAAGAAGATGTCAGGTATTTGATTGTTCCCGAACCTGTAAATCCTTTTTTGTTGGTAAGTGATATTTCATTGGAAAAACTTCCTTTTCCTTTGTAAAGAGTTAAAGCCGAGTCACCTGTCATGTGTTTGAATCCCAGTGATCTGTCGGGCTGCAGTCGCAGTGTTTCTTCGATTACCGGGAATATACCTGCAGAAGTCAGTGAGCCGTCAAATTTCATGGATTGCCGGTTAAAATTATCCAGGCTGTCCATCTCAAAAGGATTGATTTCGAAGAAGAAATTATCGCGTGAATAGATGCCTCCGTGGATCTTTTTGTCATCATAATAAACAAACCCGTTCCCTTTGGATTTAAAGATGGGATATTCCGCATACGACTTTCTGCCCGATTTATTATCGGGTCTATCAATAAAGAGTTCTCCCTTCATATTTTCGAGCAGGTTTTCCGCCACTTCGGCCATCTGGAATCCATAATTGTCAACCTTCCCGGTAAGGTAACGGATGCGCAGGCTGTCGATTTTCTGAAGTTCTATTTTGAAGGTGTCATAATTGAAAAAGAAGTTTTTTCCGGTAAAGGTGAATAAACCGGCCCGTACCTGTCCGTCAAACTGAAAATGCCGGTTTTTCTTCATTATAATCTGGTCGTTATCCGGAAATATGGCCACATTTTGTGAATCACTTACAAAAATGCGCGGTATGCCGTTAATGGTCAGGTCATAATTGCGCAGGTCAAAAACCGCGTTTTCAACAGGGGAACTGGTATGTGAGGGAATGCTGATCACATCGTAATCAACCTTGGCTACACTGGCTGCAATATAGTCATTCAGGCGCGGACGCACGGTTGCCATTCCTGATTCGGTATCGTAAAAAAGAAACCCCATGGCAGCCATCCGCATCAGCATTTGCCGTACCTGCGAGATTGGCTTTTTGAGGTAATCGGCATAATCCTCGGCCAGGAATTGGTCTGATCCCATGCGCCTGGCAAAACTGCGTATGGAAATCAGCGGGTGGGCCTCATCCATTAATTGCATGTTCAAAAATTCCTCGTTATTATAGAAGTTTACCGATTCAAAAAAAGCATCTCCTGTTGTGCTCCCCATCATGGCGGTAAAACGCATTACAGGTTCATTCATCTTCCATACCAGCTGTTCAAAAGACATGTCAATATTATGATAGGAATTGAAGTACGGACTTTGCGAGGTAAAATTGTCGGTGCGGAACAGGGTCAACTCTCTGGTAGACACTATTAGGCTAAGTGCCAGTCCGTGATGAAAGATCGAATCATTTTTCAGCCGGATCACGATTCCGGAACTTGACGCATTGATGCGGTTGGCTTTAAATGCAAAATAATTTGAGCTGGCAATCAACACCAGTGTGTCTTTTCGATACACGTATATTTTTGCCTGTTTCTCCCTATTACCCTTACCCACCAGTTTGGCCCCCTGCATGGAAAGCCCGCCTTCGAAATCAATATCCTCATACAATTCTTTTATCTTGAAATCTTTCTGGTATGAGTCGAATTGCGGGTAATCAGCATCTTCAGGTGTTTTGTTGAATTTTACTTTGTCAATCAGCACGCCCTTAAGCGGTGAGTCAAAATAGAATTTATTCACAAATACCGCATCACGGGCGGTATATTCCGAACGTGTCATGTTGATTTCATAGGTGGCGAGGTTCACGTATACCTCTGAAGGTTTGAACCCCGCTCTTTCCCAAGTTACAAGTCCTTCTTTTCCTTTCCATACATTGGTCAGCGGGTAAAAGTCGCCCGATGTGCCGTTAATGCATATGCTGTCTTTTCTTTGGTGGCAAATGAGGTTTGTTTTCTGAACCCTGATGCGGATGGTGCTGTCGACCAAGAAATTATAATCAGGAGATGTAATGCGCCAGTCCACGGAACTTGTTCGGTACAGAGCACTGCTGTCGATTAACTGTTTCACGAAAACCAGGTATTTGTCCATGGTTTGAAGTGATATCCTGCGCTCATTGAGAAGTAGTTCCAAGCCGGTATCCCAATGCCTGTAGTTTTCCGGTTTTTTTGCATTTCTCTTCAGTGATACCAAGCAGTTCAGGTAGTGTGCAAAGTGCGGATAGGGTTTGGCATTCTTACTGAGCAGACCAAAGGATAATGCCACTATTTTTTCCTGTTCCTGCCGGTTGAACAGGCTGTCTCTTTTCCATACTTCAAGAAAACTACTGAGGATTGCTTCGCTTTGCGGATTGATGTTTCGCTGCATGAAAGCGATCAGTTCATCGGGATAAGCAACAATATCACCGGAAAATACTTTTTGTTCCTGAGCGCTAACCTGAAACGAATGAACCAGCAGGAACCAACATAATAGTGAAAACAGCCTGTATTTCATGGATAGTAAATATCCAATAAAATTATCACAATTTTTTGAAACAGACCAATGCCCAATTTTCAAGTACCCTGCTTTTCTGAAAAACAAAGCCCTGCATTTCCGATTCGTGTTGAAGCGCTGATACATCACTACTCAAAATGCCCGACATGACTAGTGTTCCGCCTGGTTTTAGAATCCGGAAGAAATTGCGGAGACTTGCCTTTAAAATATTCAGGTTGATATTGGCAAGAATAACATCATATAATTGAGATGATACAGTAGCAGCATCTCCCAGAATTACTTCAATTTGATGGCAGTTGTTGATGGCAATATTCTCAAGGCAGTTCCTATAACTCCATTCGTCGGTATCAACAGCTGTAATTACCGAAGCATTCAGTTTTTCGGAAAGAATTGCCAGGATGCCCGTACCACAACCTGCGTCGAGTAATGATTTACCTGCAATATCAGTATCAAAGAGCTCCTGCACCATCAGGTTTGTTGTTGCATGGTGTCCGGTGCCAAACGACATTTTTGGTTCAATGATAATTTCATAGGGATAATGAACAGGTATCTCGTGAAAAGGGGCTCTTATAAGGCATTTTTCGCTGATGATAACCGGCTCGAAATTTTTTTCCCACTCTTCATTCCAGTTTTTGTCAGGGACTGTTTGAGCAGAAAAACCTGTATTGGGCAGGTTTTGGCCACTCAGGATCTGGCGCAGACGGGCAGGATCAAATGAGGCGCTTTTTATGTAGGCATACATGTTGTCAGCGGTCATATGAAAACCTTCATAACCTGACTCTTCCAAAAGATACGGCAGGAGTTCCACGGTGAATTCGGGAACCCCTGCTATATTTAATACTACTTCGGTATAACTCATTGATAAAACTAATTATTCTCAATGGGAGCTTGTTGGTGACAACGTTTTAGAAAGCGCTGACAATTCCCATAAAATCAGCTGCACTGAGCGATGCTCCACCAATAAGTCCGCCGTCAACATCGGGGTTGGAAAATAACTCTTTGGCATTTGAAGGTTTGCAACTGCCGCCATAAAGTATAGAAGTATTATCGGCTACGAGGGTACCATATTTTTCAGAAACCAGGTCGCGGATGGCTTTATGCATTTCCTGCGCCTGATCAGTTGTTGCAGTAACTCCTGTGCCAATGGCCCACACCGGTTCATAGGCAAGAACAACCTTGCCGAAATCTTCGGCGGAAAGGTCGAACAATCCTTTTTCAATTTGCGATTTTACAACCTGCATGTGTTTTCCAGATTGTCTTTCAGCTAGTACTTCACCGCAACAGAATATGGGAGTGAGGCCTGCTGCCAGAGCAAGCTTTGTTTTTTTGTTGAGCAGCGCATCGTCTTCGTGATAATAACTACGTCTTTCCGAGTGACCTATGATCACATATTCTGCACCAGTTGACTTGATCATGTCAACAGATACTTCACCGGTAAAAGCGCCGGATGTTTCCGATGCACAATTCTGCGCGCCAAGAAACAGGGCGTCCTTGGTAATTGCTTTACTTACATCGGCAAGGTGAATAAAAGGAGTGCACAGGATAACCACTACATCAGTATCTTCAACCTGACGGTTAACGGTTTTTGCAAGTTCCACACCCTCCTGAAGGGTTTTATTCATTTTCCAGTTTCCGGCTACGATTTTTTTTCTCATTGGATATGTTGTTTAAAATTTACTTATTATTAAGAGGCCCAAAAATAATAAAAGTTATGATTTATAGCCTGACAAATGGGTACAACTTGACAGGGTCCCTGGCAAATGAGCTGAAAAGCCGAAATAGCAGCAGCGTAATTCCGTTAATGAATTGAAGATTAGAAACGGATTTGTTATCTTTAATTGAAAATCGGAACTGAATGATTGAAAGAGATCTTTTACCTCAAGCCCTTACTGACAACCTGGGCAACGAAAACAAGGACTTTCTGGTTAATGCAGCCCGCAGTCAGCCACTGCGTAACTCAATTGGCATTCTTCTTTTTGGAACATTCTGGCTGGCCTTTTGCAGTATATTCGTAATTGCTTTCTTTGGTCCGCTTTTTTCAGGAAGCGAGGTGCACTTCACCTCTAATGACACACCTGTTGTTGCCGGGCCCGATAATCTGAAGCCACTTATTCTCCCTGGCCTTTTTATCGGCCTGTTTGTATTAGTAGGCTTGGGTATGTTTGGTTTTGGCCTGTATATGATGCAGAAAAAGGGAGGGTACTATGTGGGAACGCCTACCAGGCTTATAAACTATTACAGGGGTACGATCAGGTCAATTGACTGGGAACAGTTCTCGGGTGATATCACTGTAAGTGGCAGTGAAACTAAAGGCAACATCACACTGGGCATGAGAACCGGTAAAATGGTAAGCAGTAAAAACAGCCCCGACCGATACGTGCCTGATACCATTTATATTTCGGGAATTCCTGATGTTTTTGAAATTGAACGCCACTGCAGAAAAAGAATCAAGGAAAACGATCCGACACCACCTATGGTATGAAGAATATAACACCCGGGGCAGATGATAAAACCAGTAATTAAACGTCATCAACGAACCAAACTATCCTTTGGTTTATTCGTATATACTTAAAAAATAAACGAAAGTAATACTCATACAGCCTGGAATTTTTGATGTGAATTGGTGCAAAATAATATATGGGAAAAGCAAATTTAGTATGTTAGGGAAAGTAAGCCTGACAATCATGCTTTTAATGAGCCTGTCATGGAACCTTTTCAGTCAGGTTCCATCCTTACGCATCAATTATTTCTCCAGAGAAAATGGCCTGCTAAGTTCCTCCATTACCAGCATTACTCAGGATTCTACAGGTTTCGTCTGGATATCGAGTCGTGATGGGCTTTATAAGTATGACGGATACGGTTTTACCGGGTACTTTTCAAAACAGGATGACAGCACGTCCATACCGAGCAACCACATCAATTACCTGTTTCTTGATTCAAAAGACAGGCTCTGGGTTACAACTGCAATGGGCATATGCTATTATAATAAAGACCTTGATAACTTCATAAGAGTTGCCGATCCCAGAAATTATGCCGGACTGGAAGCGATTAATATTTCACAAGTCAGTGAAGATCTTAATGGTAATATTCTTATTAGCTGCATTTCAAGCATTCTCAGGTTTGACTTTAATGAAAAGACATTCAAAAAAGTTGTTTCGGTTGACAGTTGCCTGATCAACCATTTTATTGTGGATAACGTGAACAGGATATGGATTGGCTGTTCAGATAACAGGGGATTAATCCGCTATAACCCAAATACCATGGAGAGCAAGGTTATTTTTGCCACCGAAACGGGCAAAACCATGCTGCATAATTCGACAATAAACAGGCTTGCCTTACAGGATAACAAGTTATGGATAGCCGTTCAGGGTGCAGGTGTATGGATGTACAACACCACATCAGGGAAGCTTAGGGAGTATCATTATCTCAATGAAGATGATGCTGTTGCTATTAATGTTTATATTGACAATTCAGATATGGTATGGACGGTTGATTATGCCGGATTGAAGGTGCTTGACGTACTGTCGGATAGTCTTACAGCCTATCTGCCTGATCGCAATGATATACATGCTATCAGGTACAATGTTAAAGGCATATTCCAGGATCGGCAGGGAAATCACTGGATCTATCATGAGCCGGGTGGTGTTGGAATTTGTCTGACTCCCAAGGGATTCAATCAGTTGTATAACAACCCGGGTTACAATAAACTGGCCTCCGGAGGCAATGTTACAGCAATTCAGACCGATTCTAAAGACCGCTTGTGGTTCGGCTATTTCGACGGGGGTATCAGCGTGGTTAACCTACAAAATGGAGACACTATCCGTTACCGGCACGACAAGAAAGATAAATTCAGTGTTGGCAGAGGTACCATCTTTTGCATTTTCTGTGACAGCAAGGGGACCATGTGGGTAGGCAGCAATTTTGGCGGTTTGCAATACTATGATGAAAAAAAAGGTAAGTTTTTCGGCTACCAGCATGATCCTCAAAATCCAAATTCAATTGCCGGTAACGACGTTCGCTCTATTGCCGAAGATGCAGACGGAAATTTCTGGATAGCTGTTCATGCAAAAGGAGTTGACAAATTCGACAGCAAACTCAAAAAATTCACTCATTTCAATAGTGCCAACAGCAGTCTTTCCAACAGCTGGCCATTTGAAGTGTTGATTGACAGTAGGGGCGATCTGTGGGTGGGAACCGCATGGGGACTCAATTTTTTGAAAAGGGGTGAAGCATCCTTCCTGTCATTTGTTTATAATTATGATGACACCACCAGCTTGTCAAACAATTTTGTAGTTGAATTGTATGAGGATAGTGATCATACCCTTTGGATTGGTACATCATCGGGGTTGAACCGGTATAACAGGGAGTTAAGAAACTTCACCAGGTTCCAGGGCGCATTTGCAAATAATTCCATTTCAGGAATTATCAGCGGTGATAAGGGTATCTTGTGGATCAGCAATATTTCCGGACTGTCCATGTTGAACACTGAAAATGGCGAAGTCAGAAATTTTGGATATGTTGACGGCCTCAAATCAGAGGAATTCAACCCCCGCTCATGTTATAAAAACCAATACAATGAGTTTTTCTTTGGAGGCATCAGAGGGATTGATGTGTTCAACCCGGAGCAACTCAGATTCAATACGGAACCCCCTGCAGTTATTATTGATAAGGTCAGGATCTTCAATAAGGAACTTACTGTGGCAAATTCTGATATGCTGAAAAGGCAGATATCCCGAAGCGATGAAATAATACTGAAGCATACTGATAAAGTAATTGTCATTAATTTTAAAGCACTCAATTTTATCAATCCACAAATGAACCGGTATGCATACAAGTTGGAAGGTTTTGAAGAAAACTGGAATTTTGTTGGAACCGGTAAAGAAGCCACGTATACCAATTTGAATCCGGGAAAATACACTTTCAGGGTTATTGCCTGCAATAATGACGGCGTATGGAATCATACCGGTACAAAACTACATATTGAAATCTTACCTCCCTGGTATCTCACGCTGGCTTTCAAAATCGTTTCGGTTATTTTATTTTTAGGTGGTATTGCCGGTTTTATCACCCTGAGAACCAATAAACTAAAAAAACAGAAAATCAAGCTGGAGGAAACGGTCCGCCAAAAGACTTCTGAGTTGTATGATAAAAATGAATTACTTAAAATTCATACTGAAAACCTGAACGAGGTAAATCAATTACTTCTGGATCGCCAAAATCAGCTGAAAATGCAATCGGAAGAATTGAAACAACAAACAGAAAATCTGGCTGTTGCGAACCTGGAGCTGCAAAAACTTAATTCTACAAAGGACAAGCTGTTTTCTGTTATTGCACATGATCTTTCCAGTCCTTTTAATACAATCATTGGATTCTCGGATTTGCTGGTTACCCATTTTGATTCAACCAGCGATGAGGAAAAACTCACTTATGCAAAGGCTGTGCGAATTTCTTCTGAAAGGGTGTTTACCTTGCTGCAAAACCTGCTTTTATGGGCACGGTCCCAGACAAACCGGATCAGGTATCACCCTCAGAAAATAATGCTTCAAAGCCTTATTCAGGAAACCATTGAATTGGGTATAGAAAAGATTGATGAAAAGGAGATTCGTGTTGAAGTGGATTGCCCATCGGAATTAAGCGTTTCAGCTGATACGGATATGCTGAAGACCATATTCCGGAACCTGTTTAGCAATGCCTTGAAATATGCTCCACGCAAAGGAGTTATTCAGTTTAAAGCGGTTGCACAAAACGGTGAGGCCAGCATATCCGTAAGCGATAACGGAGCTGGTATGAAGCCTGAAAAAGTAAATGAATTGCTGTCGGCTAACATAGTTGCACCAGTTGCAGGAACTGAAGGTGAAAAGGGTAGCGGCCTCGGACTGACTTTGTGCAAGGATTTCATTAAAATGAACAAGGGAACAATGCATATATACAGCACCGAGGGAAAGGGTAGTATCTTTGAATTCAACCTGCCATTGGCTGCCGGCAATAACCAATGATTCCGGATGGAGGGATTCTGGATAACATAATCTGATTTATAGGCAATATTTGCCGGCTTCAATTGTTTTATATTCACACACGATTTACCTGTAAGATGAGAATATGCAGATACCCTGGCTTTTGTTATGCAGTTTTGTTGCTGATCTTTTTGTCTGTTACTTCATGCGATAAGGAAGATCAGGTAAATCAGGTAACCTTTCATAATCCTTTATCTGATCCGCACAATGGACCGCCGGCTGGCAACCCTGGTGCCAACTATCCTGTTCCTGCCGAGGCCGGACCTGAGGATGTGTCTGTGCCAGACCAGGTTATAGGTGACGGTACTCCCGAAAGTTGCTCCTGTGAGGCATTCATTGATGCTGTGGCCAAAGGGGGCAGAATAGTTTTCAATTGTGGAACTGATCCGGTTACCATTCGGCTCGACCGTCCGGCCAAGGTGTATAACGATGCAGCCAGAGACATTGTAATTGATGGCAATGGTTTGATTACCCTCAGTGGTGGCGGAAGGACCCGGATACTTTACATGAACACATGCGACAAAAACCAGCATTGGACCACCGATCATTGTCAGAATCAGGATCATCCCAGGCTTACTATTCAGAACCTGACTTTTGCCGACGGGAATTCCACCCATGAAACTGAATTTAAGGGTGGTGGAGCCATTTGGGTAAGAGGAGGACGATTCAAAATTGTAAACTGCAGGTTTTTCAATAATGCTTGCGACAGTCTGGGGCCCGATATAGGTGGCGGTGCAGTGCGTGTATTCAGCCAGTATAGCAACCTTCCTGTTTATGTGGTTAATACCACTTTTGGAGGAGCCCCGGGCTATGGAAACTTTGGTGCCAACGGCGGTGGTGTTAGCAGTATCGGGGTTTCATGGACCTTCATCAATTGCCTTTTTACTCATAACAGGGCAACAGGCAACGGGGGTAATCCTGCGCAATCGGGAACCAGAGGAGGAGGAAGCGGTGGGGCCATATACAACGATGGAAACAAAATGACATTGAGTGTTATGGGATCATGCATCGAGGAAAACAAAGTAAATGCTTTTGGTTCTGCTATTTTCTTTGTAACCAATGATTTGTCGGGTAATATGCGTATTGATCAATCAGTAATCCGCAATAATAGGGGTGGATCATGGTATCCGGTATATCCCGGAATCAGCATGCATGAAAAGACCAAAATTTCGGTAACCAATTCAGTTATTGAATAACTGTTCCTTTGTATAGTTTCGTACACCTGCTGTCCGGTTTTGAATCAACTTTTACTTACTTTTAGTTGAGTTGGTTGGCTATAATATTGATAAACAAGTTAATATTGTTTTTGGTATGATATCTGTAATATCGTGGTAAAGAAATTTTACAAAATTTTCAACAATGAAAATCGTACTTAAACCAAACGAGAATATACTGAGGGCAGGAAGTTCAAACCTTCGACAGGATAGCAGGCAGGTAAATGGCAAGCTGATTGTAACCAACCAACGCATCTATTTCAAAACATTAAAACCGGAATACCAGTTATTCAACAAGGAAATAAACCCCGGTGAGATCAGCGAACTATTCTATTATAATGTCATGTGGATATTGCCCAGGGGCATTATGATCAAAACAAAGGACGGAGAAGAGTTGTATTTTACGGTGAATCAGAGAGACCAATGGTCTAAACTGATTACGGCTATGTTTTAAAAATGTTTTTCCAGCGACCCGGGTTTGTCTTAGTATGCAATTTCGGATGGGGTTTTACCCCATAGTCGGCAACTTCCCGGCCTCAATAGCCCTGGGTCTGCCTGGCCGGGGAAAACAAGTTACCAAAAATAATTCCGCTGCAAGCAAAGCCATGCTCATAGCAAAGCCCTGCTTGCAGCGGGTGGTATGATGAAATGCAATTGAGTACCACCGGCTAAAGCCGGCGGCTATTGAAAAAGATAATTATTGTATTCCATTCATTGTCCCGGGCTTATGATTATCTGCCGACCAAGCAGTCCGGTAGGTATGGATTATATAATGTCATATTAAGCTGTCTTACCTTGACGGCTATGGGTTTCACCTCGCCCTGACACTGTCCACATAAAAAGGTGTATCTCCTCTCCAAATAAGTGGTGCAATTCTTTGCTTGTAACGCACAATTACATTTCTGCCCTGGAGTGTGTCCAGGTTAGCAGCAAGGTCCTGGTCCGTTACCGAAAAGAAAAACTTTTCCGAGGCAATGACCACATCACTTCTTCCGGCAACGCTGCTGAGTATCAGTTCGCCCTCGTATGTTTTAAAAATAGCACCCTTACGGGAGAATTTTTGCAGGAGTCCTGCCCGGTAACCTTCACTGTAGGTATAAAAATACCTGTAGTAAATAAGTGCAGCCAACAGAATAACGATGAAAAAGCCAGCTACGTATAAGAATTTACGGGTTTTTCTTTTCACGTTAGTCCATGTTGAAATGACAGGCTTTTCGGTAGTTGAATCAGGTTTCATAATCTCCGGGGATTGTATTGTTTTATCAGTTTGAAATGGTTCAGATCAGAAAAATATTTTTTTGCTGTGGCAAACACAAATGTAATCATTTTAAACATTCCTTTGTTTTCGGACATGATGTTTACCGAATGCAAATCTAAAAGCCAGGGAGTAAAAAAATAACGTGCCTATAATCAACAGAATAATGATGAGTTTTTCACGTGTGGATCGGTTCTTTTCAAGAACAAGCGCGGTTACATTGGAATTCAGTTTGCTTAATTTGGGCAGGTCGCGGTAGTTCCATTTTACCAGAATAGTACCTTGCTGAAGTACCACCAAACCGGGATTTGAACGTAAGATGGTCAGCAGCGTGGTTTCGTCAGTTGAATTTATATCAAAAGCAGGTCTGAAAGAATTCCTGAAGTTCTCAATTTCCTTATTCGTTGACGAGGTAAGGCACAGAACACGGATATTCAGACTTTCGGCCTTCATGGCCAGTTCATTCATGCTGTTCATGCCATGCAGAGATGCCTTTTCGAGCCTGGGCGATATGATCAGGAACACATAACCACTGTCGGCCAGCACCTGCGAAGTGATGTCGGAACCATCTGAGCCCGAGATGGAGAAATCGTGTATGGGTGGTTCATAACCTTTGGAAATCAACTTTTGTTTTGTTTCTACCCATTTCCAGGTGGTGTCCTGCCAGGGAAAATCAGTTTCGGAGAATTCCTTTACCTGGCCATCTTTTTGGTAAACAAGCCTGGTTTCATACTGATCAACCGGGGCATCATCGGGAATGATCATCTTACCGGGAATATAAGTGCCTGTTTTGTAGGGTCTGAAGTCGAGCAGGGGTTCATGCCTGAGGCAATATACCGAGATCAAAACCGGTATGGCAAGGTTGACAACGGCAAGCAACCATTCAAGCCTCACCGATGGGTATGACGGAAGCTTGTTCCTGTAAATAAACAAAACCAGTGTGGGTGCCAGAATGATGATGTTTTTCCAGAAGGTTTGCCAGTTGGTCAGAATGATGGCATCGCCAAAGCATCCGCAATCGCTTACCGGATTGGTAAGAGCCAGGATCAGGGTAAGTATGGTGAAAAACGACATAAAAGCCATCAGAAGCCAGGTTGTGAATTTTAATCGCACTCCGGTAAGCAGGTTCAATCCGATCATCAGTTCTGCTGCACTTGCGAGTATTGCAAGCGGCATGGCCAAACCCGAGAGAAAATTCAAGTGGAATGCCACAAAATATTCATCAAACTTAATAGCGAATCCGGAAGGGTCAACAGCTTTGACAAAGCCGCTAAAAACAAAAACCAAACCGACAAAAATTCTGGATAGTAACACCAACGTTTTCATGGTCAACTATTATGAATTGAGATGGATGTGATTCAAAATTTTGCCGAAGATTATTTCCGGCGCACTCATTTCACCCTGTTCATCAATGCAGTTTACAATTTTCAGATCGTCACAGGTTTCTGACTGGCGGACATACATATTCCGTACCCTTTTCTGGAAGTCAAGATCCTCTTCGTGAATATCGCGCATACCCTGCAGGTAGTCGCGTTCGTCACCTGTTCTTTCTGCGTTAAGCTTCTTTTGGGTGAAAGAGAAAGGAACATCCAGCAGGATGTTGACATCAGGTTTTGGAATTCCGTTGTACCCGTATTCAAGATCCAGGATCCAGTTTCTTAAAGCATCCTGTTTGCCCGGATCATTCAGTTTAGCGCACTGAAAAGCGATATTGGAGTATACATAACGATCCAGCAAAACGAGAAAACCCTGGCTGAGCCAGTCTCTGATCATTGGAGCTGCATCATTCCGGTCACCGGCATATAACAAAGCAACCAGGTAGGGGTCAACTGCATTCAGATTACCAAAATCGCCCCTGAGAAACCGGGCAACCAATTCGCCATAAATCTTTGAATCGGTGCGTGGAAAATGGACATACCGGTATGCTATTCCATTCATTTCAAGGTGTTTTGTAAGGAGTTTGATCTGAGTCGATTTTCCGGATCCGTCTACACCCTCTACCACAATAAATTTCATACCGAACTTTTTATTACTTTTATAAAAATGATCACAATTGAATGAGTTTTAAAGATACATTATTTTCCGTAAAACGTACGCTTAACTGTGGAAGTGCGGTAATTGATTTCAACCAACCCCGGGTGATGGGAATTCTGAATCTGACACCCGATTCCTTTTATGATGGCGGCAGGTATATGAATGAAAAGGATATCCTGCTGCGTACCGGAAAAATGTTGGAGGAAGGTGCAGATATTATTGATGTAGGCGCCTACTCTTCAAGGCCTGGTGCCGAGCATATATCATCCGAAGAGGAGAAAAACCGGCTCACCGGAGCGCTTAAAGCCTTGCGCAAAGAACACCCGGGTATCCTGATCTCGGTTGATACTTTCAGGGCAGAGGTAGCGTCATTTGTAGTGAATGAATTCAATGTCAACATCATAAATGACATTTCATCAGGCATGATGGATCCGGAAATGATTTCAGTAATTGCCTTGCTAAGGGTACCATACATCATGACGCACATGAAGGGAACTCCCCAGAATATGCAGGTAAACCCTGTTTATCAGGATGTCAGCAAGGAAGTACTCTCTTTTTTGTCAGAAAGGATCCGCAAGGCAGTTGATGAAGGAGTGAATGATATTATTGTGGATCCGGGATTCGGATTTGGAAAAAGCCTGGATGACAATTATAAAATGCTTCGGGAACTGGAATTGTTCGGGGTGCTGGGATATCCGGTAGTGGTGGGATTGTCACGAAAATCGATGGTGTATAAATTTTTGAAACTCACTCCGGAAGAAGCGCTGAACGGAACCACCGCATTGAATACACTTGCTCTTCAAAACGGAGCAAGCATATTGAGGGTGCATGATGTAAAAGAAGCCATACAGACCATCAGGCTTTGGAGTCAATACCAACACGCCGGTAAAAAATCGGATAAATTATAATAACTTTGAACGGCACTGAAAACCTGCATATGTTAATACCCGCCTTTATTCATATCAGAATCATCGACATTATTGATATTTTGTTGGTTGCCTTTTTGATGTACCAAATTTACATGTTGATTAAGGGCACCATTGCCACTTATATTTTTGTTACCATAATCACTTTTTATGTGGTGTGGCTGCTGGTACGCGATAATATGCTTTTGCTGGGCAGTATACTGGGGCAGATTATTGGTGTTGGGGCCATTGCGATCATTGTGGTTTTTCAACAGGAATTGCGCCGTTTTCTGATTATGTTCAGTGTAAGATATCTTCCCAAAGCAGGTATCTCTATTGATAACTTCTTCTCAAAGATGGGTTCAGACCTTCCGGCACTTAATATAAACGGTATCATCAAAGCATGCGTGAACATGTCGAAGGATCGCGTTGGGGCACTAATTGTGATACAGCGGCATTCAATGCTTGACGCATATGTGCATACAGGGGATGTGATTGATTCCCGGACAACCAGCAGGCTGATCGAGTCGATCTTCAATAAATGGGGTCCGCTCCATGATGGAGCTGTAATTATTTACCAGGATAAGATTCGCGCGGCATGTTGCATTCTGCCTGTTTCTGATAATTTTGAAATACCTGAACACTATGGTTTAAGACACAGGGCCGGGTTGGGTATTTCGGAACAAACAGATGCCCTGGTTATTATTGTATCTGAAGAAACCGGTGGCATTTCACTGGCCGAAGGTGGTAAACTGACTCCGGCAGATATCAAAACCTTACATAAGAAACTGGAAGGAGAATTTATAGGAAGAAAAAGCCGTGAAGCTAAGCCGATTGTTTAAGGCGTTCCATTTCTCTGCGTCGTTTGCTCATCAGAAATAAAACCTTTTTTTCCTCCCTGCGAAGAAGTCTTTCGATGTTTTTCTGATGGGTAAAAAGCAACAAACCCGCAATAATCAAAGAGAAAATTACGAGAGAAGGTGTGGTTGTTTTGAAAACGAAGATAACCATCACGGGGAAAGCAAATCCGGCAATCATGGAGCTTAATGAAACATATTTGGTGACCACCAGTGTAATTACAAAAATACCCATGCAAAGCAGTGTGGGTTCAGGATTGATGGCCAATATCAGGCCAAAAAGCGTTGCTACTCCTTTACCTCCGCGGAAACCTACATAAACAGGGAAAATATGTCCCAAAATGGCAGCTATTCCAAGGAGAAGTTGAAACTCAATAAAATCACCTGTTTCAGGAATATAGTAATTGGTAAGGTGGATCAGGTTAACGGCAAGCCAACCTTTCAACATATCAATGCTCAGAACAGTCAATCCGACTTTCCAGCCAAAGACCCGCATAGCATTTGTAGCACCGGCATTTTTACTTCCGCGCTCCCTCACGTCAATTCCAAAAACAGATCTGCCAATCCATACAGATGTGGGAATCGAACCGATTAGATAGGCAAGTACAAGAATGCCAATATTATAGACTATATGCATTAAAGAACCTTAATAAAAGAGGGGGCAAATATAAAGATAATTCTTCATCACGCAAGGGTATTTATACCTATTTCCAGTGCTTATCAAATATATAGTATTGTATATTATATAGTTGCGTTTGATAAATGAGGTCTGTTTATCTTTTGGGTTATGGTTGGTGTACGGGTTAGAAATGAGAAAGTTTCAGAAATAAAAAGAGCGCAGTTGGGAAACTGCGCTCAGTAAATGACAATGGATGGTGTTTAAAGAGTTGGACCTGATGAGATTAACGCCTTACCTTCGGGCGTTGAGGCATATTGTTCGAAATATTTGATATACCTACCCGACAGATCACGGGCTTTTCTTTCCCATTCTGCTATACTTGAGTAGGTGTCCCGAGGATCGAGGATTCCATCAGAAACACCCGGAAGATTTGCCGGAATGGTCAGGTTTAACAACGGAATATTTTTGGTTGGTGCCTTTTCAATAGAACCATCGAGAATGGAATCGATGATGGCGCGTGTTTCCTTAATGGAGATTCTTTTCCCAGTGCCATTCCACCCGGTATTTACCAGGTAGGCTTTGGCATTGTGCTGATCCATTTTTCTTACCAGTTCTTTTGCATAATAAGTAGGGTGCAGGGTAAGAAAGGCCTCACCAAAAGCCGGTGAGAACGAAGGTACAGGTTCGGTTATGCCACGCTCGGTACCGGCCAGTTTGGATGTGTAACCACACAGAAAGTGGTATTGTGCCTGGTTGCGATCGAGTATGGAGACAGGAGGAAGCACACCGAAAGCATCCGCTGAAAGGTAAATTATTTTATTAGCGTGGCCTGCTTTTGAGGGCAACACTATTTTATTGATATGAAATATGGGATAAGAAACCCTGGTGTTTTCTGTTGTTGAACAGTCGCAAAAATCTACTGAGCCATCTTCAAGAACAGTCACATTTTCAAGCAGAGCATTGCGCTGAATGGCATTGTAAATATCGGGTTCATTTTCTTTGCTCAAGTTGATTGTTTTGGCATAGCAACCACCTTCGAAGTTGAAAATACCCTGCTCATCCCAGCCATGCTCGTCATCACCGATCAGGTATCTTTTTGGGTCGGCTGAAAGTGTTGTTTTACCTGTACCGGAAAGGCCGAAGAACAGTGCAACATCACCCTTTTCACCCACATTCGCAGAACAATGCATGGAGGCCATACCTCTTAAGGGCAGGTAATAATTCATCAGGCTGAAGATGCCTTTTTTCATTTCACCTCCATACCAGGTTCCACCAATTACAGATAATTTCTCGCTCAGGTTGAATAAGACAAATACATCGGAATGCAAGCCCTGTTCTTTCCATTGCGGATTGGTTGCTTTGGAACCATTGATCACTACAAAATCAGGTTCTCCGAAATGGGCCAGTTCAAAATGAGATGGCCGTATGAACATATTGGTGACAAAATGAGCCTGCCAGGCTACCTCCATAATAAATCTCACTTTCAGGCGACTGTTGGCATTGGTTCCACAAAATACATCAACCACATAGAGCTGTTCTTTATCCGACATTTGACGTTGAACTATATTTCTGCAGTGATTCCAGACTTCCTGGTTGACAGGTTTGTTGATTACCCCGTCCCACCAAATGGTGTTTTCCGATACCGAATCCTTAACGAAGTATTTGTCTTTCGGCGAACGGCCGGTAAAGACTCCTGTTTTCACTGCAATGGCACCCATATTGGTCTGCATTCCCTTCTCAAATCCATCCAGTTTGGAATCAGTTTCATAATTGTAAAGTTCCTGGTAAGATGGGTTATAGATAACTTCCTTCACATTGGAGATGCCGTACTTGGCCAAGTCTTGCGGGCTGAATAAGCTCATTTGGTCAATTTTAATTGTTAATACTTATTTTTAAAACCTGGCAAAGATATGATTTTTGTCAATAAAAAAAAGCCGCAGGTTAAGAAACCGGCGGCTTTTCACAAAACAGTTCAGAATGATTATTTTGCGGCTTTAATAGCTGCCTGTGCGGCTGCCAGGCGGGCAATAGGAATCCTGAATGGGGAGCAGCTAACATAGGTTAACCCTGCTTTATAGCAGAATTCAACAGATGCCGGATCACCACCCTGTTCACCACAAATACCAACTTTCAGGTCTTTGCGTGTAGCACGGCCCTTGTCAACAGCCATTTTAATCAGCTGGCCAACGCCATCCTGGTCAATGGTCTGGAACGGATCAGCAGACAGAATTTTATAATCAAGGTAATGATTGATGAATCCACCGATATCATCGCGGCTGAAACCGAAAGTCATCTGGGTGAGGTCATTGGTACCAAAGGAGAAGAACTCGGCTGACTTGGCCATGCGATCTGCCATCAGGCAGGCGCGTGGAATTTCGATCATGGTACCATATTTATATTCAATGGATTTCAGACCAAATTTGGCGCATACCTCTGCATAAACCCTGTCTGCAATCTTCTTGGTAAAGTCGAGTTCAGATACATCGCAGGTTACCGGAACCATGATTTCGGGATGCGGATCCTTACCTTCTTTCTTAAGCTCAGCGTATGATTCAAAAATAGCCCTGATTTGCATTTCGGAAACTTCGGGGTATGTAACACCTAAGCGGACACCGCGATGCCCCATCATGGGGTTGGACTCATGGAGCTGCTCGCCACGTTTGGCAATTTCGGCAGCACTGATACCCAATGCCTTGGCCAGTTCGGCCTGTTTTTCAGCACTCTGTGGCACAAACTCATGCAGCGGGGGATCGAGCAGACGGAAGGTAACAGGCAGTCCGTTCATCGCTTCAAGCGTTCCCTTAATGCTCTTCTTAACAAATGGGAACAGTTCATTCAGCGCTGATTTACGCTCATCAACCGTATCGCTGAGAATCATCTTTCTGAGCAGGAATAAGGGCTGATCAGAATTTTCGCCATAGAACATGTGCTCGGTACGGAACAGGCCAATTCCTTCAGCGCCAAAATCGCGGGCGATTTTTGCATCTGCAGGGGTATCGGCATTGGTACGAACGCCCATGGTGCGATTTTTATCAACCATTTTCATATATTCCTGGAACCTGGGATTTTCAGTTGCATCCATCAGGGAGATAGCTCCCTGGTATACAGTTCCCCTGGTACCATTGAGGGTGATCAGATCCCCTTCTTTCAGCACTATATCAGTTCCGGTTATCTTAACTTTTTTACCGGCGACATCAACATGCATTTGCCCGGCTCCTACAATACAACATTTGCCCCAACCGCGGGCCACCAATGCAGCATGAGAGGTCATTCCACCACGGGCGGTAAGGATACCTTCAGCGGCACGCATACCTTCAACATCCTCAGGGTTGGTTTCCTCGCGAAGCAGGATTACTTTTTCACCCTTACGATACCAGGCAACAGCGTCTTCTGCAGTGAATACAATTTTTCCAACAGCAGCACCGGGACCTGCAGGTAAGCCTTTGACAATAACATTGGCCTTCTTTTCGGCTGCCGGGTCACATATCGGATGCAGTAATTCATCAAGCTGTGCAGGATCCACACGCATAACTGCTTTCTTCTCGTCAATCAGTCCTTCCTTGAGCATGTCCATTGCCATGTTCAGCGCAGCAGTTCCGGTGCGTTTACCGGCACGGCACTGCAACATGTACAGCGTTCCTTCCTGAATGGTAAATTCGATATCAAGCATATCCTTGAATGATTTTTCAAGAATATTGCGTATATCGGAAAGTTCTTTGTAAGTACCGGGCATGGCTTCCTGCATACTTTTCAGATGCTGGTTCTGATCATTCTTGGTGTCGTTGTTCAACGGGTTGGGGGTACGGATACCGGCAACCACATCTTCACCCTGCGCGTTAACGAGCCATTCGCCATAAAACAGGTTGTCACCGGTTGCAGGGTTACGGGTAAAGGCAACACCAGTTGCAGATGTATCGCCCATATTACCGAATACCATAGCCTGCACGTTTACTGCGGTACCCCATTCATCGGGAATACCCTCGATACGGCGGTAAGAAATAGCTTTCTTTCCGTTCCAGCTTTTGAAAACAGCCTTAATGCCACCTTCCAGCTGTGCTTTGGCATCATCAGGGAAGGGCTGACCCAGCGAACTCTGTATTCTTTTCTTGAATTCTTCAGCCAAAAACTTGAGATCATCGGAACTCAAATCGGTGTCTGATTTAAATCCTTTTTTGTGCTTGTATTCATCAAGCATGTCATCGAGCTGTTTACGAATGCCCTTGCCATCAGAAGGTTCAAGCCCTTCTGCTTTTTCCATAACAACGTCAGCATACATCATAATCAGACGACGGTAGGAATCCC
Organism: uncultured Bacteroidales bacterium; assembly: GCA_964438935.1. Taxonomy (GTDB): domain Bacteria; phylum Bacteroidota; class Bacteroidia; order Bacteroidales; family UBA10428; genus UBA5072. Next base: position 19,819 of record CAYTNC010000023.1, read on the forward strand.
ATACAAAACGCGGATTGTTGGTCTTCTTGATAAAACCGGGAATGGTTGCAGAACTCAAACCAATGTTGAGAACTGTATCCATCATACCGGGCATTGAACTGCGTGCACCGGAGCGGCATGAAACCAATAAGGCATTCTCTGCATCACCATATTTCATACCCATAGCGTCCTCGGTATTTTTCATTGCAGCCCACACTGCCGGCATCAACTCAGGAGGAAGCTGATGGTTGTTGGCATAATATTCAGTACACACTTCAGTTGTAATTGTAAACCCTGCAGGTACAGGCAGGCCTAACAAACACATTTCGGCCAGGTTAGCTCCTTTACCACCAAGCAAATTTTTCATATCTGCTTTACCTTCGGCTTTCTTAGCCCCAAACGTGTAAACGCGTTTAATGTTCGACATCTTATTATTTATTTAGTTTTCAATATATTAATTATAAACCATTTGATTTTCAAAAAGCACAAAATTAATAAAAATATCCTGCAGTGGGTATATCTTTTTAAAAATAAAACGGCCTTGGTGAGGGCCCTCAATTTGGGTCGATGTTTTGTGCACCCGTTTTGTCCGAAAACGAACAATGACTGCACGATTTAGATGCAACTTTGGGCTGAATCAGATGAGAAAAACTCTTGTAATAAACACATATATAAATACATATAAGAATTGGCGCGACAATTGATATAGCGTTTTCGTAACCAATAAAATTGTCCTCTATGAAAACGACTATTCTTAAATCAATCTGTGTATCTGCCTTTTACCTGTTTACTGTGCTTGGATTTTCCTTCGCACAATCAGGCAACGCAGACAGCTCCTTTCCCGATGCAACCGGTCAGTCCTCCGACCTGGTAGCTGATAACTATTTGAATGCTGCTCTTAAAAACGCCCCCGACAACGTAAACCTTTCTGAACTGAAAAATGTGGAGGTGTTTCCGGCTCCTGAAAACGGAATGGATTTCAACGCATCACTGAAAGAACTGATTGAATATCCCAAATGTGCTATTGATGAAGGTGTTGAAGGAGTTGTCAAAGTGATGTGTACAATTGAAACTGATGGCAGCATTACCAACGTAATGGTACTGGAAGATATCGGATCAAAATGTGCCGACCAGGCATGTGAGGCAGTACGAAAGTTGAAACTGAAACCAGCCATGCAGAACGGATTTGCCAGAAAAATGGTTGTAATTATCCCCGTAAGGTTCAATCTGATCTGAACTTTCTGATCAGCTGCTTATTTATAGCGAAATCCAGGTTGTCTTTATTTGGACAACCTGGATTTTTTAATTGGGGCAATTGACTTTGCCTGACTTTTTTGCGACCTGGGATGAAATCGGAACATCACATCCTTTAAATATTCGCGGTCGAGATGTGTATATATTTCTGTTGTCAGAATCGATTCATGCCCCAGCATTTCCTGAACAGCCCTTAGGTCGGCCCCTCCCTCTACCATGTGGGTGGCAAATGAATGTCTGAAGGTATGCGGACTGACTGTCTTATTTATACCTGCCTTCATGCAGAGGTCCCTTACAATATTGAAAATCATTACCCGGGTAAGTTTGCTGCCCCTGCGATTAAGGAAAACAATGTCTTCTGATTTTTTTACCGGACTGCTGTGAACCCTGAATTGAGTGAAGTAGAATTCAATTTCTTTAATTGCTTTTTCACTGATGGGAACCAGTCTTTCTTTACTCCCTTTTCCGGTTACTTTGATAAAACCTTCAGAGAAATGCAGATTCGTGATTTTCAGTTCAATCAGCTCGGAAACCCGCAAACCGCAGCTGTATAACGTTTCAATGATAGCCCTGTTCCGGTGCCCCTCATTTTTACTCAGATCAATGGCTGCAATAATCCTGTCGATTTCATCAATACTGAGAAAAACCGGCAGTTTCCTTCCCGGTCTTGGTGCTTCAAGCAGTGATGTGGGGTCTTCGGCAATTCGCTCATCAACAAGCAGGTAACGAAAGAATGATCGGATACCCGAAACCAACCGGGCCTGACTGCGCGAACCCATACCCAGCTCGCTGATCCACACCAGGAAATCTTTCAACAATTCATAAGTTATTTCTTCGGGTTTTAACTCCAAACCCCTGACATCCAGAAATGCCTTCAGTTTATCGAGATCACTCAGATAGGCAGTAACTGAATTTCCGGAAAGTGACTTCTCAATTTTGAGAAATGCTTTATACCCTGTTGTATAACTTGACCAGTCCAACTGTTTTTAATAAATTTAGGGTGAAATTAATTTATTTGAAGTTAATTCATACTTTTGCACGATTTTTAACCAAAAAGCAGATTATGCTTAAGAAAACCAAGATCGTTGCTACCATTTCAGATCTCAAATGTGATGTGGAATTCATTAAAAAGTTATATGATAGCGGAATGGACGTTGTCAGGCTGAATACCGCTCACCAGTCGTTCGACGACACCGTTAAAGTGGTTCGTAACGTGAGGTCGGTTTCAGATAAGATACCCCTTATATTGGATACAAAAGGTCCTGAAATAAGAACCACACCGTCGGATTATAAAATTGACGTTAAAAAAGGTGACCGGATCAGCATACGGGGAGATGCATCAAAAAGCACTGTACCCGATTGCATTTATGTCAACTACAGCAGATTTGCAGATGAGCTTGAACCAGGCGCCAAGATATTGATTGATGATGGTGATATTGAATTTGAAGTTGTTGAAAAGTCGGGTGATACCCTCATCTGCATGGCCACCAACGATGGAACCGTTAAGGGCAAAAAAAGCGTCAATGTGCCGGGCGCCAGTTTCACCCTTCCCTCATTGAGCCAGAAAGATATGGAATACATTAAACTGGCGGTAGATCAGGATATCGATTTCATAGCTCATTCATTTGTCAGAAACAAAAATGATGTCATGTCCATTCAGCATATTCTGGATGAACAAAAATCGCGCATTAAAATAATTGCCAAGATTGAAAACCAGGAAGGTGTTGATAATCTTGATGAGATTTTGCCCTATGTTTATGGTGTTATGGTGGCAAGAGGAGACCTTGCAATTGAGATTCCTTATGAGAAAATTCCGGGAATTCAGAAAATAATCATCAATAAGTGCATTGATGCCCGGAAACCTGTAATTGTTGCCACCCAGATGCTGCATTCCATGATAGAAAATCCAAGGCCTACCCGGGCCGAGGTTTCTGATATTGCCAATGCCATCTATTCCAAGGTCGATGCAATTATGCTCAGTGGTGAAACGGCTTACGGAACTTACCCTGTTGAAGCTGTTAGCACCATGGCTCGAATAGCGCATGAAGTTGAAAAAAGCCGAAGCGACATGCATCTTACCCCCATGTTGGTGATGAGCACCAGAACATCAGCATATTTATCTAAATCGGCTGTGGAAGCCTCTCTTGAACTTGATTGCAGGGCAATAATTGCCGATACATCAACAGGTAGAACAATCCGAAACATTGCCGGCTACAGGGGAAGAAAGATGGTTTTCGCCCAATGTTACGATTCAAGGGTGGTTCGTGAACTAGCTCTTTCATTTGGCGTTTATGCCGATAAAATTCCTGAGGGGAATACTTACAACTTCATTATTCACGCACTGAAAACATTGCTGGATCGGGAACTGCTTGTGAAGTCCGACAAGGTTGTTGTGCTGGGCGGTAACTTTGAATGGACCCAGAGCGCCTCCTTTATTGAAATCAGCTCGGTTGGCAACATGCTGGAACTGCTGCATGCCAGTTAAGAACTGCGCGGAAACTGGTTTTCATCCCGGGTGTTTATAAATTAGGTTCATGCTGTTGGATTTTTTGATTAATTTTAAAAATCCATATGTTGACAATGAATGCAAATATACCAACTGTAAGCCAGTTCGATTTTTCAGCTCAGGAATGCTTACTTCCTGAAGAGTTGGGGAAATTGCGTTCATGTACGCATTTGGCTTCATTTCAACGAAAGGAAGTGATCTTTCGCCAACACACACCCGTTTCCCATGCATTGTTTGTGAAGTCGGGCCTGGTGAAAATATTCAAGGAGGGAAGAAACAAGAAGAATTTTATACTTAAGATTGCTGCAAAAGGTGAGTTTATTGGATTGATGTCGCTTTTTGGAAACAGTATGAACCAGTTCTCGGCCTCAGCAATTGAGGACACAGAGATCGGGTTTATTGCCACTAAAGATTTTAATGACATTCTGAGTGTGAATGGCTGCTTTGCCCGGCAGATCATCAAATCACTGAGTGAGGAAGGGCTGTTTATTTTTGAAAGACTGATCGGGCAGTCGCATAAACAATTACCCGGTAGAATTGCTGATGTTATCCTTTATTTTTCAGATACTATTTATAAAAAAGAAGAATTTTCATTTCCGTTTACCCGCAGAGAGCTGGCTGAACTTGCAGGTACTACAAAGGAAAGTTTTATTAGAACATTGTCGGAATTTAAAAACGATAAAATTATCAGCCTGGAGGGTTCCCGGGTAAGCATTAACAGTATAAAGATTATCAGAACATTAAGTGAATTAGGATAAGGTGGAGAAAATTAAGAAGGTATGAAGATTATTGTTGCAGATGACTATTACACAAACCGCTTACTTGTTTCGGAGATAATTAAAAGTTTGGGACACGAATCAATTGAAGTGGAAAACGGAAAGCAGGCATTGAAAGCACTGGAAGAACACCAGGACGTTGACCTGGTTCTGATGGACCTTGAAATGCCTGTAATGGGCGGCTTTGAAGCGATGCGCTACATCCGAGAAAAACTTGTACATCCCTTGAACGATATTCCCATAATTGCCTTAACGGCACACAATCCTGGAATGTATATCGAGGAATGTACTGAATCGGGATTTAACCACATGCTGGGAAAACCCTACTCCATTGAAAAAATAGCTGAACTGCTCGAAGGTTATAACAAATCTTAGCCTTTGAATATCAGGGCTACTATTTTTTCAAGGTTTTCGGCATCCACCTGGTCAAATTGATCCGGTTCCTTGCTGTCTATATCCAGCACTCCAATTACTGTATTGTTTTTGTCATAAACCGGAATGACAATTTCAGACCTGGAGCGGGAATCGCACGCAATATGTCCGGGAAAATTATGAACATCGGGCACAATAACAGGTTTGCCGGTTGTAATGCCCTCCCAGCAAACACCTTTTTTTGAAGGTAACTCCAAACAGGCAAGCGGACCCTGATATGGACCCACCAGCAGTTTACCTTCGTCCAGGAGATAAAACCCTACCCAGAAAAATCCTTCCATCTTGTGATATAACAGGGCATTGATGGTTGACATTCTGGCAAGCATGCCTGATGTGCGCGAAAAAAGGTCCTGCAATTGCTCCAGTATTCTGCTGTATCTTCCTTCTTTGCCAGTTTTCATCGGGCATCAATTTTCAGTTTCTAATGCTTCAAAGATAATAAATGCCTTCTATTGTAATTAATCAGATTGTTGTACATTGGTAGCACGAAAAATATTAAAGTGATATTCTGATAAATTACAATGATATAAATACTTAATATAAGTTATAGCTATTCACTAAGCATGGAAACAAACCTTTCTGTTCTTGCACTAACCGCTCTGACCATTGGATCGTTGCATACCCTGGCAGGACCTGATCATTACCTGCCATTTGTGGCCATGTCCAAATCCAGGAATTGGAGTATGGTGAAAACCATCAATATTGTGGCTTTATGCGGCCTGGCACATGTATTAAGTTCTGTAGTAATTGGTTTTATTGGAATTGGAGCGGGAATTGCCATTTCAGGTATCGAAAAGGTAGAAGGCACCCGCGGAAACATTGCGGCCTGGTTGTTGCTTGCCTTTGGCATTGCTTATATGGCATGGGGCCTATACAGGCTTTGGAAGCACAACCACCATGCACATGATCATGTGATGAGTGACAAGAAAAAAATGACCTTCTGGATCCTGTTTACCATATTTATTTTCGGACCATGCGAACCGTTGATTCCCATTCTGATGTATCCTGCAGCACAGCATAATTATGGCGCAGTAGCCTATATTTCGGCTATATTTGCTGCAACCACCATAACCACTATGATTGTTATGGTTTGGCTCATGCTCAAAGGAGTTTCCTTTGTCAGGCTGCATACACTGGAAAAATACCAGCATGTTTTAGCAGGAGCTACAATTGCTTTATGCGGAATGGGAATAGTTTTTCTTGATTTATAGTCAACCGGAATATGAATAGAATTGCTGCTTTGTTTGTAACGGTATTTTTCTGTGTAAATTTATCTGCACATCCCTGGAAACCTCAGCATTATGTCATTATTGATACCGATTGCGGTATGGATGATCTGCGGGCCATTTGTATGCTTCTTGCGTCACCCAAAGTGAGAGTTTTGGCAATTACTGTATCGGATGGCGTATTGGGTGCAGAAACAAGTTTTCAGAAAGTAAGCGCACTTTTGCATGATCTGCATCATGAAGGGATTCCGGTTGGTATGAATCACGATACCCTGGTGAAAACACAGCCATGTAAGCCTGCCTTGCAAACAGAGTGGGGGAGAAACGAAAAAACCGCAAATCAAATACCTGTTGCACATGAAGTTATTGATGCAATTTTGAAGAACACAAGGGAACCTGTTACTTTCATCAGTCTCGGAAGCCTCAACACAGTGTGGTCGGCCCGGAATAATTGTCCGGATTTCACCAAAAGGGTGAAAAGCGTTTTATGGAGTAGCCCTGCAAACTACAGAAAAGGCAACTTTAATTATGACATAGATGTTTTGACTGCAGATTTGGTTTTGGCATCGGGATTAAAGATTCATACCATCCATTCCGGTTGCCTGAAACAATATGACAATGACCTTGTTCAGTCGATTTCGCAAATCAGTAACCAACATGCCCAAAAAATAAGCGGGAGCCTGAAGGATTTGGTTACACCTTACTCAACAGATTTTTCTGATGAAGTAATACCTGTTTTTTTGCACTACCCGGAACTATTTGTTAGCGATACAGCAGAAAATAGAATGGCTTATGTGTTGCAGGATTCACTTCCGGCCTTTCAGGTAAAGGAAATGTTGAATATGATTTTGACCGGTGAGACTGAAAATCACAACCAGGTTTTGAATGACTTTCCGATGGATACCTTATTTTACATGAGTGATATCAGACCGATTATTGAGGCCACGCTGATGAAATACGGACATGATGAATGGACTGCCGGTGTGATGGCCAACGAAATGCACAGGCATCTGGGCATTTATGCAATTATTGGCGTGAAAATGGGAATCAGGGCCAGGGAGTATTTTGGTGCAGGGGTTGATGAAATGAGCGTTGTCTCACATGCCGGAATGACACCCCCTTTCAGCTGCATGAATGACGGTTTGCAAATCAGTACAGGTGCTACCCTGGGCCACGGACTTATTCGCATTTCCTCAGACACCCTGAAACTTCCTGTAGCTGATTTCACCTATTTAAACAGAAAGATCAGGATTTCGCTCAAATCTGAAATCCGGAATAAAGTTGAAGCTGAAGTTAAGGAGTTAAGCAGGATTCACGGAATCAGCAGTGATATTTACTGGGACCTTGTCCGGAACAAAGCCATAAGGTACTGGGCAACTTTTAACAGGAATGAAATATTCACCATTGAGTTGCTTTAAAAACTATTCATCAAACTGAACCTTACGACGATTTTTTTTATCTGCCACTATCCGCTTTGTTTCCAGCCTTTTTTGTTTCGAACCGGGGGTTGGCCTGGTTGGTTTTCTCTTTTTTACAGGTGTCAGTGCCTTCTGAATTAGGCTGTAAAAATTTTTCATAACCCTGACCTTGTTATCGTATTGAGACCTTTCTACCTGAGAACGCAGCACGAGCATACCTTCTTTAGTAATTCTACCAGTCAGCTTACTCATAATTATTTCTTTCTCTTCATCAGTCAGTAATTTTGAATTCAGCACATCAAACCTGAGTTCAACCCTGGTGCTGACTTTGTTAATATGTTGCCCTCCCGGGCCACTGCTGCGTGATGCACTAAATATCAATTCGACATCTATATTTCTGCCTGCAAGTATGTTTTTCTCAATAGTTGACATGTTTGTATTTCATTTATCTCAACTTCAAACACAGATAATTAAACAGGTTTTGGAAATTTCCCTGTGCCTTTTTGGCAAAGATATAAATCATATCAGTTGAACAAACTTTCTTCTTTTAACGATTTGACCGTTATTTAATTCTCTTTTTTGTAGATTTGTTCTCAGCAAAAGCATATTTATTGGAGCCTATTCAAAATAACTTGTTGTCCAAAGAGATTAAAAGCAAGGAAGCATTTGAGCAAACTTTCAGGCGGTTTTATGCACCTTTGGTGGTTTATGCCTGTAAGTATGTTGGTAGTATTGATATAGCACGCGAAATAGTTCAGGACTTTTTCGTAAAGTTCTACGAAAAACGTGAATCTTTGAACATCGGGATTTCATTGAAATCATACCTGTACCGTTCCGTTTACAATTGCAGCATCAATTACCTGAATCAGAGAAACATTCAGGACCGGCACCTGAAAACTATTGAACTCGAGCGGGATCACGAGGAAAACATGGAAGCAGAGATCAACACGGTAGAACTTGAACACCGGATTAACGAAATAATTAATGAATTGCCGGCCAAATGCAGGCAGATTTTCAAAATGAACCGGCTTGAAGGGCTCAGGAACGAGGAGATTGCAAAACAGTTGAATCTTTCGAAACGTACAGTGGAAACGCAGATTACTAAGGCTTTGAAAGTACTCAGGAAAAAACTGGCGGATTACATTCCCCAGAACACCACCAGACAAGGATCTTAGGATTTGTTAATTTATTGATAATAAATGATTTGTTAAATTTTTATCGAAGAAGATATTAACTACTATAAGTGAATTTTGACAGTTAAATGTCTTATAAAGGATTCAGTATGAAAAAAGGTAGAATGCCTAATCATCATTTTAAGAAAAATATCAACGGTGCTTCCAATCATTGTTCCGGACATGAATCACAAGGTGTTTCGGAAAGTGAGCACAGTGAATTTTTTGAATTGATTCGGGAGCATACAACTAATCTGCGGTTGTTTGACCAGATTAACACAGAAGCAGATTGGAAGCTTTTAAGCGCACGAGTGGCAGATAAGTTTCCGGTAAGCTACCGGAAAATTTCCTGGCACACTTATTTTTTAAGAATTGCTGCGTTGGTAGTTTTTACATCCGGGCTTTCCTTTGGCCTTTATAAGTTGTTGGTCAGCACAAGCAGCAGTGAAAAATCAGAATTTGTATCTGAGCATGCAGATCAGTTGATCAGGGAACTCATTCTGCCTGATGGCTCAAGTGTTACACTTAACAAGGGTGCCCGACTTTCCTACCGGGGAAGTTTTGGAGCCGGATCCCGGGATGTAATTCTGGAAGGTGAAGCGCTTTTTAATGTTGTTCCGGGTATGTCGGTTCCTTTTCAGGTTTTCGTGGGCGGATCTGTTGTTAAAGTAACTGGTACCAGTTTTTCGGTTTCCGAAACCACTGAGGGATCTGTTAAAGTATCTGTTTTGTCGGGCAAGGTGGAATTGTCTTCAACCGGCGGAGAAGAGAAGAAGATCAGCATTGCCGCCAATCAGTCAGGTTATGTGCTAAAAAATAAAGAATTGATAATTGAGGCAGGGGTTTCTGCAAACGTTCTTTCCTGGAAAACCGGTCACCTGGTTTTCAATCAGACACCTCTGGATTCCGCGCTCATGGATATTGCGCATCACTTTGGTCGTTCGCTTGCTTTGGAAAGCGCACTCAGGGATGAAATTACTGCTGAATTCCAGAATCAGCCACTTGGGGAAATTCTCAGCGAATTAAAACTGGTAGCAGGCTTGCAGTTTGATACTACCGGTATGGCGCTCATAGTCAGAAAGTAATAGTTTCTGAATATGAGATTGCGGGAGAGATACCGATGTCGCATTCCCGTTTTCATTTTAACACTTCTTCTGTTTACGGGATTGATTGTGCAGGCGCAGGAGAGTCTGCTTAATCGGGAAATTCATTTGTCGCAACCTTCAGGACAAATTGATCAGCTTTTAAAAGAGATTGCTCGTAAGGGAAGATTTTCTTTTACCTACACATCTCAGATTCAGTCGCAACGTTATGCATCGGTAACCCATAAAAAGCAGTCGGTTAAAGATCATCTTACCGATATATTCAGATATGACAGTATTCAGGTGCTGGAACAAAACAAAAAAATTCTGTTGATTCCCTTATTAAAAAAACCTAAGACGGTTACCCATATTAGGTCAATTAAAGGCCTTGTTATTGATGGAAAAACCAGACAACCTTTACCTTATTCCAATATTTTTTTAAGTAACAAAAGCACGGGAACTATTACAAATCAGAAAGGAAGGTTTGAACTAAAGGTTCATGCAGGTGAATACGGCGATACACTGGGCATTTCTCATATCGGTTACCGGATGGTGATCATTCCGTTATCTTCAGTTGATACATCAACCCTGATTATCAGGTTGTCTTCTGCAAAGCTTCAGATCAAAGAGATTGTTGTTAAACCGCTCGATCCGATCTATATTCTTACAAAAGCCATTGAACACATTTCTGATAATTATGATTGCAGACCTGCTGTATACACTGGTTTTATAAGAGAATCAACACAACAGGACAATAAAAACGTGTCTCTTTCCGAGGCCATCATCAATGTTTTTAAAGAACCTTATGTTTCAATGCGCGATGATCAGATCAAAATATTCAAGGGCAGAAAAGGCAACAATCTTGTTGCCAAAGAGCTTGTGGATTTTGTTGTTCAGGGAAGTTTGTACAATTCATTGCAGCTTGATATTGTGAAGAACAGACCTACATTTCTTGATGCTGATTATTTTGCTCTATATGAATATTGTCTTGAAAAAACTATTTCCCATTTGGAAAGACCAACTTATGTAATTGCTTTCAGGCAGCGTGAGGGTGTAAGGTATCCATGTTACAAGGGGAAAGTATATGTTGATGTTGAAACCCTGGCAATAGTTGGTGCCTTTTTTGAACTTTCTGACAAGGAAATGAGCTATACTGAAGGTGTTTATGTGAAGAAAACCCCCAGACGCATTGGTGTTAAGCCTTT